>JBGPBV010000001.1:0-108810 GCA_041481445.1 Vicinamibacteria bacterium
GCCGCGGAGGCGTGCGCGCGCAGCACACACCGGGCATCAGGACCGACGGCGAAGGCGCCGTTGCTCGCCTCTCACCCGGATCCAGCGGCCTGCGAGAAGTGGAATTGACTCCCATCAGCCGTTTTTCAGCATCCTGCTAGAAGTCCGAGAAGGCGGTAGAACGCGGCCTCATCACCGCTATGCGGCGTCGCTGTGAGCATTACCAGGTGGCGGGTCGACGACTCGGTCAGTCCCTTCAGCAGTTCGTAGCGTTGATGGCGCCCTTGACCGGCGGCCGCACACGTGTGCGCCTCGTCGACGATCACGAATTCAGGGCAGGCCCTCAGAAACTCGCTGCGCCGACTGTCGCTCTTGATGTAGTCGAGGCTGACCACGGTGTAGGGGTGAGCCGAAAAGATACTCTCGCTGGGCGGTAGGCTACGTTCGAGGCGGCCGGCCCCTTGGGCAGTGACAGCGACCGCCGCAATGTGGAAGCGCGCGTCGAGTTCTCCTACCCACTGGTCTACGAGGTGCGGCGGACAAAGCACCGCGACGCGCTCGATGTCGCCACGATCGAGCAGTTCGCGTGCGATGAGCGCCGCCTCGATCGTCTTGCCGACGCCGACGTCATCGGCGATAAGCAGGCGAACCGGACTGAGCTTCAGCGCCATCAGGAGTGGCACGAGCTGGTAGGCCCGGGGCTCGACGGCAATCTGTCCGAAGCAGCGAAACGGGCCTGCTCCGCGGCGCAGCGAGAGCAGCAGCGCATCGCGCAACAGGAGCGCGGCGTCGTGCCCTGCCTTCTGGCGCGCGTCGGGCCTGGGGAACGATGCCTCTGTGACGGGCTCGGCCTCGAGTGCTATGTGGATGAGCGTTTGGTCTTCTTCGGAACCGGAGATGGGCCGCACCCGCAGTGTCTCGGGATCGCTCCCGGCCAGGACGATCCATTCCCGGCCGCGTGCGCGGATAAGGCTTCCCGGGCTATAGCTGAGACTACTCACTGCGCGCGACCCAGCGCCTTGGCCAGCCGAGTGAAGGACTCCTCCCACGCCGCCTCGGCGTTGCCGAAGACGATCACCTCGAAACCCTTGTCCTTAAGCTCGCTGCTGAGAAGTGCAAGCGTCTCGTCGAGCAGGGCGACGACGTAGTGGGAACGCCAGACCAGAGGAATCTGAACCGCGCCAGCCGCGAGCGCCGCTGCGTCCGGAGCCGGAAGGTCGCGCGTGCGTGCAAGCTCAACCCACCGCGCGTGGAGAGTGCCAGATACGGGCGAGGCGTTCGTTGTTGTGCTGGCCCGCGAGAGCGGCGGCGAGTCGAGCCCGATCGTTGTGGCACGCGCGAGTCGCAGCAGCAGGCCGCGCGCGTCCTCGTTACGGCGGTCGATGAGCTCGTGGTCGGGTTGGTTGTAATAGGACATTAGGCAGCGGTAGCAGGCTGCGACGCATGAGGTGTCGAGCGCATCGGTGAGGGAGTGGACATCCGCAGGCAGGCTAGCCGCGTCGGTCACCGAGAAGTGCATTATCGAGAGGGCCTTGCGCGCGACCTCCGCGAGTCGCTCGGTCTCCGCCACGAGCCTCGTCAGGACACCGGCGCCGCCTTCCGTGGCCTCGTAGAGCAGAAAACCACTGCGCTCGTCGCGAGTCGGCATCGGCTCGGCGAGGATCTCGCCCTCTTCGAGCTGGAACACCGCCTCGATGCCTCGCAGGAGGGCGTGCTGCAGCGTCGCGAGGGTGACCTGCGCCCACTCTTGGCCTGTCGGCTGGAACAACAGCGCATTCTTTCGGTCCTGCACGCTCGGTACGATCCACTGTCGGGGTGATGCAGTCGGGTCGGTGGGTTCGTCCCCCTCGTCCTCGTTCTTAGCCCAGTAGCCCGAGACCGGATCGATGTTGAAGCCAAACTGTGTGCGGTTGGCGCGGCGACGCAGGCCCTTGTTGAGGCGAGTTATCGTCGCGCCCGGACCGTACGCGAGGCGAACGATCTCGCCCGCGCCATCGGCTACGGAGCCGCGGCGGACATCGAGAACGTGATCACGAATCGCCCATTCGAAGGTCGTCTGAAGCTCGTAGCCTTGGCGCTGCCGTTCCTCGTCGTTCGCGGTAATGCGCTCGGCCGGCTGCGTGGCGACGTTCTCGATGCGGTAGACGTGGTTCACGATCTCGGCGTCGCCGAGCGAGGCGCCGCACGCATGGCACATCGAGGCGTTGTCGCTCCAATGGCCCGCTCCGCAGCTCTTGCAGATACGCACCGACTTCGTCGGCAGACGTGTGTCGGTGGTGGCGTTGTTCTGATGGCTGAGCGAGAGTAACGCGCGGACAACACGATAGGCGCGACCCTCGTGGTAGACGAGGCTGCGGGGGCCGAACTCGGAGAGCGCCAGGAAGCGTGGTCGTTGCAAGTAGGTCTGCCGGCCGCGTCCGTCGTTCGTCGCCGGAACATAGGCCATGAGGGGCAGGCGCGGGAAGTTGTAGCCTGGGAGGAAGCCCTCCGTCGCCAGGTAGCGGTACGTATAGAAGTCGCTTGAGAAACTGCTGGTCCCCTGCTGTAGGAGATTGAGCTGGTCGATCGCTTGCGCGTGCCGGCTCTGAGCAGCCCGCTTCTCTTGCTGCGGCGCGGCATAGTCGTCCATCGTGCGACGGGCTGCGTCGCGTTGCTGTTCCGCTGCCATGAAGAGGTCGCGCCAACGGTTGAACGCCTGCTCAAAACGGCCGAGCACCTGCTGCACCACCTCGGGGGCGAATGCGTCGCGACCGGGATACCACGGCGCCAGCTCCGCCGTGAGGTCGTCTTCCAGTAGCTCGAGTACCCGCTTGATGCGTCGCGTTGCCTCATTGGCAACGGCCGGTGTCCCCATGGGGCCTTTGACTTCCGCTCTGAGGGGTCGCGCTGGATCGTTCAGAACGAGGAGCTCCGAGATCGACGCATTGAGCGGCTCCTCGGTGCAGGCGAGCCAGACGGCTGATAGGTGGCTCTCCACGAGATCCCGATTTGCGAGGTCCAGCAGCGGTGGCCTTACCTCGCCGTGTACCATCGCTTTCGGGTCGCGGAAGAAGTATTGGTCGTGAGGCCCCTGTGCCGAGCAGTAGGTGAGCACGAGTGCGGCCTGGCCGCTGCGTCCCGCTCGCCCGCTTCGCTGCGCGTAGTTGGCGGGGGTGGGGGGGATGTTGCGGAGATAGACGGCGTTGAGCGCCGAGATGTCTACACCGAGTTCCATCGTCGGCGAGCAAAAGAGCACCGGCAGGAAGCGATTGGCCTCGCCGATCTCTCTTAGGTGCTTCTCGTCAGCGGCGAGCTCTTCTCTCTCCTTGTCCCCATACCGGAAGCGCTTCTCACGTACCGCACGCTTCTCTCCATCCACCTGCGCCGTGTGTTCCCGCGCTTCGAATCCAAACAGAGGATGTCCCGGATCACGGAGCATCCGTGCGAGATTCCCGTAAAAGTCGCGGAAGAACGCGCTTTCGGCCGGGTGTGCAGGGTCGATCTCAGGTGTTCCCTTCTTGAAAAGGATGCACGCGTCGTTCAGTCGCCAGCCAACGAGGCTGCTGAAGGGCGTCACTTCTTCGGAGATCAGGCCGTGAGTGCAGGCGGCTCGAAGGAGCGACTCGATGACGGCATCGAACTCCTTCGACTTCAGCGCTCGGACGGCCGCGCTGTCATCCCAAAGCTTGCGCCCTTCCGGGAATCGCGGCGAGCGAGGGCCGCGCGACGCCTTCAGCGTCTTCCCGAGAGCGCTGCGCGATCCGCCTCGTGCTATGAGGTCCTCGTCGCGAAGGGTCATGTCGCGTCGCGAGGGTGGAGACATCATGAGCCAGCGTGCGCGTCGTGGCTTCTCGTCGATGCCGAAGCCCCAGGGCGCCCGAATGCGGCTGTGCGACTTTGCGAGCATCTGCTCGATCATGGTTGGATCGAGAATCTGGCTGCGAATGGCCATCCACTTTCGCAGGTGATCCAGCAGCTCTGCGTACACCGCCGCGCGCACGCGCGGCGATGCTTGGTGAACGACCGCAGGTGCGTCCGAGAAGAGCGCGTCGTCCGCGGCCAGCTCGTCGAGCCCGAGGTAGTCGACCTCCACCAGGCCGAGCTGCTCGAGGTTTGGATTCGTATAGCGCCATCCGCGTCGCTGGTCGAACCAGACGCGATACGAAAGCACTTGTCGCAGCGTGCCTTCCGCCTCTTGCAGATTGAAGCCCTTGAGGCCGGGCTCGAGCAGCCACTCGGCGCGCAGGTCGAGACTCGGCCGATCGAAGCCGAGTGCCTTCTGCTGCGCGCTCCCAAGTTCGTCGCTGCGAAGTCCGGTACCTCCGGCCACCTCGAGCGCGCCGAGAAATCCGGCCCGGATCAGGCTGACGAAGAGGAAGTCATTGAAGTGCCCCGCCTGGAGCGCGGCGTCCTGTCGATTGTCCGTGAACCCTAGGAGCTTTCGCGTAAACGTATCGAGCTCCGAATCGAGTCCGTGCATCCAACGAAGCGCGCTGCCGACGAGGACTGTGGTGGCGGAGCTGCGGCCTTCGGCGGAAAGCGAAGCGAGTCGGTTGCGGTCGCGGGCGGCGCCGCCCTGTGTGGCGCCACAGCGCAAGCAAAAGCGGAACTTGCCTGGGAGGAACCAACTCTTCGTGCCGGCACCGACCTTGCCGGTGGGTGCGACGTTCGCTGACCGCGCACGCGCCACGCGGTAGTGCCGCTTGAGCCTCGGGGTGCCAGCGGCGTCGTACTCGAGCCAGGTCTCCGGATAGTCCTCGTCGCGGTCGGCGAAGGTGAAGTCGGCGTCGAGGGCGTGAGGCGTCAGGAATCCGAACACTTCACGGTCGTCCGAGTCGTCGGTGTCGCCGCCAGCGTTTTCGTCGTCGTCATCCGAGGCGACGGGCGCCGCGTCGTCGATATCGCGAGCGAGGAACATGCGCTCACCGCCGTCTTTGACGAGGCGAACCGGGTGGTATTCGTGCCCGCAGTCGCGACAGAAGTGGACGGGGTAGAGCCGCTTGTCTGCCGCGCCTGGCAGGAACTGCTGCCCCTCAACCGTGATGGTCCGTTCCCCGGGCGCCTCGAGCGTCGAGAACGCGTGACCTGCCCCCGAGATGAACTGGTGCAGCTTGAACGCGAAAAAGCTACGTGGGCTCGCGTGCGGGGAGCCGGTGCGTTCGGTCTCGGGGACGCCTGAGATGAGCAGCAAATCTCGGAGTGCCGTTCGGCAAGCCGGAATCGCGCGGCCTGAATCGTGACTGAGTTCCGCAACGGCCTCAGTAACCGTCAGCGGTCGCGCACGTACCCACCGCTGGTCCTTGTCCGACCACGACACCCCGAGCCGCGTCTCGACCCAGACGGCGAGCGGGTGTGAGCGAAGTTCGGCGTCGGAGATCTTGGGCCCTATACCTGCATCGATTGCGGGTCCGAGAGCCGGTCGCACGGACGTCGCGCTAGCAGCGGAGTCGGTCACCCGCTCCAGCGTCTCCACGATGACGTTGCTCTCAGGAATCCCGATCGAGAAGAGCTTCGAGGCCACGCGTGCGACGACGCGGTTCTTCTCCTCGAGCGAGCCCTCGCTCGCCATCGTCGCGGATGTGCCTACGCATTGGAGTTTCTCGGGGGAGAGCCGCTCGCGAACACGGCGCACAAGGAGCGCGACGTCCGCGCCCTGCCGGCCTCGGTAGGTATGTAGCTCGTCGAGTACCAGGAATCGCAGGCCCGCGCAGTTGCCAATGACTTTCCGGTCGAGTTCGTCCTGACGTGTCATCAGGAGCTCGAGCATCATGAAGTTCGTGAGCAGAATGTCGGGCGGGTTGTCCGAAATCCTTCGCCGCTCTTCTGTGTCGTCTTGCCCGGTGTAGCGCGCGAACGTGACCGGCTTCTCGCCGGGCACGTTCTTGATGAACTTGTCGAGCTCTTCGAGCTGGCTGTTGGCCAGCGCGTTCATCGGGTAAATGATGACCGCGCGTGTTCGCCGCGCACTGCTCTGTTGCCTCTCAGCGAGCACGGCGTTGACGATTGGGATGAAGAAGCAGAGGGACTTACCCGAGCCAGTGCCCGTCGTGACGACGTAGCTCTCCCCTTGCGATGCGAGCGCTACCGCCTGTTCCTGGTGCTTGTAGAGAGCCAGCACCTCGCCGCGCGGGGCGTCCGTTGTAGGTGAGGTTCGAAAGATCTCCGCAGTCCTCGGTTCGAGGACGCCCCCTGCGACAAGTTCGTCGATGGTTGTTGAGCGCTTGTAGCTGGGGTTGATCTGAATCAGTGGCTCGGGCCAGTAGCGATCCTGCGCATAGATCGCTTCGACCTGCTGCCGGATGTCTTCGGCGTGGATGGTCGTGAACGATGTCGCAAACTTCTTGTACTCACCGACGACCGTATCGCGCAGCGAGAAGACGTCCAGGCTTTTCGCGCGCATAGGAGGATGGCTATCCGTGGGCCAACTTCTTGGCCAGCTTGATGGCGGCCGGGAAGCCCTTCGCGGCCTTGAGGACCTTTACCCGCGCTTTTTGGCGGGGTCCAAGGCTGCGCATATGGCCCATGTATTGGCCTTGCAGCTTCAGGGTCGCGCGTCGTGCGGGAGAGAGGCGGAGCTTGCGTTTGCTCGGCGGTTGGCCGGTGGCGGGAGTCGCCTTCAGAAGCGGGACGAGGCGACCCAGCGAGTCGCTAATCACTGCTAGGGCCATCTGAATGGTTCGGATTTCCCTGCCGAGCGTGGTCGCATGGGGTCTCGGCAAAGCTCCTCCTTCCAGGTAGTTAGGTGCCGGAATCCTACCACGTTGGCGGCTGGCCCACTGGCCTCGGCCGATGGGGATGTCGATCCTGGCCACGCACTCTTCGGCCTCGATCGGAGGACGGCCGAGGTGCCTCGACTGCCGCTCGCATGACGCTTGGGCTCAATCCCTTTGACGCCGCGGCCGCCGCCATGTACGCTCTACGGCGTACATGGTGAACGAAGCAGCGAAGAGTCTTGGAGAAGTGATTCGAGAAGCGCGGGTCGCGAAGGGCCTCGGCCTTCGTGAACTCGCGCGCAACGCGACGATGACGCCGTCCTATCTAAGTGATATTGAGAACGACCGGAGAGTACCGGCTGAAGAAGTACTCCGCACGATCGGTCGCCATCTCGACCTCGGCTTCGACGACCTGATGGCAAGGGCCGGCCGGCTCGGCGACGAGGCGATGCGCTACATGAGCCGTACGCCCGCCGTTGGAGTGTTGATGCGGAAGCTCTCGGCAGCCAACGCCCCCGCCGAGATCGTCGAGAAGCTCGCCAAGGACCTCGACCGCAAGATCGGCAAGACGCCGAAGGGAGGCGGGTAGTGGCGGCGAGGTGGTATCGCGGTCCGGGGGGAGACCAGCGGCTCTGGCTCGACCGCGACGACATTGAGCTGATGATGGAGGACGAGCTTCGAGGCGCGAACCTCCTTCCGGCGGCGGCCAATCCCGCAGTAGACATCGAGGTTTTCCTCGAGCGCCACCTCAAGGTCAGCCTCGATCAGCATGCAGACCTTCCCGCGGATGTGCTTGGACTCACGGAGTTCTTTCCTGGGAAGACCCCGCGAGTTGCGATCAACAAGGATCTGACCGGCTCCGCGATCGATGAAGACGAAAGCCCCTTGGGCCTGCGAGGCCGCTGGAGGGCCACTCTCGCTCACGAGGCGAGCCACGTGTTCATTCACCGGCCGCTCTTTGAGCTTCCGCCCGAACAGGGCAGGCTCTTTGGAGATAGCCCGGAGCCAGCCCAGGAGGGGCAGCGGCTCATGCGGTGTCAGAAGCGCAGCGTGTTGTACCGGGGCACATCGAGCGACTGGCGCGAGGTCCAGGCGAACCAGGGGATGGCAGCCTTGCTCATGCCTCGCTCAGTGTTCCTTGCGGTGGCGACGTTCCTTCAGGGAGCGAATGGGCCATCGATGCCCGGTTCGGCCGATGCGAGACGCCTGGTAGTCGACCTGGCCTCGCGATTCGAGGTCTCCCGACAAGCGGCCGACATTCGCCTGTCCACGCTCGGTGTCCTCGGGCCGGCTGGCCAACGAGCGCTCGCGCAGTAGAAGGCGGGGCGCTCCCCCTTTTTATCTAGAGTGTTGACAGAACGGCGAACACGGCGTACAGTGAGAACACTTGGGCCAAGCGCGGCCCGCAGGAGGGTGAGAAGCATGCAGCCAGCAGAGCCGGAAGAGATCATCGATGAAGTGGACGTCGAGCAGTATGTCAAGGACGGAAAGCCCGTTCCCAGGGCGCGCCGGTACCGGATCCGAGTTGACCGCGAGTTCTTCGTGGTGAGTGTTTCCGAGATGACTGGACGAGCCATTCTGGCGCTCGCTGGCAAGACCCCCGAGCAGTACCTCCTGTCCCAGCGGCTTCGTGGCGGCGTCGTCAAGCCGGTCGGCCCAGACGAGGTCGTGTCCTTCATCGGTCCCGGCGTCGAGCGGTTCATGACGATGCCAAAGGACGCCACGGAGGGGTAAGGGATGGGTCGGCAATTCCGTCTGCCCGAGTCTGATGAGGAGTTCCTTGGGTCCCAACCGCTCGCGTGGGAGACGGTTTCGGAAGGCTCGAACCAATGGGTGCTTATCCATGGGCTTCCGGTGCCTGTGGGTTACGGTCGACAGGACGTGGATGCGGCGGTGAACGTTGCTCCCGGCTATCCGGACTCTCAGCTCGACATGGTCTACTTCCATCCCCACTTGGTGCGAGCGGACGGGAAGCCGCTCGGCGCGGTCTCAGGGGGCGTTGCGATCGACGGCCGCGACTGGCAGAGGTGGTCGCGGCATCGCACGCCTGCCAACCCCTGGAGGCCCGGAGTCGACGACCTCTCCACTCACCTGGGACTGGTCCACGAATGGCTCGCTCGGGAGTTCCGATGAACTTTGGGCTTCGGCTGACGGGCCGGCAGCACCAAGTTCTAAGAGAGCACCTGTTTCCGGGGGATGGGCTCGAGGCAGTGGCCATCGCCCTGTGTGGGAGACGTAGAACTTCGGGGCGCGGCCACGACCTGAGCGTTCACAAGCTCGTTCCAGTCCCGCACGGCGAGTGCGCGCGACGGCGTGACAGGGTCACTTGGCCGACGAGCTCGGTTGTCGCCCTCGCTGAACAAGCGATGCGCCGTGACATGGCGGTCGTGAAGTTTCACTCCCATCCCGATGGGCTGCGGGCATTCTCAGCCCTCGACGACGCGTCCGATCGCAAGGTGTTCGATTCAGTGTTCGGTTGGACTGACAGTCCAGAACCGCATGCGTCGCTCGTGATGCTACCGGACGGTGAACTGTTCGGGCGCGCGGTGCTCGCATCTGGCGGCTCGGCCCCGCTCGAAAGGGTCAGCGTCGCGGGGGACGACCTGGTCTTCTGGCATCGCGCCCAAGGCGAGGATGCGACGTCCACCAACTCGGACGCCGATTCCTTCTCGCTGCGGACGATGCAGGCTTTTGGTGCCGGCACGGTTCGTCGTTTGGCTCGCATTTCAGCTGCCGTGGTCGGCTGCTCGGGCACTGGAAGCATTGTGGCTGAGTTCCTCGTCCGACTTGGAATCGGGCGACTCGTCCTCGTAGACCCCGACGTGGTCGAAGGGAAGAACCTCAACCGCATCCTGAACGCGACGAAAGCGGACGCCAACGCCCGACGCGCCAAGGCTAGTGTCCTCGGTGTCGCGCTGTCAGCCATCGGCCTCGGCACGAGAGTCGAGCCAATCGTCGCGAATTTGGTTAGCCGTGTGGCGGTAGAGGCCGTCTCCAGTTGCGACGTCGTTTTTGGCTGCATGGACGGTACGGAGGGTCGGCACGTCCTCAACCGTTTGGCTGCCTGCTACCTGATTCCTTACTTCGACATGGGTGTGCGCCTCGAAGCGGATGGTCAAGGGGGTGTCTCGCAGGTCTGCGCTGCGGTCAACTACGTACAACCTGACGGTGCGACTCTGCTGAGCCGCGGCGTTTATACGATGGCCCAGGTGGAGGCCGAGGCACTGAGGCGGGTCAGCCCAGACCAGTACCAGGAGCGTCTCAAAGAAGGCTACATCCGGGGCGTCCCAGAGGACCGCCCCGCCGTGATCACCGTCAACGCCTTGGCCGCAAGTCTGGCTGTCAACGAGTTCCTAGCCCGAGTTCATCCCTATCGCCTCGATCCGAACCGCGATTTCGCCCGAGTGGCTATGAGCTTGAGTCACGGGTTCCTCGCATCAGAAGCCGAGGGCACGCCCGATGCGACCTTTGCGTCTGTGCTGGGTAGGGGCGATATGAAGCCCCTCCTTCAGATGCCTGAGTTGAGTTGATAGATGAGTCTACTGGTGGGCCTACGCAGGGCAATCAATCTGTGCGCCGACTGGTTTCGGCCCGGACGCCATCTTGCCGTCCAACGCATCCTCGACGAGCCGGAGATTCGGGAACGGGGCATCCTCTACGTGGTCGGTGATCGTGGAGCGCCGTGGCTCGTGGTCATGACATGCCCGTGTGGCTGCGGCCAGCCGATCCACCTAAATTTGTTGCGCGGCGCTCGCCCGCGGTGGACGCTCACCGAACACAGCGACGCGACGGTCTCGCTTCGCCCGTCTGTCTGGCGTACTTCCGGGTGCGAGAGCCACTTCCACCTAAAGCGCAGCCGCATCGTCTGGGTTGGGAGAGGGAGCCGCTGATGGGCCTGACGCCGAGCCTTTTCCGGTCGATGACCTCCGGAACGCGTCGCCAAGCGAACTGCGATCACGGCTTCGAGCGGGCGGGCATCACAATCGTTTCAAGGGAGGTCGCCATGGCGGACGCGCAGGTAACGTGTATCAACAAGCAGCCCCGGCAGAATGCCCACGAGGGAATCACCCACTTGGGAGGGCCTGAGTGGCGGTGGCCACGCCAGCAGGTGATCGACTCCATCAACGGCGGCACCAACACGTTCTTCACGCTGGTCGGTGGTCGTCGAGCTAACGTGGGCGTGATAAACGGATCGAATGGTCCCTACCTTCGGACGCATGCTGATGGTGTTTGGAACGACAACTTGTTGGCTCTTCCGGAATGTGGTTGAGAATGCTCGCGCGTCCTTGACGGTGAGGGAACGGTCGGGCGGCGGAGGACACTCGCGGACCGGGGATTATCCGGAGCCCTCGCCGGCTCTTGCGGCAAGCGGTTCCTTCGAGGCATTCCGCCGAAGGCGCCACAGCCTCGCGAAAGTGCTCAGCGATAGCGCCCGATCCAGCCTGGTCCGCCTATCGCAGGCAGAAGCGTCGGCCCGCATTCCTCGAGAAACGGACTGGGGAAAACGGTGAAGCTTCTGCCCAGGCGACGACCCAGGCGCGCCGTGATCGTGCGTACGACATCATCCGGCAGCGTCGCGTAACCGGAAAACACAAGGATCCGGGTTGTGCGCGTCATGCCCACGAAGAAGAGCCGCCGCTGCTCCTCCAGTTGCGCCTGCCGTTCTGCTGGCGGATCAGTGTCCTTTACTCGGGGCATCGCGCCGTCCACCAGCCCAGACAAGACAACAAGATCAGCAGTGAGCCCTTTCGACTTATGGAAGCTCATCACGCGCGCGTAGGGCGTCTCAAGAGGGACGTCTGGTTGCCCAATGCGGTAGCGGATCCGGTCTGGAAGATCCCGCAGTTGCGGCCGAGGCTCTTCGTTGAGCGCGGCTATCGCTGTGCTCCGGAGGAGCGCCAAGTCATCCTCGTGTCCGTCCGGAGCCTCGGGGAGGATCTCTTCGATCAGCCGCTCGAGATCGTTGCGAAACGGCTCAAGGCGTCGGAGCTCCTGCTGGAGGAGCCGCCACCTTTCGAGCGGCGGGCCGCTGTGCGGAATTGTGATCTCGCCGCGATCTAACCGGTCGAGCACGGCCCTGATATCTGTATTCTCGGCCTGCGCCATCGCGAGCAGTCGTCTATACCCGCCGACGTAGGCCGAATCGGCTCCCAACCCGATCCACGCTCGCAGAGCAACGCGGTCTCCCGGTTGCGCGAGAAGCGTGAGTAGCGTCAGCCTCTCCTGTGCCGTCTTCACCTCGACGGCTTCCTCACGGAAGAATGAGCGAATTTCTATGTTCCTTTGGCTGACGGCATCGCGGATTGCATATCCGATGCTTCGCGTCGGTGCCAAGACGAGGATCTTGCCGGGATTGATACCCTGCGCCACGTGGTGCGCGATGAATGTGGCGATGCCCTCGGCCTCCTCTCCGATCGACTGCCATTGGACGTTGTGCACCTCTCCGGGATGATTGCCCTCGCGGGCGGTGAGGGGACCTCGAATGCGACCGGGGTTCCGCTGGATGAGGGTCTGAGCCATCGTTACAACAGGCTGTGGACAGCGACGACACTCGGTGAAGGGAACCTCTTCGGTCCCCGCGTGCGTGTTGCTGAACTCGCGGATCCCCTCCGGGTTTGCGAACTTCAGCGTCCTATAGATCGACTGGTCGTCGTCGCCGATGATCGCGAGGCTCCCTTCGCCGGCAAGGAGATCGACCAGAACCTGCTCGGCACGATTCAGATCCTGGTATTCATCCACCAGGACGTGCCGATACCTAGCACGCTCCGGTGCCGCCGGGTTCTGACGAAGGTATGCAAGTGCCAACGGTACGACCTCGCCGATGAGCATCCCTTGGTGCCAGCGGAGGGTCAGCAAAAGCGCATCCTGAAAGCGCTGATCTAGCCCCACAACGGGCTGACCGGGCTCCTCCGACTGCAGGCGTGCCCACGCGGCGATGAAGCCCTGCAACAACTCGCGGCGTTCGGTGATGTTGGGAGAAAACGGTCCCTCGAGGCCGCGAAGGAGGTAGTCCCGCTCGAACTCCAGCAGGATCCTGGCGTTCCTGCCCGAGGCCCGAATGAACGCCTGGCCGGTAAGGATCGAGAAGCAGTAGCTGTGCAGCGTGCGCGCCCCGACGTTGCGCATCCTCTCGTCGCCCTGTTCGGCAAGCTTTGTGCCGATATCCTCGGCGGCCGTCCTTGCGAATGTCAGGACGAGGATTTCCTCGGGACCGACACCTGCCTCGATCACGCGCACGAGGCGGCGAAGCAGCGCGAACGTCTTGCCGGTGCCCGGTCCAGCGAGGGCGCGGAGTAGGCGCGATTCGCTGCCTGCGAACTGTAGCGCGGGACCCTGAAGGCCGTCGTTCCAGGCCAAGGTCGGTCCTTTCTCCAGGTGGGAAGCCTCGGCGCCTGACGGCGATCTTGCCGCGCCGCTGTGAAATCCTACGTCACTTCGTTGCTCGGAGCGGTTACCGGCAAGAGCGAGAGGTATCCGTGGCTTTGATGAATTCCAGGGCTCGGGTCCCCGAAAATAGACACAGCGTAGACACAGCGCGCCTTCGTCTTGGGTGGCGCGCCGCTAAGTTGTTGCTGGAGTTGGTGGAGCTGATGGGGATCGAACCCATGACCTCGTGAATGCCATTCACGCGCGCTCCCAACTGCGCTACAGCCCCACGGGAGTGAATAGGAATCGTATCAAAGCGCGCGGCGAGCGGTCAACCTCCACCTCCGCGCGGCTCACCGACAGCGCGCGGCGGAACGCCTCCACCGCGGCCGCGTCCTCGCTGACCAGGGCCACCGTCGTCCCTCCGGTGCGCAGCAGCCGCACGGTCTCGCCCCGGTGGCGGGTCAGGAAGCTGCCCGTGAACCGCGCCGGTCCCGGCACCACGTAGAGGGAGAGGTGGCGCTTCTCGCTCGCGTAGTAGAGGTGCGCGACACGCCGGTCGAGCAAGGGGCAGAACCGTCCGCCTACCAGCTCCACACCGCCCACGGAGGCCGGCACGATCGGCATCTCGGTCCCATGGTCGCGGTACCAGTCTGCGATCTCGGCGGGGTCGGACGACCAGACCTGCGCCGGCAAGCGGTCCTTGCCGAAGCAGTGCGCGTGGTCGAGGGCCAGCTCCAACGTCACGAAGGGAGCCGCCCCGCGAGCCCAGAGCATCACGAGGGCCAGCACGGCCGCCACCGGCAGCCAGCGCACGGCAGCGGGCAGGGGCCGGCGGCGCAACCGCCGCTGGAGGCGAGCCTCCAGGCCGGGCGGGACCTCGGGCGCGGGCAGCGCCCGCATCCGCTCGCGCAGGCCGCGCTCGAAAGCCTCCTGCTCCCGGCAGGCCGGGCACGCGGGCAGGTGCGCCTCCACCTCCGCGCGCGCGTCCGCGGGCAGGACGCCGTCGACGTACGCGGTGATGCGGTGCCCGTCGCAGCTCATGGCTTGCCGGCCCCGAGGGCGGCGCGCAGCAGGGCGCGGCCGCGGTGGATCCTCGACATCACCGTCCCCACCGGCACCTCCAGGATGCGCGCGATCTCGTCGTAGCTGAAGTCTTCGAGGTCGCGCAGCACCACCGCGTTCCGGAACACCTCGGGCAGCTTCTCCATGGCGCGCACGATCTCCTCGCCACCGGCGGCGAGCGCGTCCTGCGCGCTGGGGGGCACGCCGGGCCCCTCGCCGGTCAGCTCGACCGTCTGCGGGGACCGCGCCTGTCGCCGGAAGCTGTCCGTGCGCGCGCGGTGGAGGATCGTGAACAGCCAGGCCCGGATGTTCGTGCCCGGCTGGTAGCCGTCGAAGGCGCGGAAGGCGCGAAGGTAGGTCTCCTGGACGAGGTCCTCGGCGTCATGGGGGTTCCTGGTCATCCGGTAGGCGGTCCCGTACAGGGCCTTCAGGTGGGGCAGCGCCTCCGCCTCGAACCTTTCTTCGCGATTCAAGCCATCCGGGACGGCTCCAGGGGAGGAAACGCCGTCCCGCCTTGGATATTCCCCGGCCACTCCGAGCCGAGGGCGGGGGATTCTGCCACGGTTCGTCCGGAGTTATCTTCGCGCTTCATTGACGCCCCCGGAAACGCGTGTGACGATCGAATTGAGACGCGGTTGACAACCGTGGCGCTACATCCCGAAAGACGCGGACTCACCATGAAGTATCTGACGACGCTCCAAGTGGCTCACGAGGTGAAGGTCAGCAAGCAGACCCTCCTCAATTGGCTCTACGCGGGCAAGATCCCGGAGCCGCCACGAAACCGCAAGGGCTATCGGCTGTGGAGCGCGGCGCGGGTGAGCCTCGTCAAGCAACTCATCCGGGAGGGACGGATCCACAAGCGCACGGTCATCCACCTGGAGCCTTCGAGGCGGCCCGAGGTCGTCGCCGAGCTCGCGCGCGAGGTGAACCAGTTCCTGCGCGACGGAGAGATCGACGCCGCGGCCTTCCTGCGCGAGCTCGGCCGGCTCAACCCGGCGCTCGAGCGCGCGCTCTCGCGCCGGGCGGACAGACGCCCGCACCGCAGCGCGGCGGCATCGCGCGCGACCCTGGCCGCGCGGCGCCGGTCCCGCAACTCCTGACCTGTCCGACGCCGCGTCGGCGGCGTCCTGGATTGGCGACGGGAGGCGATTTTGGGCCGCCGGTGGCTAGTCCTGACCGAAAGCGGACAGGCAGCCGACGGCCAGGCCCCGCGAGAGCAGGTCCTCCGAATCCTCATGGAGGTGGGCGACGTCCTGCATGTATTCCTCGGGCGTGGTGTGGCTTGGAGGGTGTGCTTTCACTTCCTGGGCCAGCAGCGCGGCCTTGCCGAAACCGGCCAGGAACGCTCTTTCTTGACGGCCCATGACTTCCTCCCGGGACTCTTGTCCCGTTCCGATCCGAGGATGTGCAAGGGACGTGCCGTACGACGCGGATCACATCGGCGCCGGTCATTCCCACGGGATGTCAGGCATCAGCAAACGCTCGACCGGCTGGCCACCCTCGAGGTGGCCGCAGATCTCCTCGACGTCCTCCGCGCAAGCGCCGCCGTACCACACGTTGTCGGGCTGGACGGCCACGGTGATCCCGTGGCTGCAATGCTTGAGGCAGCTCGTCTTCTGGACCATGACGCGCTCGCCCAGGCCGCGCGATTTGACGAGGGCCTTGAGCTGGTCGGACAGCGCCTCCGAGCCCTTCTCGCCGCACGAGCCTTTCGGGTTGCCGGGCGGGCGCGTGTTCGTGCAGACGAGGACCTGATGCTGCGGCTTGGGCATGCGTGCTCCTTCGTGGCTCATTGTACGAGGGCGCGTCCGGACCGCGTGTCATAATCGAGACAGGATGAGCCGCGCGCGCGTGACGATCCTCGCGGCCGCCCTCGCGTCCGTCGTCGCGCGTCCCGGGAAGGCCGAGGACCTCACGATCGTCTCGAGGGTCACGTCTCCCCACGGCACGACCAGGACCCAGACCCAGTACCTCGCCTCCAACCGCATCCGGATCTCGGACCCGGAATGGGACTTCATCGTCGACACGACCACGGGGCGGATCCGGCGCGTGGACGACCGGCGCAAGGAGTACTCGGAGACTTCGCTCGACGACCTGCGGGCGTTCCTCGACCAGACGGAGGCGGCCATGGCCGGCCGGCCGTTGTTCGACCGCTCGGTGGGAGCCACCGCCAGCGTCACCGTGGCCAGGGGCGCCGCCCCGCGGACGATCGCCGCGCACGCGACCGAGCCGTACACGCTGACGATGGGCGACGCCGTGAGGGTCGAGGTCTGGATGGCGCCCGCTCTGGAGGCGCCGCCGCGCTACTTCGACGCCCGCAAGGTGCCGTACGCGATGATGGGCCCGATGGGGTGGCAGTTCGACCACCTGCTCGACGCGATGAAGACGATCGGCGGGCTGCCGCTGGCCATGGACGTGGACTTCCGCCTGCGGACCGTCCGCCGTCAGGTCAAGACCGAGGCCCTCGAGGTCAAGAAGGGGCCGATCGCGGATGCCGCCTTCACCCTGCCCCCCGACTACAAGAAGGTCGAAGCCCCGTTCGAGCGGCGCGGTCGAGAGGAGCGGAGGGGGCCGCCGCCGCGGGCGAATTGAACCCGATCGTGAGCACGGAATGGCTGGCCGCACACCTGGGCGCGCCCGGCCTGCGCGTAGTCGACACGCGCTGGTACATCGACCCTGCCCGCAACGGCCGGAGCGAGTACGAGAAGGGCCACATCCCCGGCGCCGTCTTCCTCGACGTCGACGCCGACCTCTCCGCCCCCGGCGGCGGCCGGGGCGGGCGGGCCGGGCGTCATCCCTGGCCGGGCCCGGACGAGGTCGCGCGCGTGATGGGACGGGCGGGCATCGAGGGCGCCACGCGCGTCGTGGCCTGCGACGACCAGTCCGGCGCCATCGCCGCCCGCCTCTGGTACCTGCTGCGCGCGCACGGGCACGACGAGGTGGCCGTGCTCGACGGCGGGATCGCGAAGTGGAAGGCGGAGGGCCGGCCCCTCGAGAGCGGCGCGGGGGCGGCGGCGACGCCGGCCGTCTTCGTCGCCCGGCCCCGCGAGGGCTGGGTGCTGGACAAGGAGGCCATGGCGCGCGAGCGAACGCGCGCGCTCGTGCTCGACGCGCGGGCGGGGGCGCGCTACCGGGGCGAGTCCGAGCCCATCGATCCGCGCGCCGGCCACATCCCCGGGGCGCGCAGTGCGCCCTACGCGGAGAACCTGACCGTGGGCCCGCTGCCCGTGTTCCGGCCGCCCGCCGAGCTGCGCGCGCGCTACGCCCTTCTGGGCGCCGGGGACGCCGTGCCCGTCGTGTACTGCGGTTCCGGGGTGACGGCCTGCCACGACCTGATCGCCCTCGAGCTGGCCGGCCTGCGCGGGCGGCTCTACGCGGGGTCGTGGAGCGAGTGGAGCGCGGACCCGGAGCTGCCCCTGGCGACGGGCCCGGAGCCGTGAGAGGTCCCTAGAACCGATACTCCAGGTCGAAGCGCACGATCCGGGGACGCATGAGGTCGCGCGGGCGCGCGAACGACGGCGCCTCGACGTCGCGCACGACCTGCAACGTCGTGGCCCGGTCCAGCAGGTTGAAGACGTCCACCGCGGCCAGGAGCGTGCCTGGTCCCGCGCGGAAGCCGCGCTCGACGCGCACGTCGGCCAGGAAGACCGTCGGGAGCCGGAACTCGTCCAGGCGGCGCGCGACGAGCACGTTCTTGGCCGCGCCCGTCGGGTCGCCGGTATCGGCCACCTGGAAGTAGGGGATGGGGAAGCCGTCGCGGGCGCCGATGCGCGCGGCGGCCAGGAAACGCCACGGCAGCGAGGCGCGCAGCGCCAAGGCCGCCGTCCAGCGCGCGCTGGCGAAGATGTCGCCGCGGCCGAGCCCGCCCGCGCGCGCGTCCATCGTCCCGCCGTCCAGCAGTGGCTCGCCGTCCGTCGACGTCGGGTCCTGGACGGAGAGCGCGGAGTCGGTGAAGAACTCGCGCCAGTCGGCCACGGCCGCCGAGGCGTCCCAGCTCACGCGTCCTCCCAGCCGTCCCCCCGCCGCCACCTCCGCCGTCCAGGCGTCCTGCCGGTAGCCTTCGCGGTTGGAGAGGACGCGTCCGTTGCCGGGGACGACGCGCGAGAGGGAGGCCGGGGCGTAGTACCCGACGTCGTAGGGGTCGCCGAAGAGCGTGCCGCGCACGCTGCCGCGGATCACGTAGTCGGACAGGGTGAGGCCGCGCAGCGGCCGCCAGAGCGGATCGACCAGGCGCCGCCAGGTCACCCGCGCCTGGCCGTGCAGGCCCGGGCGCCCGTGCTCGAGCGCGAGCGAGAGCTCCCGCGTGCGAGGGGCGCGCAGGTCCGGCGCGATGGCGTGCGGCGTGACGGCGGCGGCGGGGGAGGCGGGGTCGACCCCCGACGCGCCGAGGAGGCCGCGGACCGCGTCGAGCTCCCCGCGCTCCACGGTGTGGTCGCCGTTGCGGTCGATCCAGTAATAGGTGAGCGACGCCCCCCCGATGGGGTTGTCGAACGTGACGTCCCCGGATCCCAGCGGCGCCGCGTAGGCGCCGTAGCCGAGGCGCACCACCGTGGCTCCGTCGGGCACGAGGTCCCACGAGACCCCGACCCGCGGCAGCAGGTCGAGCCACGAGATCCCGGTGCCGCCGCCGGGGTACTGGACGGCGGGCAGCAGCGTGCCGAACGTCGGGTTCGCCTCGACCGACGAGGCGAGGTTGCGGCCGGCGAGGCCCTCGAGGCGCGCCCCGATCCGCAGGCCCAGGCGCCCGCGGCGCGCTTCGTCCTGGGCGTAGCCGTTCCAGCCCTCCTGGAGCGAGCGCGCGCTCTGCGCGCGGGTGGGGATGGCGAAGCCGGTTAGGGCGAAGGCCCGGAAGAACACGGACTGGCGCTCGTACGCGATCACCTGGTTGCCGGGCCAGCGCGCCTGGGTGCTGACCACGCTGCGCCAGTAGCCGCCGCCCGCCACCAGGACGTGGTCGAAGCCGAGCCACCGCCGCGCCGCCGACGCCTCCGTCCCCAGCTCCAGCCGCGGCCGATCGGTCTCGAAGCCCTGATAAGAGCGCTCGAAGACCCCGCGGAAGTCCTCGAAGGCGCTGTCCGCCGTCCCCCCGCGCGGCTCCAAGCGGAAGCCGGCGTCGAGATACGAGAGGCGGCTGCGCAGGGACCACGACCCGAGGGAGCGCCCGTCGCTCAAGGCGAGCAGCCGCGCCGGTCCCGACTGGCGCCACCGCGACTCGGGGGAGGCGCTCAGGGTCACGTCGCGGTCCTCGTCCACCTTCTCCGCGCGCAGGGCGAGGAGGGACAGGCTGCCCCCACCCAGCCGCGCGCGCGCACGCAGCGTGAGGTCGCTCGTGTGCAGGCTCTGGTCGTGGCCGGTGAAGGTCTCCTGGCGCAGCCCGTTGCGATGCCAGGCCGCCCAGCCGCGAACCCGGTCCCCCCCGATCGGCCCTCCGGCCTCGGCCCCCATCTCGCTCACCCGCTCGGTGTCGTTGCGCACGACCGACCGTCCCACGAGCTCGTCCGGCAGGTTGTCCGCGCTCGGCCCGGTGACGCGCCCGTAGGCGCGGCCGCTCCACCGCGGCCCCGCTTCCCGCGTGAACAGCCCGATCTGCGCGCCGGGCGTGCGCACGCGCACGTCGAGGGCGGAGGTGCGTACCTCGACCGCGGCCATCGAATCCATGTCCGGGTAGATCGACGTCGAGCCCAGGGCGGCGGGGTCGGTGATGTCGAAGCCGTCGAGCCGCCAGGCCGCGCCGCTGCCGGGATCGCCGCCGCTGACGATCAGCGACTGCTGGGTGGAGTCCGATCCTCCGACGTCGGCGCGGTCGAGCACGACGCCGGGCACGTCGCGCGCGACCGACCAGGGGTCCGCGGGGCGGGGGACGGTGCGGAGGGCCTCCTCGTCCAGGCCCCCGCCCCGATCGCCAGGGCCGGAGGTGACGAGGCTCCCGCTGCCCTCGGCGGATCCGGGGTCCTCGATGGCAAGGGCCACGCGCGTCGTCCCGCCCGACCCCACCCACACGAGACCTTCCGCCGCGCGAGGGCCCGCGGCGGCGCGGACGTGGTGCAGGCCCGGCCGGACGTGCACGAGCGTGGCCTGCCCGCGCGCGTCCGAGGTGGCGGCGCGCGCGGTGTCCGGCCCGTCCAGGGTCACCGCCGCCGCCGCGATGGGGGCGCCGGAGGCGTCGCGCACGGTGACGCGCAGGGCGCCGGTGTCGGCCTGCGCCCGGAGCGGCGCCGGCAGGGCGAGGCACGTCGCGACGACGAGGGCGGCGCGCGTTGGACGCAAGTCCGCCGGCGCTCAGGCCCGCCGCAGCACGTAGAGGGGGCGGCGCCGGCCACCCTCCTCCGTCGGCGCGAAATCGGCGGCCACGTACCCGCGGCCGAGGTAGGCGAGGAGCGCCTGCCGCACCTTCGCCTGCCAGCCGTCCGCCACCCGCGGGGCGGCGCGGCAGAGGATGTCCCAGTCCGGCGGGATCTCGAGGAGCAGGGTCTCCGTCTCCAGGTCCAGCCGCGGCTCCGAGGAGACCGGCCAGCCCGCCTGCCACTTGACCTCGTTGATGCGCGGGGCCTCCGGAGCCGGCACCGTGCGCGTCGGCTCGCCCTGCGCGGTCAGCTCCTGCACGCGGGGGGCGGCCAGGTCCCAGCGCACGAGGAGGCGGTCGGTGGGCAGGCCGTGATGGAGGGGAGCCGTGGTCACGCCGTAGAAGTTCTCGAGGAGCTCGGTGGCGGTGGCGCCGAGCCGGCGCAGGTTGAGGTTCGCGTTCCGGGCCTGCATGGGGTCGAACGTCCAGGTGATGAGGGAGAGGCCGCGGGAGAGCGCCTCCTCGCGCTGCGCCCACTTCAGGCGCAGCCCCAGGCCGCGCTGCTGGTACTCGGGGAGGACGGCGAGCATGTCCGAATGCAGGTGCGGGATGCCGCCGCGGAGGGCGGCGAACGCGTAGGCGAAGCCCACCGGCCGGCCGTCCGCGGTCTCCGCGACGTGGAGCATGCCGCCGGCGTGGGTGGTGGCGATGAGCTGGATGGCGGACGTGACCTCGATGTCCTCGAGGCCCCAGACCGAGCGCTGGAGCAGGACGCAGGCGTCGTAGTCGGCGCGGGCGCCCGCCAGCCTCACCACGATGTCGTCGGCCATTTTCCGTCGGAGTCTACCATCCCGGACGAGGCGCGGCGTCCGGTACAATCCGCGCCGATGTCGTGCCTGCGGACGGCCGCCGCGACCCTGCTCCTCGGGGCGATCTCCGCCGGCGCCGGAGAGGAGCCGCCGCCGCTGGGCTTCACGGCGGAGTCGGCGGCGCGGCAGCGGGAGATCGAGGCCGCCCTCCTGGCCATCCCTTCCGCCGCCCGCTGCCAGTCGCTCCATGCGCAGCTCACGCGCGCCCCCCACGTGGCGGGGACGGAGGGCGGCCGGCGCGTGGCCGAGGAGGTGGCCGCGCGCCTGCGCGAGGCCGGCCTCGAGACGGAGGTCGTCGCCTACGACGTGCTCCTCTCGTCGCCGCGCAAGGTCGAGGTCGAGCTGCGGGCCCCGCGCGTGATGCGTCTGGGTCGGCCGGAGGCGAGGCTCGCGGAGGACCCGGGCAGCGGAGAGCCTTCGCTGGCCCTGCCCTGGCACGCCTATGCCCGGAGCGGCGAGGTGAGCGCGGAGGTCGTCTACGTCAACCACGGGCGGGCCGAGGACTACGACATGCTCGCCCACCTCGGCATCGACGTACGCGGGAAGATCGCGCTCGCCCGCTACTTCCAGGGCTACCGGGGGGGCAAGAGCCTGGAGGCGGAGCGGCGCGGGGTGGCCGCGCTCATCACCTACTCCGACCCGGCCGAGGACGGCTATGTCCAGGGCGACGTCTACCCGAAGGGGCCGTGGGGACCGGACAGCCACTTCCAGCGCGGCGCCAACGTGTACGACTTCATCGTGCCCGGCGATCCCCTCACGCCGGGCTGGGCCTCCGTGGCCGGCGCGCGCCGGATCGCGGAGTCGGAGTCCGCCATCCTGCCCAACATCCCGACCCTGCCCCTCTCGTTCCGGGACGCGCGCGAGATCCTGCAGGCGCTGGGCGGGCCCGCGCGCCCGGCCCAGGACTGGCAGGGCGGCGGCCCCTTCACCTATCACGTCGGGCCCGGCCCCGCCCAGGTCCGCCTCTCGATCGACATCCCGCGCGAGGTGCGCACGATCCGCGACGTGATCGCGCGCCTGCCCGGGGCCGACCCCGACCCCGAGGTCGCCTCCCAGGTCGTCCTGCTCTCGAACCACCACGACGCCTGGACCTACGGCGGGGTCGATCCCTCCTCCGGCACGACGACGGCGCTGGAGCTGGCCCGCGCGCTGGGCGACCTGGCCCGGCGCGGCCTGCGCCCCCGGCGCACGATCGTGATCGGCATCTGGGACGCCGAGGAGTTCACCCTCACCGGGTCGACCGAGTGGGGCGAAGAGCACGCGGACGAGCTGCGCGCGCGGGCGGTGGCCTGCCTCAACGTGGACGCCTCCACCTCCGGCGATCGGTTCAGCCTCAGCGCGGTGCCGTCTCTGCGGCGGTTCTTCCACGAGGTCGCGCGCCGGATCCCCGACCCGAAGGAGCGTGGCTCCGTGTACGACGCGTGGCTCTCCGGCGCGTCCACGAACCTGCGCGGGTACGGCGTGGTGGCGGGGGAGAAGACGGCGGAGCCCATCGTCGCGATCCTGGGCAGCGGGAGCGACTACACCGTGTTCTTCAACCACGTGGGGGTGCCGTCCGCGGACTTCCTCTTCGACGGTCCCTACGGCGTCTACCACTCGATCTACGACTCGCACGAGTGGATGCGCCGCTACGGCGATCCCGGCTTCCACTACCACGCGGCGATGGCCTCGCTGTGGGGCGTGGCCGCCCTCCGCCTGGCCAACGCGGACGTCCTCCCCTTCGACTACTCGGCCTACGGGCGGGACCTGGCCGTGTACCTGGACGAGGTCGAGGCGCTGGCGCGCCTCCGCTCGATGCGCATCGACTTCGGCCCCGCGCGGGAGGCGGCCCGCCGCCTGGCCGCGCTGCCCTTGCCCTCCGCGGAGGGCTCGCCCGAGGCCCGCCGGCGCCGGAACGAGGCCCTCCTCATGGCCGAGCGCGATTTCACGCGCGCGGAAGGCCTCCCCGGCCGCCCGTGGTTCCGCCACCTGATCTACGCGCCGCTTCCCAGCTACGCCGCGGAGACCCTGCCCGGCGTGCGCGAGGCCGTGCTCGCCGACGATGCCACGCGCGCGTCCGCGCAGGCCGCCGTCCTCGCCCAGGCCCTGCGCCAGGCCGCCGACCGGCTGGAGGCGGCGGCGCTCCGGTGAGCCGGGCGGCCGCCCGAACCGCGGGTCCGTCGACCCCCGGCCTGGCCGCGCGCCTGGGGTCGGCGCTCCTGACGCTCCTCTCGCGCGACGTGGCGGTGGAGACCAACGCCATCGCCTTCAACTTCCTCCTCTGCCTCTTCCCCCTCATGCTCGTGCTGGTCGCGGTGGCACAGCAGCTCGGGGACAGCCGGCGCGCGGGGGCGGCCCTCCTCACCCTCCTCGACGAGCTGATCCCCTTCGAGCACCAGGTCCTGGCCACGTCGCTGCGCTCGCTGGGCCGCATGGCCAAGACGCTCGAGGTGTTCTCGCTCATCCTGGTGGTCTGGGGCTCCTCCGGGATCTTCGTGCCCGTGGAGATGGTGCTGAGCCGCGTCTGGGGCGGGCAGCCGCGCCGCTTCGTGCACAGCCGCCTGCTCGCCTTCGCGATGACGATCGCGGGCAGCTCGATCGTGTTCCTGTCCGTCTCCCTGACTGCGCTCGCCCGCAGCTACGGCCGGGAGTGGCCCACCCTGGCCAGCTGGGGGGCCAAGGCGATCGCGCTCCTCCTCACCTGCCTGGTGTTCCTCCTCATCTATCGCGCCATCCCGAACCCGCCGGTCGGCACCGCCGTGGCCGTGCGCGCGGCCCTGTGGTCGGGCACGACCTGGGAGGCCGCGAAGTACGCCTTCGTCGTGAACCTCGGGCGCGCGAACCTGCCCGCCGTCTACGGCCCCCTGGCCTTCGCGGTCTCCCTGGTGCTCTGGGCCTACGTGTCGAGCCTCGTCCTCGTCTTCGGCGCCCTCATGAGCCCGCGGGCCGGCCCCCGCGGACGTCCCGTCCCGTCTTGAGCACGCGGCCGGCCGCGCGCCGAGGCCCGCGTGCTAACTTGGCTTCAAGGCACCGGGGGACAAGGCATGGCGGATGGGGGGAAGCTCATCGTCGTCTCGAACCGCCTGCCCCTCTCCCTGCGCCGCGGGCCCGACGGCTGGGTGGCCGAGCCCAGCTCGGGCGGCCTGGCCAGCGCGGTCAACCCGCTGCTGAAGGCGCGCGGGGGCCTGTGGATCGGCTGGCCCGGCCACGCCCCGCGCAAAGCCGAGGAGGGACGCGAGGACCTCCTCCGCCGGTGGACCCAGACCCACGGCTACGCGCCGGTGGACCTGCCGCCGGAGCTGGCCCGCCGCTTCTACGAGGGCTACGCCAACCAGACCCTCTGGCCGCTGTTCCACAACTTCGCGACCAACTTCGAGAGTGACCCCGAGGGCTGGGCGGCCTACGTGGCCGCCAACCGCCGCTTCCGCGACGCCGTGCTCGAGCACCTGGGCCCCGGCGACACCGTCTGGGTGCACGACTACCACCTGATGCTGCTGCCGCGCCTGATCCGTGACGTGGCTCCGGAAGCGCGCGTGGGCTTCTTCCTCCACATACCGTTCCCGGCCTCCGAGACCTTCCGCATCCTGCCCCACCGCGACGAGATCCTGCGCGGCCTCCTGGGGGCGGACCTCCTCGGATTCCAGACCCACCTCGACCTCCAGCACTTCCGCGCCTCGCTGCTGCGCCTCCTCGGCCTGCCCAGCCGCCTCGACTGCGTGACCGCCCAGGGCAGCTCCACCCGCCTGGAGGCGCTGCCGATCGGGATCGCCCCCGACGAGTTCGCCGGCTACATCGAGAACGACCACGCCACCCAGCGCGCCTACGAGGCCCTGCGCCGGCGCTACCGGGGCCGGCGCATCCTGCTCGCGGTGGACCGGCTCGACTATACGAAGGGGATCCCCGAGCGGCTGCGCGCCTACCGCAAGCTGCTGCAGCGGGCGCCGCACCTGCGCGGCCAGATCGTGCTCGTCCAGGTGGCGGTGCCGTCGCGCGAGCGCATCCCCGAGTACGACCGGCTCCGCCACACCGTCAACAGCCTGGTGGGCGAGGTCAACGGGGAGTTCGGCTCCCCGGAGTGGACTCCCGTCGTGTACATACGCCGAAGCATCTCGCGCTCGGAGCTGGTCGCCCTCTACGCGGCCTCGGAGGTGGGCTGGGTGACGCCCCTCCGGGACGGGATGAACCTCGTGGCCAAGGAGTACGTCGCCTGCCAGCGGCGTGGGGAGGGCGTGCTCGTCCTCAGCGAGTTCGCGGGGGCGGCGGCGGAGATGGGGGAGGCCTTCCTGGTCAATCCCTACGACGAGGACCGCGTGGCCGCCGTGCTCGAGCGCGTGCTCGCCCTCCCGGCGGAGGAGCGGCGGGACCGCATGACCATCCTCAACCGGCGGGTGCGGCGCAACACGGTGTTCCGCTGGAGCGACCGCTTCCTGTCCGCCCTCGACGACGCCGCCCGCCGCCGCCTGGCCGCGCGGCCGGAGCGGCCGGACGCCCTGCCCGTGGCCGACGCCCTGGAGTCGTTCCGGGCCGCGCGCAGCCGGCTGGTCCTCCTCGACTACGACGGCACCCTGGTGCCGTTCGCGCCGCGGCCGCGTGACGCGGTTCCTCCCCCACGCGTGGTCCAGCTCGTGCAGGACCTGGCCGGGGCCCCCGGCACGACCGTGGCCATGGTGTCCGGCCGCTCGCGCGCGGACCTGGAGGGCTTCTTCGGCCGCGTGCCCGGACTGTGGCTGGTGGGCGAGCACGGCGCCTGCGTGCGCTCGCCCAAGACCCGCGAGTGGGAGATGCCGCGCCCGCATCCCGGCCACGAGTGGAAGCACCGCCTCCTCGGCGTCCTCGAGCACTTCGTGGACCGCACGCCGGGGAGCTTCATCGAGGAGAAGGAGCTGGCCCTGGTGTGGCACCACCGCCTGGCCGATCCCGAGTTCGGGGAGTGGCTGGCCCACGAGCTCGTGGCCACCCTGGAGGAGATGCTGGCGGGGACGGAGCTGCAGGCCATCCGCGGGAACAAGACGGTCGAGGTGCGCTTCGTCTGGGCCAACAAGGGGGCGGTGGTGGACCGCCTGCAGTCCCTGCGCCCGGACGCCGGCTTCCGCCTGGCCATCGGCGACGACCGCACGGACGAGGACCTGTTCCAGCGCCTGCGCGGCGAAGCCTGGACGGTGCGCGTGGGCGAGGGCCCCTCGTCCGCCCGCTACTCCGTGGACTCGCCGACGGACGTGGTCGCGTTCCTGGAAGCGCTGGTGAGCGTGGCGGACTCGGCGGGCGTGGCCGACGACGAGTCGGCGCGAGCCGCCGCCGGGTAGGGTCTTAGGCCTACCGGGGCGGCGGCGTCGCCGAAGCCAGGATCAAGTCCACCAGCTCCTGGTACCGGCCGCCGAAATGGTGCCCGGTGCCCACGGGAACGACGCGTACGTGCCTCCCCTTCAGGGCCGGACAGGCCGAGTCCGTCTCGTCGGTACCGTGGACGCACGTCACCGGCACCGCCAGGCGTGCCACCTCGGGCACGGTGGGATGGGCAGTGTCCCCTCCGCCCCCGAGCCAGCTCGACACGTGGAACTCGAACGACGCGGAGTCGGAGGGGCCGAGCAGGGTCACGCCGGCGATGCGGGAGCGCACCGCCGCCGGCAGCCGGTTCACCAGGAACGGCAGCACGTCCGCGCCGAACGAGTAACCGACGAGCAGCACGCGCTCCTTTCCCCAGAGGGCGGAGTAGTGCTCGACGATCCGTGCCAGGTCGCGCGAGGCGGCTTCGGGCGTCCGAGGTGTCCAGTAGTAGCGCAGGCTGCTCCAGCCCACCACCGGCACGCCGGCGGCGGCGAGGCCTTCGCCCACGCTCTTGTCGATCTCGGCCCAGCCGCCGTCGCCGGTGAGGACCACGGCCATGACCCCGCGGTCGGCGCCACCGCTCGCGGGCACTTCCAGGAGCTCCAGGTCCTCGATCCCGGACGCGGGGCGCGCCGCCTCTTCCGGCCGGCGGGTGCTAGTGATGGACCGGTAGGCGGCGACGAGCTCGGCCTCCCAATTGGCCGTCACCGAGAAGCCATGGCCGACCTTCGGGAGCGCAAAGAGCCGCGAGGAGCCGGTGGCGGCCACGAACGCGCGCGTGGCCACGGGGTCGCACACCTGGTCGACCTCGCCTTGCAGCACCATCCAGGGCACGGCCAGGCCCGCGTAGGGGGCGAGGTCGTAGCCGACACCGTCCTTCTTCTTCTCGAAGGCGAGACCGCGCTGCCGGCAGGGCGCCTTGTGGATCTCGATGTCCCGGCAGAAGCCGAGGCTGATGGCCCCGGCGAAGGTCTCGGGGGGCGCCGCCGCGAGGGCGGCGTAGACGAGGGTCGCCCCCGAGGAATAGCCGACCAGGATCGGCCGCTCGTACGCGGGGAGCTTGCGGTGCAGCTCCACCGCGCGGGCCAGCTCCTCGAGGGCGCCCGCCGGGTAGGGGCAGCTCTTCGAGGCCTCCAGGCTCCGGAGGAACGTACGGACGTCGATGCCGGCGACGAGGGCGCCGAGGTCCCGCAGGCGCTCCGCCATCGAGACGACGCCCAGGTTCCAGCCTCCGTCTCCCGAGACGAACAGCACGACCTGCTCGGGCGAGCCGCTGGGCGCGTAGAGCGCGACCCGGCCGAAGGTGGGAACGGAGATCACGTCCGAGGGCGGGCCGGCCAGGGCGGGGCCGTGGAGCACGACGACGAGGGCAAGCGCCTTCACCGCCCGCGCGCGCCTCATCTCAGGAAGATCCTCCGGTAGCCGCCGGAGATGAGGGCGGCCACGTCGGCCAGGATCCGCGGAAGGGCCAGCCCCCCCGGGTAGGCGAGGTAGCGAGGCTCCCAGGTGGGGTTGAACTTCTCCTTGTATGCGCGCAGGCCCTGGAAGTTGTAGAACGCCTCGCCGTGCCGGTACAGCAACCGGCCCAGCCGCGTCCAGAGGGGCGCCACCGGCGAGCTCTCGAAGCCGGAGAAGGGCGCCATCCCGAGACCGAACCACGAGTAGCCCTGCTCCTTGCCCCAGCGCAGGAGGTGGACGAAGAGCGCTTCCATCACGCCGGTGGGCGCGTCCTTGTGGTACCGCATGAGGTCCACGGAGAGCTCGACGTTCCCCGGACCCGGCCAGAGGTTCGCGAAGGCCTCGATGCGGCCGTGGCGCTCGACGACGGCGACCGGGAAGCGCTGCACGTAGGCGGGATCGAAGAAGCCGAGAGAGAACCCCTTCTCGCTGCCCGCCTTCTCGCGCAGCCAGTCGAGGGAGACCGCGCGCAGCTCGTCCATCAGGGGCGGCACCTCGGAGGCGGGGATCACGCGGAAGGCCGCCTCCTCCTTCTCGAGGCGCCGCAGCGCCTGACGGTGCTTGCTGGCGCGGCCCCCGTCGAGGGAGAACGACCGGAGGTCCACCCTCGCCTCCTCGCCGAGCTTCACGAAGGCGAGGCCGAAGTCGGCGTAGCGATGGAGGCCCTCCTTGGCCACCTCGTAGAAGACGGGCACGCCGTCGAAGTCGTCGCAGCGCTCGAGGAAGAGCCGGACGAGCCGGGCGAGGCGGTCGGACGGCCCCACCGGGTCTCCCAGCCCGACCCACGTGCGGCCCTGGACGCCGTACATCACGAAACCCTTCCGGTCCTCGTCGAAGAGCAGGGCCTTGTCCCGCAGGTACACGAGGTAGGGGAAGGTGGCCGTCTGGGCCGCGATCGCGGAAGAGGCGGCTTCCAGATCGCCCTCGGTGGGCTCGAGTGCCTCATGGGCCGCGGGGCGCAGGAGCCGGGCGAAGCCGAACAGGCCCAGCGCCACCGCCGCTCCCACGGAGGAGCGCAGGGAGCGCGAGGCCTCCTTGCGCAGCTCGAACTGCCACCACAGCTCCTGCGAGTACTCGACGTGCTTGAAGGCGAAGAGACCGAGCCAGGCCGCGGCGCCGAGCGTCGCCACCACCGCCGCGATCCAGCCCGGCGAGAAGCCCGTCTCCAGGAGGGCCGCCCGCCGGTCGAAGGCGGGCCGCGCGCTCCACAGCACCACGAGCAGCAGGGCGAGCAGGGTGGCTTCCTCGAAGTCGGCGCCCTTCAGGAGCGACGCCGCGATGCCGGTCGCCACCCCGCCTGCGGCCAGGTAGTAGGCGGCGTCCAGGCGCCGCCAGAGCCCCTGTGACACGAGCAGCAACCCGGCGCCGGCGATGCTGCCGAGGAAGTGGGAGGCTTCGACCACGCCCAGGGGCAGCACCTCGTGGAGCCAGGCCAGCCGTCCCGGCGCCGCCGGAGTCACCCCCGAGAAGAGGAGGCCGGCCCCGGCCAGGAACGTGAACACGGCCAGGACGCGCGGCGTGATCTCCTCGCTGAGCCAGCCGAGGAACGCCCCCGCGCGCGCGGCCTGCGCGCGGCGCTCGTGCGCCTCGTCCGCGACCAGCGTCAGGAGGGCCACCGAGAGCGGCAGCAGGTAGTAGACCAGGCGGTAGACGACGAGAGCGGGCAGGAGCTCGGCCGAGGAGAGGAACGGCCTGAGCAGGACCACCATCAAGCCCTCGAAGACGCCCGCGCCCCCGGGGACGTGGCTGGCCAGCCCGAGGAGCTGCGCGGCCAGGAACGCTCCCAGCAGGCCCAGGAACGACAGGTCACTCTTCGGAAGCAGCACGTAGAGCACGGCGGCGGCGAGCGCCCAGTCCGTCGCGGACAGGGCGAGCTGGGCGAAGCCGATGCGTGGGGGCGGCAGGGGCAGCTCGAACCCGCGGAAGCGGATCGGCTCGCGCCGTACGACCACCGCGACCAGGTAGCCGGCGCTCGTCAGGAGGAGGAGCCATCCCACCGCCGCCACGAGCGCGTGGGCGGGGAGCTCGTGAGCGCCGGGGAGGGGGCTCGCCACGAGGCTGATCCCGCCCAGCGTGAGGAGGCCCAGCCAGAAAGTGACGGAGTACGAGAACACGATCCTCGAGAGCTCCTTGGCCGTGACGCCCCACCGCGTGTAGAAGCGGTAGCGCACGGCCGCGCCCGAGAACATGGCGAAGCCCACGCTGTTGGCGATGGCGTAGGCGAGGAACGAGGCCGCGGCCACGCGCCAGCGCGACAAGCGGTTCCCGACGTACGCGAAGGCCAGCAGGTCGTAGCCGGTCAGGGCGGCATAGTTGAGGACGGTCAGGAGCAGCGCCGCCCAGAGCCGGGCGGGCGGGGTGGCCAGGACGTCCGAGGTCAGCTCGTGCCAGGTGAGAGCGTGGAGCTCCCGGCGGAGGACCACGAGCGCGAGCGCGAAGAGGCCCAGCCCGAGCAGGGCCGGTAGCACGCGACGCAACTTTTCCGGCATGTTCGTATCGTTCCCGAGTCAGCGCCGCGGCGCCTTGATCCAGGCGATGGCCTCCAGGAGCTTCCGGTCGAGCTCCCCCTCCTTGCCGCCGAACCGGTGGTTGGCGGCCTCGATCACCCAGAGCTGTTTGGGCTCGAGGGCCCGGCTCATCACCCGCGTGACCTGGTCCACGCCGACGAACTCGTCACCCGTCGAATGGATCGCGACCAGCGGCAGGGGAGCCACCTTGCCGACCACGTCGGCCGTGCTGAACAGCGGCTCCCTGGGCACGCCCTTGGTGGCGTAGATGATGGAGTCCCGGAAGCGCCATCCGAGCTCCGCCTGGTCCGGCAGGCCGAGCACGATGACGCCCGCCAGCTTCGACTTCGTGTTGTCGCTCGTCGCCGCCAGCACCGCCAGCGCCGCCCCTTCCGAGACCCCGATCAGCACCGGCGGCGCGGTCGCGCCGCGGGACGCGTAGTCGAGCAGGGCCGCGAAGTCGCCCGGCACGTCGGTCGTGCTCAGCGCCGTCCCGCCGCTGGTGAAGCTCGAGAGGTAGGCCTTGCTGTCGAGCCCCACCACGAAATACCCCTGGCTCGACAGGAACTCCGCCACGTCGGGTCCCAGGTGGACCCAGCCGCCGTCGCCGCTCGCCACCACCGCGACCGGGGCGCCGCGCGCGCCGTAGAGACGCAGCCGCTGCTCCTGCCCACGAATGGCGACGGTCTCCGTTGTGGGCGGGGCGGCGGTTACCGACACCGCGGACAGGAGCAGGGTCACGAAGACGGCGATCGGCATGAGAGATACCATTCTCGGGCATCGGTTCGCTCCGCACCAGGAAGCGTTCGCACCAGCCCCTGAGCGCACTGCGCAGCAAGGGCGGTCACACCCACCCGGCCACTCCTTGAGGTTTCTCGAACAGGCGCCCACAATGGCGGCCGGGAGATCTCCCATGAGCAATGGCGCATCCGCACCGCGCACCGCGGCGGCCATCGCTGCCCTGGCCTTCCTTCCTGGCATCCTCCTGTCGCAGGAGCTCGCGACCGCCGACAAGAAGGCCATGGTGGACGCGCACAACCAGGTCCGTTGCGGCGTCAATCCCACGGCGCAGACGATGCCGCCTCTGGCCTGGGACGCGACCCTCGAGGCGACGGCGCAGGCCTGGGCCGATCAGTGCCAGGACACGATGGCGCCGCTGGGGCTCCTCGATCACAACCCGAACCGCTCGGTCGGCCATCCCTGGTACGTGGGCGAGAACATCTACGGATCCCTCGGCATGGCCAATCCCGCCAGTGCGGTCTCCCTCTGGACCAGCGAGGCCGCCAACTACAGCTTCGCCGCCAACACCTGCAGCGGGGTGTGCGGCCACTACACGCAGGAGGTGTGGGCGGCCACGCGATGGATCGGCTGCGCGCGATCGTACTGCTCGGGCTTCGCCAATCCCTCCTCGATCGTGTGCGACTACGGCCCGGGCGGCAACGACGGCAATCGCCCGTACACGCAGGGATCCGGCGTGACGGGGGCCTGCGACCTGATCTTCCAGGACGGTTTCGAGTTCAATGACATGTCGGGCTGGTCCTCGGCGCAAACGGGCGGCGGGGACCTGAGCGTCGCCGCGGCCGCCGCGATCCAGGGGGGCTTCGGCCTGCAGGCGGTGGTGAACGACACGGCCGGCCTCTACGTGGTGGACGAGACGCCGGCGGACGCCGGCCGCTACCGGGCGCGCTTCTACGTCCATCCGAACGGCTTCGATCCCGGCGAGGCGCAGTCGCACTTCCGGACGCGCATCTTCATCGCCTTCGAGGAGGCCCCGACGCGCCGTCTGGCCGCCGTCGTCCTGAAGCGCCAGGGTGGCGTCTACAGTCTCATGGCACGGGCGCGCCTCGACGATAACTCGCAGGCCGACACGGGGTTCACCACCATCACCAATGCTCCTCACGCGGTGGAGATCGACTGGAAGCGCTCGACCGGCCCAGGGGCGAGCGACGGGTCCCTCCAGATGTGGATCGACGGAGTCGCCGCCGGAAACCTGACCGGGCTCGACAACAGCCTGAGCGCGGTGGACTTCGTGCGCCTGGGCGCGCTCAGCGTCAAGACGGGGGCGACGGGCACGCTGTACCTCGACGCCCTCGAGTCCCGCCACCAGACGTACATCGGGCCCTGACCCGCGCGAGGCACACCCGTTCCGGGAGGGGTTGACGGTAGCGCACTCAATTCAACTTGTTCCGGAACAAGTTGACGCGCGCGCACCTCACGCCCGCGCCATCGTCTCCAGCCGGTCGAGCTGGTCGCGGTGCCCGAGCGTGATGAGGAGGTCGCCCGGCTCGATCGCCATCTCGGGGTCGGGGTTGAAGACCATCTTCCCGTCCGGCTTCTTGATGGCCACGACGATGATCCCCAGCTCCTGGCGCACGCGGCTGTCCTTGAGGCGGCGGCCGGCCAGGGCGCTGCCCTCCTCGATCCTCGACTCCTCGATCTGGAGCTCCAGGTAGTCGCGGCGCGTGGCCAGCTCGATGAAGTCCATGACGTTCGGGCGCAGCACGGCCATGGCCATGCGCTGGCCGCCGATCACGTAGGGAGAGACGACGCGGTTCGCCCCCGCGCGCAGGAGCTTGGGCTCCGCCTCCGACTCCTCCGACCGCGCCACGATGAGCAGCTTCTCGTTCAAGAGGCGCGCGCTCATCGTGATGTAGAGGTTGGCGGCGTCGGAGGCGGCCACGGTGACCAGCACCTTCGCGCGCTCCACCCCCGCCTTGCGCAGGACCTGGTCGTCGGTGGCGTCGCCGGCCAGGGCGATGCCGTGCGCGTCGTGGAAGTCGGCCAGTACGCCGGGTTGCTGGTCGATGATCACGAACGGCGTGCCCAGGCTCGACAGCTCGCTGCAGACGAGCCGGCCCATGCGCCCGTAGCCGCAGACGATCGCGTGCCCGGTCAGCCCGTCCAGCTTCCGCTCCATCCTCTGCCTCCCGAGGGTCCCGCCGATCTCGCCGCTCACCACCGCGCGGATCATCGACGTCGCCGCGTAGAAGAGCGTGAACACGCCGCCCAGGGCGAGCAGGCTCGTGAACATGCGCCCGGCCCCGGACAGCGGGTGGACCTCCATGAACCCGACGGTGGTGATCGTGATGACCGTCATGTACAGCGCGTCGGAGAACGACCAGCCCTCCAGCAGGGCATAGCCGGCCGTCCCCGCCACCACGAGGAGGACGGGGACGGCGAGGGTGAAAAGGAACTGGCGCAGGCCCACGCGGAGACTTCATATGCGCGGCGGGGGGGCCGGTCAACTCGGGCGCGATAGAATACGCGCCCATTGAGCTCCCGCCCCCCGCCCTCGCTCGTCTTCCGCCGCGCGGCCGGGCGCGCGTTGCCGGCGGTGTCGCGCGCCTCCGGGGCGGTGGTGTGGGACGCCGAGGGGCGCCGGTACCTCGACGGATCGGGGGGGGCCGTGGTCGTGAACGTCGGGCACGGGCGCGAGGAGGTGGTGGCGGCCATGGCGCGCCAGGCCGCCGCCGTGGCCTACGTCCACGGCACCCAGTTCACGAGCGACGTCCTCGAGGAGTACGCGCGCCGCCTGGCCGTGCACGCGCCGGGCGACTGCCGGCGGCTGTACCTCCTCTCCGGGGGATCGGAAGCCACGGAGACGGCGGTCAAGCTCGCCCGCGCCTACCACGTCGCGCGCGGCGAGAGCGGACGCTACAAGGTCGTCGGCCGCACCACGTCCTATCACGGCAACACCCTGGGCGCGCTCTCCCTCTCCGGCCGCCCGACGTTGCAGGCGCCGTACGCCCCGATGCTCCCGGCCGTGCCTCGCGCCGCCGCGCCCTTCTGCTACCACTGCCCCCTCGACCGCACCTACCCATCGTGCCAGGTCGCCTGCGCGGACGACCTCGAGACCGTGATCGCGCGGGAAGGCGCGGAGACCATCGCCGCCTTCATCGCGGAGCCGATCCTGGGCGCCTCCGCGGGGGCGGCCGTCCCTCCCGACGACTACACGCGCCGCGTGCGGGAGACCTGCCGGCGTCACGGCATCGTCTACATCGACGACGAGGTCATGTGCGGCTTCGGCCGCACCGGCCGGTGGTTCGGGATCGAGTGGAGCGGGACGGCGCCCGACCTCGTCACCTGCGGGAAGGGGATGAGCGGCGGCTACATGCCGGTGGGGGCGGTACTGGCCAGCGAGCGCATCGTGGAGGCGGTGGAGAGGGCGGGCGGCTTCGTGCACGGCTTCACGTTCTCGCACCATCCGGTGACCGCCGCCGCCGGCCTGGCCGTCCTCGACATAATCGAGCGGGAAGGGCTCGTGGAGCGTGCGGCCGCGATGGGGGAGAAGGCGCTCCTCCGTCTCCAGGCGCTACGCGCCCGGACACAGGTGGGAGACGTGCGCGGCCGCGGCCTCCTCCTGGGCGTCGAGCTCGTGGCCGACCGAGTCACGCGCCGGCCGTTCCCGCGCGCGGAGCGCCGGGCGGAGGCGGTGACGGCCTGCGCGTTCGCGGAGGGCCTCATCCTCTACCCGAGCGCGGGTTGCGCCACCGGCACCGAGGGTGACGTGGTGATGCTGGCCCCTCCCCTGGTCGTGAGCGACGACGAGCTCGAGGAGATGGTCACCATCCTGGATCGTGCGATCGAGCGGGCCTTTCCCTGACGTCGGAGGAGACGATGCGCGACTATCCCAAGCTGGTCTGTCCGCCCCCCGGCCCCCGGGCGCGCGCGGTGATCGAGCGCGACGCGCGCACGATGTCGCAGAACTACCGCAAGGACTACCCGCTGGTCGTGGACCATGCCTCCGGCCAGGTCGTGGTGGACATCGACGGGAACCGCTACCTCGACTTCGCGGCCGGCATCGCCGTCGCCTCCACCGGACACTGCCACCCGGAGGTCGTGGCCGCCGTCCAGCGGCAGTCCGAGCGCCTCCTCCACCTCTGCGCGACCGACTTCTACAACGAGAGCGTGGTGGCGCTGGCGGAAGGGCTGGCCCGCCGCGCCCCCGGGCCCGGACCCTGGCGCGTCTTCTTCGCGAACTCGGGGGCGGAGGTGGTGGAGGGCGCGATCAAGCTGGCCCGGCTGCGCACGGGCCGGCCCAAGATCGTGGCCTTCTACGGCGGCTTCCACGGCCGCACCTACGGCGCGCTCAGCCTCACCGCCAGCAAGCCCGTCCAGCGCCGCGGCTACGCGCCCCTCCTGCCCGAGGTCCAGCACGCGCACTACGCCTACTGCTATCGCTGCCCGGTGAACCGGCACCCCGAGACCTGCAAGGTCGAGTGCCTCGACCTGCTCACGGAGACCATGTTCTCCACCACCACCGACCCCGCGGAGGTGGCCGCGGTGATCGTCGAGCCCGTGCAGGGCGAGGGCGGATACGTGGTGCCGCACCCGGAGTTCCTGCCCCGGCTGCGCGAGGTCACGCGCCGGCACGGGATCCTGCTCATCGCGGACGAGGTGCAGTGCGGGATGGGGCGGACGGGGCGCATGTTCGCGAGCGAGCACTTCTCGCTGGAGCCGGACATCGTGACCCTGGCCAAGGGCATCGCCTCCGGGATGCCTCTCGGGGCCCTGCTCGCGCGCGACGAGGTCATGCAGTGGGACAGCGGCGCCCACGGGTCCACGTTCGGAGGCAACCCGGTGTCGGTGGCGGCCGGCCTGGCCACCCTGCGCCTCCTCGAGGAGGGCCTGATCGCGAACGCCGAGAAGGTGGGACGCGTCCTCATGGCCGCCCTGCGCGAGCGTCTCGGGTCCCACGCCGTCGTGGGTGACGTGCGCGGGCTGGGGCTCATGGCCGGGGTCGAGATCGTGCGCGACCGCTTCCGGCGCGAGCCGGCGCCCGACCTGCGCGAGAAGATCCTGGAGGAGGCGTTCCGGCGCGGCCTCCTCCTCCTCGGTTGCGGGCGGAGCACGATCCGGCTGGCTCCGCCGCTCATCGTGGACGAGGAGGACGCGGCGGCGGCGGCGCGGATCCTCGAGGAGGCGGTGATCGCCTCCACCTGAGGGCGTCCGGCCCTAGTGCGGCCGCTCGGGCCGGCCGGGCGCGTCCGGGAAGTGGTCGGCGATCCACTTGCGAAGCTCGCGCTCCACGGCGGCCTCGCTGTGGCCGCTCAGGGTTTGAACGGGCTCGCTGCCGGCGGCGGCGCCCAGCACGTAGACGGATGCCCGGAAGAGGCCCGCCTCCTGGTACAGGTAGGCCTGCACGTCGCCTCCGGGACGGTGGAACTTCAGCAGGCGGCCGGTCTTCACGGCAGCGGGCCGGCCCTCGTCACGCCCGGAGCGCTCCCGTGCGGGCGGACCGGTCCGGGGGTCGTGAGCAGCTCCGGCACGAAGCCGGAGCTGGAGGCGGCGGCGGGAGTGGCGATGGCGGCGAAGAAGGCCTGCGCGATCAGCTCGTAGCCGGAGTCGCCCGGATGGACGTGATCGACGTACATGCTCGTGAAGCTGGGAGACTTGAGGAAGAGGGGCTCCGGGTCGGCCAGGGGGACGTTCATCTCCCGGGCCAGCGCGCGGATCCTCACGTCCTGCTCCGACACCCACTGGTTGCGGGCGGGCTGGTCGGTCGAGGTGGGGTCGCCGGGGATGATGGTGGACAGGACGGGCAGGCTGCTCGACCCCCGCGCGGAGAGCACGATGTCGCGCAGGCTGTCGATCGTGAAGCAGGGCGGCGTGTTCTTGCAGGCGGCCACGTTCCAGTCGTTGGTCCCGTACAGGATGAGGGTGTAGGCGGGACGCGCGCGGCGGAGGCTCTCGTCGATGCGCTCGGCCCCGCGGTTGCTGCGGGTGGCGTCCACCCCCTCGTTGACCACCGTGCCCCGCCCGAACTGCGCGGCCAGCTTGCTCTCCAGGCGACCGCGGTAGCCGCGGTCGTCGGACGAGCCCTGGCCGATCGTGATGCTGTCGCCGAAGCCCATGTAGACGTTGGGGCGGTTGCCGCCGATGGGGAGGGTGACCGGGATGAGCAACGGCTGCGATTGCGGCACGGCCACCGAGGTCGAAGACGGGGCGACGTAGTACGGAGGGAGCGACCCCCGCCGCAGGGTCACCGCCTGCATGCCCGCGGGCACGCCCGCCGCCGTGAACTCCCCGAGCACCTTGCTCGACGTTCCCGTCCGTCCGGCCACTTCCACGGTCACGTCGGGCACCCGCGTGTTCTCGGTGGGGTCGAGCACGCCGTTGCCGTTCTCGTCGTAGAACACGGCTCCGCTCACGCTGTAGGCCTGACCCTGGGGGGGAGTGGGCCCGGAGGTGCCGCCGCCCCCGCCGCCGCAGGCGGCAAGGGTGCCGGTGAGGGTCAGCAGGAGGAGGAGAGAGGGTCGAGACACGAAGGGCGAAGATAACACAGGCGGGCCGGGCGAATCCAAGCCCGCGCGTGCCCTATACTCACGGATCTGGCGATGGACGATACACCGGCGGACGGAATAGATCGCCGCAGCAGCACGCGCCGCGCCTGCCGGCTGGGCGCGCGCTACCGCCTGGCCGCCTCCTGGCACCCGGCCACCCTCGTCGACCTCTCCGCGCGCGGCTGCCGCCTGCGCATTGGCGAGGACCTCCCGCGGGGCGCCACCGTCCGCGTCGAGCTCTCGGCGGGAACCGCCCCGCCCGTCGAGCTCGCGGGCGCGGTCATCTGGTGCCGCCTGGAGGGTCTCTCGCACCAGGCGGGCGTCCATTTCGACGACGCGCCCGACGACCTGATGGACCTGCTCGGCGCCGCCGGCTGAGGGGCCGACCACCCATCGCCCGGCCTCGGGCCTATCCGCATCGCCCCACCCGTTAAGATCGCCGGAGTGCCCTTGGGGAGGTCCATCGCCAGTGCCATTCTCCCGGAACCGTGCCCGCATGGGGCGGCGCTTCTCCGCGCTCCCGATCCTCCTTCTCGCCGTCCTGGTGGCCGCCGTCGTCGGCCTCCTCTACGTGGGCGGCCGCATGCTGATGGCGCCGCAGCCCGTCATCACCCTGGCCGGGCCGTTCGAGGTGGTGGGTCGCAACGCGACGCTGGCCGTCGACGTGCGCGACCCCTCCTTTCTCCGCTCGGTGAAGGTGACGATCCGGCAGGGCGCCGGGGAGGAGACCGTCGTCGACGAGAAGTACGATCCGCCGCGCCACGACGCGCGCGTGGAGTGGCGGCCGGCGCGGGAGACGCCGCTCCGGCTGAATGAGGGGCCGGGGACCGTCCACGTCGAGGCGCGCAACGCCTCCTGGGGGAACTTCTTCCGGGGACGAACGGCCGTGTTCGAGAAGGCCTTCACCGCGCGCCTCACCCCGCCGCGCCTGGAGCTGCTGACGACCCAGCACTACGTCAACCAGGGCGGGTGCGACATGGTGGTCTACCGCGTCACGCCGCCGGGCGTGGAGAGCGGCGTGCAGGCCGACCGCGCCTTCTTCCGGGGCTACCCCCTGCCGGGCGCGACCGACACCGCCGTGCACTTCGCGATCTTCGCCTACCCCTACGACGCGCCCGCGGGCACGACCCCGCGCCTCCAGGCCCGCGACGAGGCCGCCAACGAGGCCTTCGCGAACTTCAGCGTCAAGGTGTTCCCGCGGACCTTCCGCACGCGCCGCCTCGAGATCGACGACGCGTTCCTGCAGCGGGTGGTGCCGGAGATCCTGGGCCAGACCCCGACCCTCGCCGACCAGGGCGACCCGCTGAAGAACTACCTCGCGATCAACCGCGACCTGCGCGCGGCCGACAACAAGGCGATCGTCGAGCTCGGGCGGCGCTCGCAGCCCCGCTTCCTCTGGAAGGAGCCCTTCCGCCAGCTCGGCAACACCCAGGTGGAGGCGAGCTTCGCCGACCATCGCACGTACGTGTACAAGGGGCGCGAGATCGACCGCCAGGACCACCTCGGCTACGACCTCGCGGCCACCGCGCACGCGCCGGTGTCGGCGTCCAACGACGGCGTGGTGATCCTGGCCGAGTACCTCGGCATCTACGGCAACACCATCGTGATCGACCACGGCTACGGCCTGCTCACCCTTTACGGCCACCTGGCCAGCTTCGCGGTCAAGGCGGGGGACGCGGTCGAGCGCGGGAAGGTCATCGCGCAGAGCGATTCCACCGGCCTCGCCGGTGGCGACCACCTCCACTTCTCGGTGATCCTGCAGGGCGAGCAGGTGGACGCGCGCGAGTGGTGGGACCCGCACTGGATCGAGGACCGGATCCTGTCGAAGCTGCGCCAGTTCGGAGCCGCCGCCGCCTCGGCCCCGGCTTCGCCGGCGCCGGTGTCCCATCGCCCGCCGGCGCGAGCGCCGAAGCACGCTCCCGCCCGGCCGGCGAAGCGGAAGCGCTGAGGCCGGCCTAACCGCGGCCGGCCGCGCGCAGGGCCTGGAGGGCCTTCCGGAAGTCGTCGGGAAGCGGGCTCTCCGCCGTGACCGCCGCCCCCGTCGTCGGATGGGTGAAGGCCAGGCGCCGGGCGTGGAGCATCTGCCGCGGCACGGCGATCAGGCGGCGCCGGCCGGACCTCCCGTACACGACATCGCCGAGGATGGGAAGGCCCAGGTGGGCCAGGTGGAGGCGGATCTGGTGCTGGCGCCCCGTCTCCAGCTCGATCTCGAGGAGGGCGCCCGCGGGGAGGCGCTCGAGGACGCGCCAGCGCGTGCGGGCCTCGTGCGAGGGCTCGCCCGGGCGGGCCAGGCGCCGGCGGCCGCCCTCGTAGGCGTCGTGGATGGCCAGGTCGACGCGTCCCTCGTCGCCGGGGGGCACGCCTTCGACCAGGGCCGCGTACGTGCGCTCCATGCGATGGGCGCGGAAGAGGTCACGCAAGGCGGCGCGCACGGGCGGAGCGAGCGCGAAGGCGAGCGCGCCCGAGGTGTCGCGGTCCAGGCGGTGCACCACCCCCACGTAGGGCCGCCGCGGCCGGAGGCGGGCGACGTAGTCCTGGAGGCGCGCCAGCGCGGTGTCCTCGGGGGCCCCGGGCACGGTGGGGACGGCCAGGAGGCCGGCCGGCTTGTCCACCACCACGAGGTCGTCGTCCTCGTAGAGCAGGCGCAGCGACGAGCGCGCGCGCGAGCGGGCCTTGCGGTTGGGATCCCAGGCGATGGCGGCCGCGGGCTCCACGAGCTGTCCGGCCTCGAGCACGGTCCGGCCGTCGAGAGTGACCTGGCCCTTCTCGATCACGTCGCGGGCCCGCCGCCGCGAGAGCTCGGGGTGCGCCTCGATCAGCGCGAGGTCCAGGCGGAGACGCATCCCTAGAGCCGCCGCCCCCGCGCGTCGTCCCAGGCCGCGGGGTCCTGTCCGAAGTAGTCGCGCAGGATCGCGTAGACCTCCCGGTGCCGCTGGCGCAGGGCGAGCGGGCGCTCGAAGAAGGTCTCCACGGCCACGGCCAGGAACTCGACGGGATCCTCGGCGGCGTAGGAGTCGAGCACGGACTTGCCGCGACGCAGGCGGTCCATCTCCTTGTCCACCACCTCGAGCCATTCCCGGCGGCGGGCGGCGTCGAGCCCGCGCGGCACGCCGTCGAAGCGCGTCTGGTCCACGTCGAGGAGGTGCGCGAACTCGTGGATCCCGACGTGGAAGCCGTCGTCGGGAAAGTCGAAGCTCTCCTCGAGGGCGGGGACGGAGAGGATCACCGTGCCCCACGGGTGGGCCTGCCCGGAGAGGTCGTCCTCGTCGAACGAGTAGTCGCGGCCGAAGTCCTGCCGGTAGAGCAGGACCTCCGCCAGGTGGTCCCAGTGGTCGCCCTCCCAGGCCGCGGTGAGGGTGGCGGCGGAGGCGGCCACCAGCAGGCGCAGCTCGAGAGAGGCCTCCACCTCGACCCCGGTGATGCGCTTCTCGGCCAGGAACAGCGCCACCTGCTGCTCGAAGCGGCGGCGGAGGCCGGGGGGCAGCCGGTGGTAATGGTCGTAGCGCTCCTCGAGGAGGCGGCGCCACTCCTCCGGGAAGGGCTGGCCGCGGATGCGCTCGCGGCGGGCGGCCCGCGCGGTCAGCCCGCGCCAGAGGGCCGCCCCCACTCCCGCCCCCACGACGCCGCCCGCGATCGCTCCCGTGCCGGCGGCCGCCGCCGCCCCCACCATGCCGCCCCCGATCACGGCCAGCGCCGCCACCGCGCCCGCGAACCAGGCGTCGCCGCCCCGCGTCACCCGCGGGCCAGCAGCCGCCCGAGCACGCGCGCGTCGATGTTGGCGCCGCTGACCACGGCCACCGCCGGGCGTCCCTCGGGGCTCGGGACCCGCCCCGCCCGCAGGGCGGCCACGCTGGCCGCGCCCGATCCCTCCGCGATCACCTGGTCCTGCGAGGCCAGGGCCACGATCGCGTCCTCGATCTCCGCCTCCGGCACGACCACGACGTCGTCGATGAGGTGCCGATGGGCGAAGGCGATCTCGCCGATCCCGCCCGCGATCCCGTCCGCGAGGGTCGGGCCGGCCGGGTACTCGAGGAGGGGCCGTCCCTGGGCCAGCGAGTCGCGCAGGGACGGCGAGGCCTCCGGCTGCACGGCCACGATGCGCACGTCCGGCCTCGCCTCCTTCACCGCCGCCGCGATCCCCGCGATGAGGCCGCCGCCACCGACGGGCACCACGATGGCGCCCGTGTCCGGAAGCTGCTCGAGGATCTCCAGCCCGGCCGTGCCCTGCCCGGCCGCCGTCCGGTGGTCCTCGTAGGGATGGACCTCGGTGGCGCCCGTGCGCGCGGCGTGCTCGGCCGCGGCCGCCGCCGCGTCGTCGTAGGTCCGGCCGGTCTCGACGACGGTGATCGGGAACGTGCGCAGCTTGTCGACCTTCGCCCGCGGCGCGCTGGTGGGCACGAAGACGGTAGCCCGCACGTCTCCTCCCAGGGCCTGGATCGCGAAGGCCACGCCGAGCGCGTGGTTGCCGGCGGAGGCGGCCACGACCCCGCGCCCGCGCTCCTCCTCGCCGAGGGCGGAGAGGATGCTGAGCGCCCCCCGCACCTTGAACGATCCGGTGGGCTGCCAGCACTCGAGCTTGAGCCAGCCCCGGCCGCCGGGCACGGAGAACGCGCGATGCAGCGGCGTGGGCGGGAGGTGGGGCGCGATGCGGCGGCGGGCCGCCTCGACGTCGGCACGCGTGAGGAGGCGGCTCACTCGCGGACCGGCCCCCCCGCGACCATGTCCAGGCGGGGCTCGGGGAAGTGGGCGGCGATCTGATCGGCCACGCGGTCGCGCAGCGAGACGACCGCGCGCCATCCGTCGCCGTCCGGGAAGAGGGGCGGCCCGACCCACAGGTGGATGGGGCCGGGCCGGGGCAGGGACTGCCCGGCGCGGAGGACGGCGCGCGTGCCGCGCAGGGCGAGGGGAACGACGGGCACGCCCGTCTGCACCGCGGCCTTGAAGGTGCCCAGGCGGAACGGGCGCAGGCCGGCGGCGGCGGTGAAGGTGCCTTCCGGGAAGAGCAGGACCGATCGTCCCTCCTCGAGGGCCTGGGCCACCTTGCCCGCGTCGGCCACGCTCCGGGTCACGTCGAAGCGCTCGACGGTGAGGTGTCCGGCCCGGCGCACGATCGTGCCCACGAGCGGCCAGGAGCCGACCTCCGCCTTCGCCGCGAACACGAAGTCGCGTGGCACGAGCGCGAGCAGGGCGAGCACGTCGATGTAGGAGGCGTGGTTCGAGGCCAGCAGGAGCGGCCCGCGGGCGGCCAGGCGCTCCCCGTCTTCGCGCGAGATCCGGCAGCCCCCCAGCCGCAGGAGCAGGCGGGCGCCCGCGCGCGAAAGGGTGGCGGCCAGCCGGCGGCTGGGGACGATGGCGATCGGCGGCCAGAAGACGACGGTGACGGCGGCGATCACGACCCCGAGGTAGGCGGCATAGAGGCCGCGGCCCAGGCGGGCGAGGCCTCCGGCGGCGGCCTCTCCGACCGCGCGCGCGCCGAGCCGGACCTTCATCGCGAGCGGCGTGCCCGCGACGCGGCCCAGCGTTCCCGCCAGGTACAGCTCTCGCGTGGCCGCGCGCCGGATCTTTCCGCTCGAGGTCTTGGGAACCGCGCCCGGGGGAACCAATGCCACCACGTCCGGGGGGAGCCCGAGGGCCGCCGCCACCCGCTCGGTCACGGCGGTCGACACCCGCTCGCGGTCGGCCGCGTCCACCAGGCGGGTCTCCGCCACCACCACCAGGCTCTCCGTCCCCAGCTCCGCCCGGCTCAGGCCGAAGGCCACGATGCAGCCGCGGCGGAGGCCGGGCACGGAGGCGGCGATCTCCTCGATCTCCTGGGGCACGAGGTTGCGTCCGGCCTTGATGATGAGGTCCTTGTCGCGGCCGGCGATGAAGATCTCGCCGTCCGCGCGGTAGGCGAGGTCGCCGCTGTCGAGCCATCCGCCCGCCGACGTGACGGCGGCGGTGGCCTCCGGCTTGCGGTAGTAGCCGGCGGTGCTGGAGGGGCCGCGGAAGAGCAGGCGGCCGACGGCGCGCTCGGCCGCCTCCGCCCCCGTCTCGTCCACCAGGCGCACCTCGTGGTCGGGGAGGGCGGTGCCGACGGACACGAAGGAGAGCGCGCTCGTGTCCCCCGGGCGCGCCGGCTCCGCGCGCGCGCCGCTCTCGAAGGCCCGGCGCGCGACCCGATCGACGCGAGGCCCGCGGCCCACCGGCGGGAAGCAGAGCGCGACCGAGCTCTCGGCCAGGCCGTAGACCGGCATCATCGCCTCGCGCCGGAACCCGTAGGGCGCGAAGCGCGCGACGAAGCGGTCCACCGTCTCCGGGCTGACCGGCTCCGCCCCGTTGAGCGCCACCCGCCACGACGAGAGGTCGAGCCCTTCCAGGGCGCGGTCCGGGATCTTGCGCGCGCACAGCTCGAACGCGAAGTTCGGGGCCGGGGAGAGCGTGGCCCGTCGCTGGTGGATCGCCCACAGCCAGCGCTCCGGCCGGGCCAGGAAGGAGAGCGGGCTCTGGAGGGCGAGCGGGATCCCGTGGTGCATGCAGAAGAGCCACGTGCCGATGAGGCCCATGTCGTGGTACAGCGGCAGCCAGCTCGCGCCCACGTCCGTCGGCCGCACGTCGACGCCGCGCCCGATGGCGCGGATGTTCGCGAGCAGGTTGTCGTGGGTGAGCAGGACCCCCTTGGGCGCCCCCGTGCTGCCGGACGTGTACTGGATGAAGGCGGGGTCCGCGCCCGCGCCCTCTGGCGCCGGCCAGGAGGCCCCGTGCGCGGAGAGCTCGTCCACCGTCACCACCTCGCGCAGCGAGGGGACGGCGTCGCCCAGGACGGCGGCCACCCCGCGCCCCCGCGCGATGGTGACGAGCGTGCGCGCCTCGGCGTCCGCCAGTATCGCCGCCTGGCGGCGCGCGTACTCCTCCAGCCGGTCGAGGCGGGCCGGCGGGTAGATCGGCACCGGCACCGCCCCCGCGATCAGGATGCCCTGGAAGGCGGACAGGAACTCGCGGCCGGTCGGCAGCATGAGGGCGACGGTGTGGCCGCGGCCCACTCCGAGGGCGCCGAGGCCGCCCGCCACCGCCGCCGCCTCCGCCAGGAGCGCGCCGTAGGTGATCGTCTCCTCCACGCCGTCGTCGTTGCGCAGGTAGACGTGCGGCCGCTGGGGCTGGGACTGCGCGCGGCGCCAGAGCGACTCGTGGACGGTGGCCGCCGACTCCGGGGCGGTGGCCGCGGCCAGCGCGGCCGCCCGCTCCGGGCGCGCGGGCAGGTCCACGGGCCCGCCGTCCGTGAGCAGGCGGGCGATGTCCGCCGCCGTCTCCGCCTGCAGGAACCGGTCGTCGAGGGCGCGGCCGAAGGCGCTCTCCAGCCGCAGGAGCAGCTCGACGCGCTCGAGGCTGCCCAGGCCCACCTCGCGCTCGAGGGAGGCGGCGGCAGCGACGGCGTGGGCCGCCCGCGCGCCCCCCAGCTCCTCGGCCAGCGCGCGCACCACCTCGAGCACGCGCGTCTCGACGAGGGCGAGGGCGGACGGCGGCGGGGCCACCGCGTCGGTCATGGAGAGGTCCACTGTACACTCGAAAGCGGCAAGGAGGCACCGCGTGCTCGAGGCCGTCACCCTGCGTGAGATCCAGAAGATCTTCGAGATCACCGACCGGCTCGGCATCCACCGCGAGCAGCTCGTGATCCCGCTCGGTCCCCGCCATCCCGGACGGGTGCGGAGGATGCCGAACGGCAAGATCGAGATCGTGGTCGATGGTGAGGGCGACTTCGAGGCCTGGCTGGCCACCCTGGAGGCGGCCATCCGCGCGGCCGGCGTCTAGGCTTCCGGAACCGCCGCCGCCAGCGCGCGGCGGTAGACGTCGAGGTCCGCGGCCGAGAACAGCACGCAACGCACGAGGCGCACCGACCGCGCGGCGGGCAGGAGCGCGGCCAGCGTGCGGAGGGCGACCGGCGCCGCCTCCTCGATCGGGTAGCCGTAGGCGCCGGTGGAGATGCTGGGGAACGCGATCGACCAGAGCCCTTCCTGCTCGGCGAGGGCCAGGCTCGCCCGGTAGCACGAGGCCAGCGTCTCCGCCTCTCCCGCCCCGCCCCCGTACCAGACCGGGCCCACGGTGTGGATCACGCGCCGCGCGGGCAGGGCGCCGCCGGTGGTGATCACGGCTCTACCCGCGGGCAGGAGACCGCGTCGGGCGCGGATGGCGCGGCACTCCTCGAGGATCGCGGGGCCGCCGCCGGAATGGATGGCGCCGTCCACGCCGCCGCCACCCAGGAGCGACGAGTTGGCGGCGTTGACGATCGCGTCCACCTGCTCGCGCGTGAGGTCGCCGCGCGCGATCTCGAGGCGCGCGGGGCCGAACGTGCGGGCAAGGCCGGGATCGGCGGTCAAGTCGCGGTTGGCGCGGGGGGGGCGCGAGGAGCGGACGGTCTCCCCGCGCCCGGGCGAGCTACTTGGCGTTGCCGAGCGCGGCGTCCTTGGCCGCCTTGGCCACCACGAACTTCAGCCGTCGCCGGGCGGGGATCTTCATTTCCTGGCCGGTCTGGGGATTGCGCCCCATCCGCGCCTTGTAGTTTCGGACCACGAGCTTCCCGACGCCGGGAATCGTGAACCCGTTCTTGGCCTCCTTGTGGGCCATGTTGGCCAGCGCCTCGAGGTACGCGGCCGACGTCTTCTTCGGGATGTCGACCTCTTCGGCCAGCGCGGCCACGATCTTCGACTTGGTCATCGGCTTCGCCATCGACTCAATCCTCCAGTGGGCGCCTCCAAGGCGCCGGGGGCAGGGCAGACATGCAAAAAAGGCGCGCCATTCTACATGGGGAGTCCGGCGCGGTGTCAACAGGGTTTCCGCGCGCGAAAAGCGCCGCTCGCCCGCATCTGGCGCGGGCGCGCGCGATCAGGGGGTGACGGGTCCGGGCTCGCGCACCAGGAAGACGGTCTCGCCCGGGCGCGCCAGGCCGAGCTCCTCGCGGGCCAGGCGCTCGATCGCGCGCGGGTCGGAGCGCAGGGCGGCGATCTCGGTGGCCAGGCGCGCGTTCTCCGCCTGGAGGTCCTCGATCTCGTGCGCGAGGGCCTCCGCGCGGTGGCGCTGGTCGATGAGGTGGAGGAGGCCGCGGTCGCCGAAGAGGGCGCCGACCAGGAGCGCGATGAGCGCGATGATCGACGCCAGGGTCGCCGCCTTGCGGCGGAGCCCGACGTCGCCGGAGCGCTCCTCGCGTGCCATTCCTCTACCTCAAGCGTTACTTAATTTTCTGCAGTGTAACATGGCGTGGTCGCAAGATTATGTGTGGGTTGCCGTGGCCAGGCCGAGGCGCGTCCCCGTCTGGCGCAGGCGGGCCTGCTGATAGCGACGGAGCAGGGCGACCAGCTCCACGTTGACCTTCTGTAGACGCCCCAGCCCGCGCCGGAACTCGCGGTAGCGGCGCACCAGCGTCCGCGCGCGCGCGGCCTCCGCCGCGTCGAGATAGGCGAACGAGCCGCGGCCGCGGCTGCGGTTGGACAGCACGAAGTAGGGACCGTGCTTGCGGCCGCCGTGGCAGGCGCAGCCCGCCTTGCCGCACTCCATGTACCGCACGAGCAGCGAGCCCTGGAGCTGGGCCCGCTGCTCGAGCAGGGCGGCCACGAGCGCCCGCTGCGCGGCCACCTTCCGCCGCACCCGCGCCCGGATCTCCTCGGCGAGAGTCATCTTGTCCTACAGTGTTATTGAAGAAAAGCACTGTAGGAATACACCGTGGGCCCGGGCCCTGTCAAGGGAAAACCGGCGCCCCTCCCCGCGGGCGACCGCCCTCGGGCGCGCGGGCTATGATTCGGGCATGTGGCTGCTGAAGACGGAGCCGTCGAGCTACGCCTACGACGACCTCGAGCGCGACAAGCGGGCGACCTGGGACGGGGTGACCAATCCGGTGGCCCTGAAGAACCTGCGGGCCATGAAGGAGGGCGACGCCGCCCTCATCTACCACACGGGGGACGAGAAGGCGGTGGTGGGGACGGCCCTGGTCGTGCGCGCGGCCTACCCGGACCCGAAGTCGAAGGACCCGCGGCGGGTGGTGGTGGACCTCACCCCCGCCGGCCGGGTGGCGCGGCCGGTCACGCTGGCGGAGATCCGGGAGATGGCGGCCTTCGCGGGCAGCCCGCTGCTACGTCAGGGCCGCCTGTCCGTCGTCCCCCTCACCAAGGAGCAGTGGAACGCGCTCACGCGAAAGGCGGGGGGTTGAGGGCGGCCGGCTAGCGGACGCTCTCGGCGATCCAGTCGAGATAGGCGTCGCTGCCACCCGCCACCGGGAGCACGATCATCTCCGGCAGGTCGTACGGGTGGAGCGCGCGCAGGCGGACCCCGAGGTCCTGGACCTTCTCCGCCCGCGTCTTGATGACGAGCAGCAGCTCGTCGCCCTTCTCGACCGCGCCCTTCCAGCGGTAGAAGGAGACCATCCCGGGCACCACGCTGACGCAGGCGGCCAGCCGCTCGCCCACCAGCGCCTGGGCCAGGCGAAGGGCGTCCTCGCAAGTGCCGACGGTGGAGAGGACGAGGACGGTGCCGTCGTTGGGCACGGCCGCCGCCCTCAGGCCGCCTCGAGGCCGCGCGCGAGGTCGGCCACGAGGTCGTCCGCGTCCTCGATGCCGACGCTGATCCGCACCAGGCCGTTGCCGATGCCGAGGGCGTCCCGCTCCGGCTGGGTGTAGCCGGCGTGGGTCATGGTCGCGGGATGCGAGATCAGGGTCTCCACGCCGCCCAGGCTCTCGCCGAGCGAGCACAGGGCCACCGCCTGCAGGAGGCGGTCGGCCGCCTCGCGCGTGCCGAGGTCGAAGGAGATCATGGCCCCGAAGCCGCTGGACTGCCGGCGGTGGACCTCGTGCCCGGGATGGTCGGCGAAGCCGGGCCAGTAGACCCGCCGGACCTTCTTCTGCTCGCGCAGGAAGGCGGCCACGCGCCGTCCGTTCTCTTCGTGCCGCGGCATGCGCACGGCCAGGGTCTTGGTGCCGCGCAGCACGAGCCAGGAGTCGAAGGGGGAGAGGATGGCCCCGGCGGCGTTCTGGTAGTACTGCAGCCACTGCGCGTGCCCCTTGTCCCGCACCACCGCCACCCCGCCCACGCTGTCGGAGTGGCCGTTGAGGAACTTGGTGGTGGAGTGCACGACGAGGTCCGCCCCCAGCTCGAGGGGGCGCTGGAAGAACGGGCTCATGAAGGTGTTGTCCACCACGAGCAGGGCGCGGCGGCGGTGGGCGGCCTCGGCCAGGGCGGCGATGTCGCAGACCTTCATGAGGGGGTTGGTGGGGGTCTCGATCCAGAGCATCGCGAAGTCGCCCGCGACGCGGTCGAAGGCAAGGGCGTCGCTGGCGTCGAGGAAGGTGAACTCGACGCCGTACTGCGCGAGGACCTTGGTGAAGAGCCGGTGGGTGCCCCCGTACACGTTGTCGGAGACGACCACGCGCTGCCCGGGCTTGACCAGGCTCATCACCGCGTTGGTGGCAGCCATGCCGGAGGCGAAGCAGTAGGCGTCGGTGCCATTCTCGAGGGCGGCCAGGTTCTTCTCCAGGGCCCGCCGCGTCGGGTTCTGGGTGCGCGCGTACTCGTAGCCCTTGTTCTTGCCGATCCCCTCCTGGACGTAGGTGGAGGTCTGGAAGATCGGGGTGACGATGGCGCCGGTGGAAGGGTCCGGCTCCTGGCCGGCGTGGATGCAGTCGGTGGCGAAAGCCATCGGGATACCTCGCTCTCGGAAGGTGCTATCCGAGCCGCCGGGCCCGGGCCAGGAACTCGCCGCACTCCGCCGCGGCCAGCGGCCGAGAGAAGAGGAAGCCCTGCATGCGGTCGCACTGGCGGGTGGAGAGGAACTCGAGCTGCTGCTGGGTCTCCACGCCCTCCGCCACCACCCGGAGCTTGAGGGTGTGGGCCAGGGCGATGATGGCGGTGGCGATGGCGGCGTCGTCGGGGTCGCTCGTGATGTCGCGCACGAAGGACTGGTCGATCTTGAGGGTGTCGATGGGCAGGCGCTTGAGGTAGGAGAGCGACGAGTAGCCGATGCCGAAGTCGTCGATGGAGATGCGCACCCCCAGGGCCTTCAGCTCGCGCAGGGTGTGGATGGTGGCCTCCGCGTTCTGCATGGCGTGGCTCTCCGTGACCTCCAGGTCCAGCGAGCGCGCGGAGAGCCCGGTCTCCCGGAGGGCGCGCTTGACGTGCTCCACGATCTCCGGCTGCTGGAACTGGCGCGCGGACAGGTTGACGGCCACGCACAGGTGGGGATGGCCGTCCTCCTGCCACTTCTTGACCTGGGCGCAGGCGGTGCGCAGGGTCCAGACGCCGATGGGCAGGATGAGGCTGGTGATCTCGGCCAGGTGCATGAAGTCGCCGGGGTAGACGAGGCCGGTCTCCGGGTGCTCCCAGCGCAGCAGGGCCTCGACCCCGTGCACGCGGCCGGTGGAGAGGTCGAGCAGGGGCTGGTAGTGCAGCAGCAGCTCGCCGTGGGCCAGGGCCTTGCGCAGGCTGCTCTCCAGGGCCAGGCGCTCCACCGCCCGCTCGTTCATGGCGTGGGTGTAGAGCTGGAAGTTGTCGCGGCCCTGCTCCTTGGCCCGGTACATCGCGATGTCCGCGTTCTTGACCAGCGTCTCGCCGTCGAGCCCGTCCTCGGGATAGAGGGAGAGGCCGATGGAGGCGGTGACGAAGAGGTCGCGCCCCTCCAGGCGGAACGGAAGGCGCAGCGAGTCCAGGATCTTCTCCGCCACGCGCGCGATGTCGTCGCTCTTGGCGATGCCGGGCAGGAGCAGGATGAACTCGTCACCCCCGAGGCGGGCCACGGTGTCCCCCTCGCGCACTCCCGCCTCCAGCCGCTCCGCCACCGCCTGCAGCAGCCGGTCGCCCAGGCTGTGCCCGAGCGAGTCGTTGATGACCTTGAAGCGGTCGAGGTCGAGGAAGAGGATGCCCAGGCGCTGCTGCTGGCGGTGGGCCTGGGCCACCGCCACGTTCAAGCGGTCGTTGAAGAGGAGCCGGTTGGGCAGCCCGGTCAGCACGTCGTGGTAGGCCAGGCTCTTGATCTGCTCCTCCGCGCGCTTGCGCTCGGTGACGTCGAAGGCGATGCCGAGCACGGCCGGCCTCCCCCCGAACTCCACCGAGCTGGCGGAGGAATCCAGCCAGCGCTCCTCGCCGTCCCGCCGCTCGACCTTGAACTCGTAGCGGGAGGGGACGGACTCCCCGCGCTGGCGGGCCATGCCGCGCTCGCGCACCGCCTCCCGGAAGTCGGGGTGGACGAGGTTCCAGATGTTCAGCCCGCGCAGCTCGTCGCGGGTGTAGCCGGTGATGGAGGCGGCGGCGGGGTTGGCGTAGCGGAAGCCCTCGTCCTGGTAGATGAAGATGGCGCAGGGCGCGGTCTCGGCCAGGGTGCGGAAGCGGGCCTCGCTCTCCCGGAGGGCGTCGGCGGCCCGCCGGCGGTCGAGGGCGGCGGCCACGTGCTGGGAGACGAAGGTCAGGATGTCGCGGTCCTCCTCCGTGTAGCGCGCCGCTTCCGAGTAGCTCTGCACGACGACGACGCCGAAGGCGATGGTGCCCCGCATGAGGGGCACGCCCAGCCAGTCCACGGAAGGGGCTCCCACCACCTCCACCTCGCCTTGCGCGACCAGGCGCTCGAAGACGGCGGGGGAGGCCAGGAGGGGCGTGCCCGTGCGCACCACGAACTCGGTCAGGGTCTTCCCCTGCTTCACCGGGGGCGGCGCGGGATCCACCTCGTCCACGAAGTACTCGAAGGTGAGGGCGCGCGCGGCCTCGTCGTAGAGGGCGAGGTAGAAGTTCCGCGCGTACATCAGCTCGCCCACGATGTGGTGGATGCTGGCGTAGAAGCCCTGCATGTCCTGGACGGAGCCGCTGATCTCGGCGATGCGGTAGAGCGCCCGCTGGAGCTTCTCCGCGCGCTTGCGCTCGGAGATGTCGCGCATCACCACCTGCACCGCCGGCTTGTCGTTGAACGTGAACGGCGTGGCCTGGCCCTCCACCTCCACCGGGGTGCCGTCCAGGCGGAGGAGCTTCTCCTCCACGAACGGCACCGCCTCCCCGCGCTCGAGGGCGTCCAGGCGGGCCCGCACCACCGAGCGGGAGTCCGGGTGCACGAGCTCCAGCACCGGTCGTCCGACGAGGTCCTCCGAACGGGCCGCCCCCATCGTGCGGAGCGCGGACGGGTTGGCGAAGACGACCTTGCCCTCGCTGTGGATGGCGATGCCGTCCGGCGACATCTCGACCAGCCGCCGGTAGCGCTCCTCGCTCGCGCGCAGCGCCGCCTCCGCCTGCCGCCGCTCGGTCACGTCGATGACCACGCCCCGGAACCCCTGGGGCATTCCCTGCCCGTCGCGCATCAGCCCCACGGAAGCCAGCACCGCCCGGCGGGTCCCGTCCTTGCCCACCACCTCCAGCTCCGCGCTGCGCAGGATGCGGCCGGTCTCCAGCACCTGCCCGAAGATGTCCGAGAGCCTGGCTCCGTGCTCGTCGTCGGTGAGGGTGCGGCCGTTGGTGCCGAGCAGGTCTTCGCGGCGGTAGCCCAGGGACCGGCAGAGGGCGTCGTTGAAGAAGGTGAAGTTGCCGTCGAGGTCGACCTCGTAGTAGCCCTCGTCCATGCCCTCGAGGATCGCCCGATGCTTCTCCTCGCTCAGGCGCAGGGCCTCCGCCCCCCGCTTGCGCTCGGTGATGTCCTGGGCCTGGACGAGGGCGGCCCGCCGGCCCGCGAACTCGAGCACGTGCGATACCACGTGGACGTCGATGATGCGGCCGTCCTTGCGCCGGTGGCGCCATTCGCCCGAGCGCACCGGGCCCTCCGTCCCCGAGCCCGCGCGGGCCTCCTCCTCCCCGGGGCGGATGTCGGTGACGCGCATGGCCAGGAACTCGTCGCGCGAGTAGCCGTAGTGGTCGACCGCGGCCGCGTTCACCTCCATGAAGCGCAGGTCGCGCAGGTCGTACACCCACATCGGCATCGGGTGGTTCGCGAAGAGCAGGCGGAAGCTGGCCTCCGACTCGCGCAGGGCGGCCTCCGCGCGGCGGCGGCCGGTGACGTCGCGGAAGCTCCACACGCGGCCGACCGGCTTGCCGTCCAGCATCTGCGGGATCGAGTACCGCTCGAAGACCCGCCCGTCCGAGAACTCCAGGACGTCGAAGCTCTCCACCTCCGGCTTGGAGTAGACCTGCTGGATCTTGCGCAGGAACTGCTCGGGGGCGCGGAGCTGTCCGACCGCGAAGGACACCGCCTTCTCGTCGTCTCCCGCCTCCAGGACCTCCGGCGGGATCCGCCACATCTGCGCGAAGCGCTGGTTGTAGCTGACGATGTGCCCCTGGCGGTCGATGGCCAGGATGCCGTCGGTGGTGGACTCGAGAGTGGACTGGAGGAGCGAGATCGTGCGGTGCAGCTCCGACTCCGCCCGCTGCGATTCCGTGACGTCGTGGACGATCGAGTAGAGCAGGCGCCGGCCGTCGAGCTCGATGGGCCCGGAGTGCACCTCGACGTCGCGCAGCTCGCCGGAGGCGAGCCGGTGGCGGAAGCGGAACGTGTTCCGGCGCTCGCCCGCCGCCTGTCCCATGGCGGCCTGGACCTCGGCCGGGGGGAGGGTGTTGATGTCGGTGATCCGCCGCGCGATCAGCTCCTCGCGCGTGTAGCCGTAGAAGGCGCAGGCGGCGGGGTTGGCCTCGACGATCTCCCCGGACTCGGGGTCGACGAGGAGCTGCACGGCCAGGTTCTTCTCGAAGATCTGGCGATGGATGTCCTGCCCGCGGGTTGCCCCGTCGACAGTCTTGTACACGTTCGCCTGAGGACGCGTAGTCTACCGCATTTGGCGAGGGGGCCATGGGGTGGAGCGTGTCCGCGCATCCACATCCGTGTACGCGGGTACGCGCCTTTCCGCGGCGGAGAGCCGCGCCCTCGCGGGGTGCGGCACGGCACCCTTCTTGCTCCCGGACGCGTCCGAGCGCGTTAGACTTCCCCTCCTTGCCGAGGTGAGCCCGAGAGCCATGAAGCATCCCCCTGCCTTCCTCCTCGCCGCGGTGTGCGCGCTCCTTCCGGCGGCGGCGCGCGCACAGTCGCCGAAGACGCTCGAAGTCGTCCAGGCCGCCCCCCAGGGCGAGGTGGAGTCGCTCCCGCAGGCGGCGGAGGTCCGGGTCGGCTTCTCGGAGCCGATGGTCCCGCTCGGGCGCATCCCCGCGGTCGTGACCGCGCCCTTCTTCCACGTCACGCCCGCCCTGCCGGGGTCCCTGCGCTGGTCCGGGACGCGGACCCTCGTGTTCACGCCCGCCGATCCCGCGCACCTGCCCTTCGCCACGCGCTACGAGGTCACGATCGACGCCTCCGCGGCCGCCCTCTCGGGGGCGAAGCTCGGGGAGCCGTACACGTTCTCGTTCACCACCCCGACGCTGAAGCTCCTGGAGACGAGCTGGGCGCGCCGCGAGGGGCGACATGACCGGCCGGTCGTGCTCCTGTTGCGGTTCAACCAGCCGGTCTCGCACGCGACAGTGGATCCCCACGTCCACCTGGCCTACCAGAGCCACGCGTTCAAGCCGCCGCTGCCCCCGGGCGACGCGCGCGTCCCCGCCGATCCCGTGGCTCGCGCCGCCTTCGACGCCAAGGTGGCGCAGGGCGGCCAGACCGCGGCCCGGACCTCGGCGGTGCCGCTGCGGCCGACCGATGACTGGGACAGGAAGGCCCATCCTTCCGGCGACGACCTCCTGGCCTTCGAGACGACGGCGGTACCGCCTCCGGAGGCATGGCTGCAGGTGGCCCTCGACGAGGGGGCGCGCGGCGTGCAGGGCAACGCCACACCCGGCAAGACCCAGGAGTACACCGTCCAGCTCGAGCCCCTGCTGCTGGTCGAGGGCTTCCGCTGCCACAGTGCCTGCGACCCCGACGAGTACGACCCGCTGATCGTGCGCGGCGTGGTGGCCGTGCCGACGCTGCGGCGCGCGATCAAGGTCACGGACGTCACCGACCCCGCCCATCCGGTGGCGCTCGTGCCCGCGGCCAGGCGTCCCAAGGAGGAGGAGGGCGAGGGCGAGGACGGCTACGACCGCACGTCGAGCATCACCCTTCAGGACGTGGGGTTCACGTTGAAACCGGCGCGCACGTATGCGGTGACGGTGGACGCGGGCACCTTGGCCACGGACGGTCAGACCCTCGGCTACACCTGGACGGGCGCGCTCGAGAACTGGCACGAGCGCGCGTTCACCAGCTTCGGGGCCGGCCACGGCGTGTGGGAGTCCTCCGGGGGCTCCCGCCTGCCGTTCTACTCGCGGAACCTGCTCACCGTCTCGCAGTGGCTGGCCCCCCTGAAGACGGAAGACCTCATGCCCACCGTGCGCGCCCTGCAGGGCGGCGCGTTCACGCAGAGCCCGCCGGGCGAGCCCACCGTCCGCCGTCTCACGCCAAGGGCCGACACGATCCAGTCGTTCGGCATCGACCTCCAGCCCGTGCTGCCCAAGCCGGGCGCCGGGCTGGTGTGGGCGGCCCTGAAGGACGGCCGCCCGCTGGCGAGCACGCCCTTCACCAAGGACCCGAAGGTGCGCTCCTCGATCGTCCAGGTCACGAACCTCGGCCTCACCGTGAAGGACAGCCCGCTCAACACGGTGGTGATGGTGACCCGCCTCGACACCGGCGAGCCCGTCGAGGGCGCGCAGGTCTCGATCCGGCCGCTCGACAACACCGTGTTCTGGAGCGGCTTCACGGACAAGGACGGCCTGGCCGCGGCCCCGCACACGTCTCTGCGCGATCCCGAGCGCACCTGGGAGCTGCGCTTCCTGGTCACGGCGGAGAAGGACGGCGACGTCGCCTACGTCGGCAGCGACTGGACGGAGGGCCTGGAGCCCTGGAACTTCGGCCTGCGCCTCGACCTCGCCGAGCAGAGCCCGCTCCTGCGCGGCACGGTGTTCGCGGACCGCGGGGTCTACAAGCTGGGCGAAGAGGTGCACCTCAAGGCGATCCTCCGCAGCGACACCGCGGAGGGCATCCGCCTGCTCGACGCCGGCAGCGCCCTCGAGGTGGTGGTGCGCGACAGCCAGGGCGAGGAGCGCGACAAGCGCACGCTCGCCCTCTCGGAGTGGAGCAGCGCGGACTGGACGTACCGGCTGCCCGACGAGGCGCCCCTGGGCGGCTACCTGGTGCGGGCCACCGTGGCCGGCCAGCAGCAGTCGGTGTCCGGCTCCTTCCTGGTGGCCGCCTACCGCCGGCCGGACTTCCGCGTGGACGCGAACCTGGCCGGCGAGAGCTCGCTCGCGGGCGTGAAGCTCAAGGGCGTCGTGGGCGGCCGGTACCTCTTCGGCGCGCCCATGGCCGGGCGCGACGTGCGCTGGACGTACTCGCGATCGGTCCTGGACACGGTGCCCTCCGCCATCACCGACGCCTTCCCCCTCGACCGCTACGCGCTGCTGGACGAGGAGCGCGACGAGCGTGGCGAGCGCGCCCCGGAGACGCTGCTCTCGCGCGAGGGCCCGCTCGACGCCCAGGGGCAGGTCGAGATGGACCTCGAGACCGCCCGCGACGCCGGGCGGCCGTTCCAGTACTCGATCGAGGGCGAGGTCACGGACGTGTCGCGGCAGACCATCGCCGGGCGGGCGTCCTTCCGCGTCGATCCCGCCCCCTGGTACGTCGGCCTGCGGCGGCCGCCCTACTTCGCCGACGTCAAGGCCGGCGTGGACACGGAAGTCGTCGCGGTCGACCTCGCGGGCAAGCTCGCCGCCGGTGTGCCGGTGACCGTGGTGCTCACGCAGGTGCAATGGCACTCCGTGCGGCGGGCGGAAGGGCAGGGCTTCTACACCTGGGAGACGGAGCGGAAGGAGGCGGAGGCGGGGCAGTGGACTCTCACCACCGCCGCCGGCCCCGCGCCGTTGCACGTGCCGGTGGAGTCGGGCGGGTTCTTCATCCTGCGCGCGACGGCGAAGGACGCGGAGGGGCGATCGGCCACGAGCGCCACCTCGTTCTACGTCCTCGGCCCCGGGTACACCGCCTGGGAGCGCTACGACCACAACCGAATCGACCTCCTCCCGGAGAAGAAGATCTACCGCCCGGGCGAGACCGCCCGGCTCATGATCAAGTCGCCGTGGGAGCAAGCGCTCGCCCTCCTCACCACCGAGCGCGAGGGCGTGCGCACGCGGCGCACCCTGCGCCTCACCTCCACCCAGGAGACGGTCTCCGTCCCCATCACCGAGGACGACATCCCGAACCTCTACGTGTCCGTGGTCCTCGTGAAGGGGCGCACCGGCACCTACAGCGCGGACGACACCGGCGATCCGGGCAAGCCCGCCTTCCGTGTCGGCTACGCGGAGCTGAAGGTGGAGGACGCCTCCAAGCGCCTCGAGGTCACCGTCAAGGCCGACCGCGAGGAGTACCGGCCGGCGGCCCGGGCGCGCCTCGAGGTCGGGGTGAAGGACCGGGAGGGCCGGGGGGCGCCGGCGGAGGTGACGCTGTGGGCGGTCGACTACGGCGTGCTCTCGCTGACCGGCTACCGGACGCCGGACGTGCGCGGGAGCGTGTGGGTGGACAAGGCGCTGCAGGTCCTGACCGAGGACTCACGCCAGAACATCATCAGCCGGCGCGTCCTGGTGTCGAAGGGTGGGGACGAAGGCGGGGGAGGCGGCGCCGAGGAGGGTCCGGGCACGCCCGTGCGGAAGGACTTCCGCGTGCTCGCCTTCTGGCTCGGCTCCCTGCTGACGGATGCCACGGGGCGCGGGGCGACGGAGGTGACGCTGCCGGAGAGCCTCACCACGTATCGCATCATGGCCGTGGCCGGGGACAAGGCCTCGCGCTTCGGCGGCGGAGAGCGGGAGATCCGGACGAGCAAGCCCGTGCTGCTCCGCGCCGCCTTCCCGCGCTTCCTGGCCCTGGGCGACAGCGCCCGGTTCGGGGCCGTCCTGCACAGCCAGCTCAAGGAGAAGGGGACGGCCATCGTCACCATGCGCAGCCTCGATCCGGCCGTGCTGGAGGTGGTGGGCGACGCGAAGAAGACGGTGCCCATGGCGGCGGGGGGAGCGACCGAGGTGCGGTTCGACCTCCGCGCACGGACGGTGGGACGCGCGCGCGTGCAGATGAGCGCGAAGCTGCTGGGGGAGGCGGACGCGTTCGAGGAGAGCCTGCCCGTCGAGGTCCTCGTCTCGCCGGAGGTGGTGGCCGCCTACGGCCAGGCCAGGCCGGAGGCGCACGAGACGCTGGAGCTGCCGGCGGGCGTGGTTCCCACGTTCGGCTCTCTCCACGTGGACACCGCCTCCACCGCGCTCGTCGGGCTGGGCGAGGGGGCGCGCTACCTCGTGGAGTACCCCTACGGATGCGCGGAGCAGCGCTCGTCCACCGCCCTCGCCCTCGCCCTGGCCGGCGAGCTGGGCGACGCCTTCCGCCTGCCCGGCATCGACGCGGCCAAGGTCAAGGACGTCGCGGGCGCGACCTTCAAGGAGCTCGAAGGATTCCAGTGCGAGGACGGCGGGTTCGCGTTCTGGAAGGGCGAGTGCCGGACGGAATCTCCGTACCTGACGAGCTACGTCACCCATGTCCTGCAGCGGGGCCAGTCCCTGGGGCATCCCGTCCCGCCGGCGGTGCTGGCCCGGGCCTACACCTACCTCGAGCAGAAGCTCGGCGGCGATCGTCCCGAGAACGAGAGCTGGTGGCCGGCCTACACCGCCTGGCAGGCCTTCGCGGTGAAGGTCCTGGCCGAAGGCGGCCGCCCGCAGGACAGCCACCTGACCCGTCTCTACGGGTTCGCCGACCGCATGCCCGTGTTCGCGCTCAGCTACCTCCTCGATGCCCTCACCGCCGGCGGCGACACCGGCCCGCGCGCGGCCGAGCTGCAGCGGCGCATCCGCAACGCCGTCGCCCTCGAGGGCGGCTCCGCCCACGTCGAGGAGCTGGCCGATCCGTACCTGCTCTGGTTCTGGAACTCGAACGTCCGCTCCACCGCCGTGGTGCTCGGGAGCCTGGCCCGGCGCGCGCCGAACGATCCGCTCGTGCCCGGCCTCGTACGCTGGCTGCTGGCCGCGCGCAAGAACGGGCGCTGGGGGAACACGCAGGAGAACGGCGTGGCCCTGGAGGCGCTCGTGGACTACTACAAGCACGCGGAGACGGAGGTGCCCGACTTCCGCGCGGTGGTGGGCCTCGGGAAGGAGACGCTGATGACGGCGCAGTTCCGCGGGCGGTCGGCTCTCGCCCAGTCGACGGACACGCCGATGAAGACGGTCCTCGGCAAGGGCGCGGCCGGGCAGAAGCTGGACCTGTCCTTCCGGCGCGACGGAGAGTCGGGCACGCTCTTCTACACCGCGCGCCTGAAGTACGCGGTGGACGCGCTCGTGCAGGAGGGCATGGACCAGGGATTCCGCATCGAGCGCGCCTACGCGCCCGCCATCGCCACCGGGGAGGCGGCCGAAGGCGCGGGGACCGCCCCCACCTCCTTCAAGGCCGGCGACCTCGTGCGGGTCACCCTCACCCTGCGCCTGACCAAGGAGCGCCGCTACGTGGCGGTGACGGATCCGCTGCCCGCCGGCTTCGAGCCGGTCGAGACCTGGTTCGCCACCACCGCCACCGACCTCGCCAAGGCCCAGGACGAGCAGGACAGCCGCGGCGACGACTGGGCCTTCTGGACGCGCGGCGGGTTCGACCGCGTGGAGCGGCACGACGACCGCGTGCTGCTCTTCGCCACCCGTCTCTCCGAAGGCGAGCACAGCTTCACCTACGTCGCGCGGGCCACGACGTCCGGGACGTTCCGCACCGCGCCCACCCACGTGGAGGAGATGTACGAGCCGGAGGTCTTCGGGCGCACGCCGTCCGCGCAGGTGACGGTGCAGCCTTGAAGATCGGGCGGCGTCGCCGGTGGGCGATGGCGGTGGCGGCCGCGGCCGGGCTGGGCGCATGGATCCGCCTCGGCCCGTTGCCGCCGGGGCTGCTCCTCCTGGAGGACCAGACCTCGACCGAGGTCGTGGCCCGCGAAGGCGAGCTGCTGCGCGAGTCGCTCTCCGCGGAGGGGCTGACCAGCCGCCGCCTGGATCCGGATCGGCTCCCGGACGCCCTCGTACGGGCCACCCTCGCCGCGGAGGACGCGCGCTTCTTCCGTCACCCGGGCCTCGACCCCCTCGCCCTCGCGCGCGCCCTCTGGCACGACGCCCGCGCTCTGCGCATGATCGAGGGCGGTTCCACCCTGACGCAGCAGACGATCAAGGTCCTGATCCGCCGGGACCGCAGCGCGGCGGGCAAGCTGCGGGAGGCGCTCCTGGCGCTGCGCCTCGAGCACCGGCTCGGAAAGCGCGAGATCCTCGCCCTCTACCTCACGGTGGCGCCCTACGGGAACCAGCTCCAGGGCGCGCAGGCGGCCAGCCGCGCCTACTTCGACACGTCGGCCGAGAACCTCACGCCCGCCCAGGCCGCGCTCCTGGCCGCGCTCCCGCAGCGGCCGAGCGCGCTCGACCCCTATCGCCACCTGGAGGCCGCCCAGAAGCGCCAGGCCTGGGTCCTCGAGCGGATGCGCGGCCTGGGCCTGCTCAGCGCCCTTGACTACGAGACGGCGCGCCGCGAGCGGCTCCGCCTCGTCCGCAAGGAGCGCGCGTTCCTCGCCCCGCACTTCGTGGAGCGCGTGCTGGCCGCGGTGCCCGGCCCTCCGCCCCGGCGCATCCAGACCACGCTCGATGCCCTCCTCCAGCGCGAGGTGGCGGGGATCCTCGACATGCACCGCGCGCGCCTGGTGCGCCACGGCGCCTACGACGTGGCGGTGGCCGTGCTCGACAACCGCACGTCGGAGTGGCGGGCCTGGGAGGGGTCGGGCGACTACCTGGACCAGGACCACGGAGGCGCCATCGACGGCGTGGTCACGCCCCGCCAGCCCGGGTCGGCGCTGAAGCCGTTCACGTACGCGCTCGCCTTCGAGCAGGGGTACACGCCGGCCTCCGTGCTGCCGGACGTGCCCGCCCACTTCCCGACCGCGGCCGCGGGCGTGCTCTACAGCCCGCGCAACTACGACGGCGTGTTCCGCGGTCCCTTGCGCGCGCGCGCCGCCCTCGCCGGCTCCGAGAACGTGCCCGCGGTGTGGCTGCTCTCGCGGACGGGGGTGCCCGACCTCCTGCGCGTGCTCCGGCGCGTCGGGCTCACCACCCTGGACAAGACCCCCGACTACTACGGCTACGCGCTCACGATGGGGGACGCGGAGGTGCGCCTGGACGAGCTGGTGGCCGCCTATGCCGCGATCGCGCGGGGCGGGGTGTGGCGCCGGCCGCTGGCGATCCGCGCGGTCGAGCGCGACGCGGCCGCCGCCGCGGTGGCGCCGGAGCCGCCGCGCCCGGACGCGCGCGTGATGTCCCCGCGCGCGGCCTTCTGGCTCTCCGACGTCCTCGCCGACGACGCCGCCCGCGCCTACATCTTCGGGTCGGGCGGCAACCTCGACTTCCCGTTCCCGGTCGCGGTGAAGACGGGCACCTCGCAGGCCTACCACGACAACTGGACGGTCGGCTTCACGCGCGACGTGACGGTGGGCGTCTGGGTCGGCAACTTCGATCGCACGCCGCTGCAGAACTCGTCCGGGGTGACGGGGGCGGCCCCCATCTTCCACGACGTGATGCTGGCCGCCCAGCAGCGGCTCGGCGGACGGCGGCCCGCGCGCGAGGAGCCGATCGTGGAGCGCCCGGCCGACCTGGTCCCGCGCGCGATCTGCGCGCTGTCCGGCCGCGACGCGACCGCGCTCTGCCCGCGCATCGAGACGGAGTGGGTTCCGCCCGACCGGCCGGAGGCGCCCTGCCGCTGGCACCGCCGGGTGGGCGGCCGCGTGATCGTGGTGTGGCCGCCCACGTACCGCGCCTGGGCTCGCCAGGCCGGCCTCGTCGTCACGGCGACGGAAGCGCCGCCCTCCCGGTCGGCCTCGAACGTCCCCGAACGATCGAGCGCGCGCGCGCGGCGCGCGGCCGGTCGTCCCGAGGGCCTCCGCATCCTGAACCCGCCGCCGGGCGCGATCTACCTGTTCGACCCGACGCTGCGTGCGCAGTTCCAGACCCTTCCGCTGCGCGCGGTCGCCGAGACCGCGGGCACGCGGCTGGCCTGGGAAGTCGACGGGCGGACGGTGGGCGCCTCCGAGAACGACCGCGCCCTCGACTGGCCGCTCGTCCGCGGCGCCCACACGGTCGCGGTCACGGACGGCGCGACGCGCGAGGAGACCTCGATCGTGGTGAGGTGAGGCCGGTTGCTATCGGCCCGACGGGAGCCAGTTCACGAGCACCTCGATCGGCTCCTCCGTGCGCTCCAGCAGCGTGTTGACCAGGAACCGCTGGCCGTCGCCAGAGGCCAGGTAGCGGTTGCGGCGGGGTTCGGGCGGCACTCGCACTTCGAACAGGGGCCGCGGCTTGCCCGCCTGGAACGACTCCGAGATCGTGATATCGACGGCCATGAGCATCGAACCGACCATGTAGAAGAGCTCTCGCCCATCGCCCCGCCACTGCGGTTGCAGGCCACCGCCGTTCGACACCTGCCAATTCCCACGCGCCGGGGTTCCGTCCGAGGCGACGCCCTGAACGAACACCTCGCCGTTCGAGTTGTAGGCGATCCATCGGCCGTCGGGACTGAACCTTCCCCGGGCGGCGCCGAACGGCGTTATCCGGAAGGGGATCGGCGTCGGAGAAGGCTTGCCGGACAGGGGCAGGAGATAGAGATCGGCCGGCCGCTGCAGGTCTCCGTAGTTGTAGACGAGGAACCTTCCGTCCGGCGACCAGTCCTCGACGCTGGCGTGCCAGTCCGGTTCCAGCAACGCTTCGTCTTCTCCCGACCCATCGGCCGGCTTCCGGTAGAGGCTTCGCACGCCCCGGCGGTCGGACGAGAACGCGATGCGTGTCCCGTCCGGCGACCACGTGGGGCCGAAGTCGTCCGCGGGATCGAACGTCAACCGGCGGCGGGTGCCCTGCTCGAGGTCGAAGTCCCAGATGTCGCGCGTCCCCGTCGTGGGGTCACGTACTCCGACCACCAGTTGCTTCTCGTCCGGCGAAAGGTCGGGGTTGGAGTAATCGCCGACCTCGCCGACCGTTCCCAGCGTCCTTCCGGAACGGTCGAGCCACGTCAATTGATCGCGGTCCTGGTGCGGACGCCGCCAGGCCACGACTCCATTCGACGATGCCGCGTACGCCGCGTTCTGGAAGGGCCCCCAGGGGAGGGCGACGCGCTCGGCGACGGGGAAGGGCTGGCCCGACAGCTCCAACCGGGCGGCGTCGAACGGCTGGGCCACGAGAGCACCCGCCTTGACGTAGAGGAGATGGCCGGGGAGGGAGAACGATGCGTTGTACTGGCTGGGCACGATCCGCCGACGGAGGTCGGTATCGAGGGACCCGGCATAGATCCCCGCGTCTTCTTTCCTTCGTGTCCGGGAAAGGTAGAGGTAATGACGGCCATCGGGGAGGAAATGCGGCCAGAGTCGGGCCAATTCACCTTCCGTGGGCTTACCCTCCGGCTGCGGCTCGCCCCCGCCCGCGGCGACGCGAAACAACTGTCCGTCCCTCGAGAAGACGATGATGCCCTCGCGGCTCCAGGCCGCACCCAACAGGCTTTGGCAACCATCACAGATCGTCCGTACGGTTCCCGAGGCGAGGTCGATGCATTTCAATTTCCCCGGCACGCAGAACCCGACCTGGCGTCCATCCGGGGACCAGAAGGGGCCCAGAGCGTCCTCATCCATCGCCAGCGGCCGGGCTTCGAGGGAGCTCAGCGAGCGCACGTAATAGTGGTTGGGCGAACGAGGGCTGGCGGAGTAGACGCTGAACACGATGTCTTCCCCATCGGGTGACACCGCCAGGTCGGTCGCCAGGACCTTCCCTGCCTCCGGCGAATGGATCTGGAGCCGGGCCTGGATGGCCTTCGCCGCCGTCTCGCGTCGGCGCGCGGCAGCCCTCGCGAGGACGAGACCCCCGAGCACGGCGATGGACAGGCCCAGTGCCGCAGCGAGACGGAGACCCCGCCCGTCCTTCTCCCGGGTCCTCGCGCGTGCGCTTCGGGATTGCCAGCCCGAGTCCTCCTGGATCTCCAGGAGCTCGACCCGCACGTCATCGATGTGCTGGAAGCGACGGTCGGGCTCCTTGCGGAGGCAGCGCAGGATCAGCTTCTCGAGCTCGCGCGGCACGATGGGAGCGAGCGCGCTCGGGGCCTTCGGCTCGTCGTGGATCACCGCGGCCAGAGTGGCGTCCGCGGACTTGCCCGCGAAAGCCCGCCGGCCCGTCACCATCTCGTAGAGCACGGCGCCGAACGCGAAGATGTCGGAGCGCGCGTCCACTGCCCCACCCGTGGCCTGCTCGGGCGACATGTACCCTGGCGTCCCGACCACCCTACCGGCTCGAAATCCCGCCGGTGTCTCCGCCGTCGCGGTGTCGCCGTCCGCCGACGCGCCACCCGTCTCGACGAGCTTGGCCAGGCCGAAATCCAGGACCTTGACCACGCCCTCATCGGTGACGGCGACGTTGGACGGCTTGAGGTCGCGGTGGACGATGCCCGCGGCATGCGCGCGAGCGAGGGCGTCCGCGATCGGGATCGCGATCCGCAGCGCTTCCGCCAGGGGCAGGCCGGCACGAATGCGCGCTTCCAGCGTCTTGCCCGGCGCGTATTCCATGACGATGAAATCGATGCCGTCCACGGAGCCGATTTCGTGGATGGTGACGATGCTCGGATGGTTCAGGGCGGAGGCCGCCCGCGCCTCCTGGACGAAGCGCCGGCGGCGGGCCTCGTCCGCCATGTGCTCGGCGGGCAGGACCTTGATGGCGACGTCCCGGCCCAGGCGCGGGTCCCGCGCCCGGTAGACCTCGCCCATCCCGCCGGCGCCGATCGCGCCCGTGATCTCGTAGGCGCCGAGCTTCGAACCGGGGGCGAGGGACATGAGACAGGGCGGATCATACCGCCGGGCACGGGAGCGTCGCGGACCTATAATCCGGCTCCCGCCCCACGAGGTGCACGATGCCCCAGATCAAGGCGCCGTTCTACGGTCACGCCCGCCAGTACGAGTCGATCCAGAAGGAGCTCGACCAGGCGATCCGCGACGTCATCCTGTCCGGTCAGTACGTCACCGGGCCCACCCTCAAGCGCTTCGAGGGTGAGCTGGCCCGCTATTGCGGGCAGAAGCACGCGATCGGCGTGAACTCGGGCACGGACGCCCTCTGGCTCACCTTCATGGCCCTGGGTCTCCAGGAGGGCGACGAGGTCATCACCACCGCCAACACCTTCTTCGCGACCGCGGAAGCCATCTGGATCGCGGGCGGCAAGGTCGTGTTCGTGGACTGCGACCCTGCCACCCGGAACATCGACCCCGCGCACATCGAGAAGGCTCTCACGCCGCGCACCGTCGGCATCGTGCCCGTCCACCTCTACGGTCTCAGCGCGGACATGAAGGCCATCTCCGAGATCGCGCGCAAGCGGAAGCTCTGGGTGGTCGAGGACAACGCGCAGGCCATCGACGGCCACGGCCCGGGATGGCGGCAGGGCGAGCTCAGCGACGCCGTCTGCACGAGCTTCATCATCCAGAAGAACCTGGGCACGCCGGGCGACGGGGGAGCGGTGGTCACGGACCGCGACGACATCGATGCCGCGGTGCGCAGGCTGCGCAACCACGGCTCGACCGTCCGCTCCGTGCACAGCTTCGGGTTCAACAGCCGGCTCGACGACCTCCACGCCGGCATCCTCAGCGTGAAGCTCAAGCACATCACGCGCTGGACGGACCGCCGGCGCGAGATCGCCGCCCGCTACACCAGGGGTCTCCAGGGCACCAGCTTCCGCCTGCCCGTGGAGCCGGCCGGGTACCGGCACGTCTTCCACCTCTACGTGATCGAGCATCCCCGGCGCGACGAGCTGGAGAGGTTCCTCGTGGAGGCGGGCGTCGACGTCAAGCTCCACTACCCGATCGCCATCCACAAGCAGGACGGCTACCCGTGGGGCAAGCGGGCCGATTTGCACCCGGTCGTGCCGAACGGCGAGCGCAACGCCGCCGAGTGCCTCTCCCTCCCCATGTTCCCGGAGCTCACCGACGCCGAGGTCGACTACACGATCGAGCAGTGCCTCAAGTGGGACGAGACGGCTCGCCGGTGAAGCCATGAGCGACGTGCTGGGCGACGGACCCCCGTCGCGTAGGGCTCATCTCCAGGGCGGCATGGCCCCCGGGCGCGCAAGGGCCGGGCGCAAGACCTGTCCCGTGGCCTGCGCGGGTGGCTCGATGCCCAGCAGGAGGCACAGGGTCGGCGCGATGTCGATCTGGTGGATCGGCCCCAGGTCCACGCCCGCGGCCACTCCGGGCCCGGCCAGGGCGAAGCCGGCGTGCATCGCCGGCCGCTCCGGATCGAGGAAGTGCTCGCCGCGCGGGCGGACCTTGAGGATCGCCTCGTCGCCGTCCAGGCGCGCAGTGACGTTGTACCCGGGGGCGACGGAGAGATAGAGGTCGCCCCCCGTCGGACCCCCGAAGGACGGAACCTGTCCCGGCTTCCGCGGGTCGAGGACGTCGAGGACGATCGGTCCCCGCGCGTCAGGGCTCTTCACCGCGCGGAGCGCCTGCGTGACCTCGCGCCGCACCGACTCCTCGTCGGACGGCGCCACCGTCCCGCCCGTCCGCGCGGCGCGGTTGATCAGCACGAACTGGCCCGACGCGTAGTACGCGCGCGTGTGCGCGAGGTCGACGTGCCCGGCGGCGTCCAGGGCGAGGAGGCCCGCCTGCCGGAGGACAACGTTCGGGCGCAGCTCGTGGTCGACCCCCACCACGCCATGGTCCCCGGCCACGGCCACGATCGCCTCCTTGCCGGCGCGCCGGACGAGATGGCCGATCTCGCCGTCGGCCAGACGCAGCACCTGGTCGAGGAACGGCCGTAAGCGCGCGGCCAGCGCGCGGTCGTGAGAGGGCAGGGTGGGATCGAGGAAGCCGTACCAGAGGTGCAGCGATTCGTCGGGGAAGGGGAGGTAGGTGAGGAGCAGCTCGGCGGCCGTCCGGTCGATCGCGAAATCGTTCAACCGCGACATCTGGCGCACGGTCAAGGCCACCGTCTCCAGGTACCGGCGCTCGGCCGTCCCGTCGCCGCCCTCCCACAGCGGCGGCCCCAGCATCCCGCGCTCGTAGGTCCAGGCGGCGGCGTTGCCGACGAAGCCCCCGGTGGCGTCGAGGGCGGCCTGCTCCAGCCGGGTCTTGTTCGAGCGCAGGACGCCGGGCGCGGTGCGGAGCAGCGTGAGGGAGGCGCCGTCCGGGGCGAGGGCGAACAGGCGGAAATAGACGGCGGCCTCGCCGCCGGCGATCGGCACGGCCAGGGCGGCGAAGGCGGACGTCGGGTCGTCCGCGCCCAAGGGGGCCGGCTTGAGGGTGATGCCTCCGCGTGGATCCGCGTCCAGGGTCACGTACGCGGTGTCGAAGCCGGTGGCGGGATCCTCGGGGTCGTCGTAGAGGAGCACGTCGAAGCGGAGACCGAGGTCGTCGACGGCGAGCGCACGCGCCTCGCCGGCGTGGGCGGGCAGCGGGCCCAGCCATTCGGCCTGGGAGGGTTGGAGGTCCGTCGCCGCGTAGACGCGCTCGCGCGCCTCCAGGTTCCGGTAGCCGTCGAACAGGGTCAGCTTGCGCCCGTAGTAGCCGGGGAACCGATGGTCCGCGAAGTAGGTGCTGAAGGGATAGACCTGGGTGGCGGAGACCACCGTCACGTCGAGGTCCTGGCGGGCCGCCGCCGCCCAGATGGGCTCCGCCTGCAGGGACACGGAGCCGTAGCTGCTCACGGTCTCGGTCACGGCGGCGCCGGGCGGGGAGATGTCGTTGCCGGCGATGCCGTTGCGGTCGCTCCAGGCGCCCGTGTACAGGGCGGCGTGCCCGGCCGCGGTCTTGGCCGGGAGGGTCGTGAGCGCGCCGCGGGCGGTGGCGCCCCGGCCGCGCAGCCGGGCGAGGTTGGGCATGACGCCGCGCGCGACGGCGTCGTCGAGGACGGGCTGGGCGGCGGAGTCCAGGCTGATCAGCATCGCGCGCGCGCGATGGCGCACGTAGGGCACGCGGTAGGACTCGTCGAGGGCGGGACGTCCGGCCTCCTCCCAGGCGCCCAGCCACAGCGACCCGGTGGCGGTGGCGGCGGCGCCGAGGCGCGCGACCAGCCGCGAGGCTTCGCGGGCGTAGAACCGCGAGTAGTACTCGTCGTCGTAGCGGTCGTCCGCGGGCGTCTCCGCGAGGTCCTGGCCGGTCACGGACTCCCGATCGGAAGCCAGCACCTGCAGTGAATGAAGATACGACTCGCGCAGGGCCTGGAAGGCGAAAGCGACCGGATCGCCCACCGGCTGGGCGGCCGCCGCCTCCACCGCCTCCTCCAGCTGCACGCGGTTGCGCTCCACGAGGTCGGACTCCCAGCGCGCGTGCAGCCCCCGCTGGCCACTGAGCTGGCCGTCGTAGTTGTCGGTCGCGTGCAGCGGCACGTACGCGTCCGCCGCGAGGTGCCCGAGCGTGCCCGCCCGCTCCAGGGCGCGGGGAAGGTCGCGGGCACGGAAGGCCTCGACCAGGCCCCGGTAGACCTCCTCGATCTTCCAGGGCAGCCGCCCCTTGGCCGTGATCTCCTTGCCGAAGCGGGCCACGTTCTCCGACTCCACACGCGAGATGACGTCGAACGGATAGGGCGCGCCGAAGGCGTCCATGTCGAGGAAGTGATCGGGGTCGCCCGGTCCCGACCGCTGGAGGTCGGGCTCGATCGCCTGCTCGACCAGGTAGTCGGCATTGGCCTCGAACACGCGGCGCAGCGGGTCGGGGAGCGTGCCCAGCGCCTTGCGCGCCACCATGCGGTGCCCGGCGAATCCCCACGGCGAGGCGGGGGCGGGAAGGAGGACGAGGGCGGCCGCGGCCAGGAAGGGGAGGCACGGGCGGACGACGCGGGGGGCCGCGCGTGGCGGCAAGCCGTGAAGACCCGTCACCGTGGATCTACCGGAGGCTCACGGTGAGGGTGACGGGCTGTCCGCCGCGCAGCACGGTCGCCTGGAGCGTGCTCTGGTTCTGGAGGCGCGGCCAGAGGCTGATCAGGGTGGCCATCCCGTCGATGGGGGTGCCGTTGATCTCGGTCAGGACGTCGCCCGGGCGCAGCCCGGCTTCGGTGAGGACGGTGCCCTCCGGCATCCGGGTGAGGGTGAGCCCGGCCACGCGCCCGCCGTCGAGGGCGGGCATCACCGTGGTCTCGGCGAGGATGCGCGGCACCTCCTCGCCCAGGCGGCGCTCCACCTCCCGGCGCTCCATCACGCGCGCGCCCGGGTCCGCCGGTGGCGAGGCCGCGCGCGCCGGAGCGGGCGCGGCGCCGGAGTCGCCGGACAGGCGCAGCTCCAGGCGGCGACCCTCGAATTCCAGCGTCACCGCGTCGGCGGCGATCACGGCCACACGCCCGCCGAAGGCGCTCTCCCCGACGCCGACCGCGCGCGTGCGCCCGCTCGACCGCAGGAGGACGACGGAGTGCGAGGCGTCGCGGCTGGTCACGATCCCGACCGCGGCGAGGTCCGCGGGGGGCGCGCCCAGGACGGCGGCGAGGAGCAGGGCGACCACAGGCCCGATTATAGGCCGCGCTCCGCGGCCGCGTGCTATAGTCCGCGCTCACCGCCCGGCCCGCGAGATCCCACATGTCAGGCCCGCGCCTCCTCCCACCCGTCCCGGAAGGCATCCCGCCCCGCCGCCTGGGAGCGCGCCTCAAGCGGTTCTTCGTCGACCGCTGGGCCGGCCGCGTCCTCCTGTTCGCGGCCGTGCTCTATGCCGCGGGCCAGGCCGGCGCGCCCGTGCCCTGCGGCCTCGACGTGATGGGCTTGGTGGTCCTGTGCGGCTACGCGGTCTGGGGGCTGGTGCGGCTGGCCCGGTTCCTGGTTCGCCTGCTGCTCTGGCGCATCCGCACCAAGCTGCTCGTCTCCTACCTCTTCATCGCGGTCGTGCCCCTCGTCCTGCTCGCGGTGCTGTTCCTCCTTGCCGGCGTGCTCTTCTCGGGCCTGGTGGCCTCGCACATCGTGGCCTCCGACATCGACCGCACGGCGCAGATGCTGCGCGGGGCCGCCGCCGACGCCCTCGTCGAGGCCGGCGGCGAGGGTCAGGCCGCCCGGGCCTCCCTCGAACGCCGCCTGCAGCCGATCCGCGAGGCGCATCCCGACCTCGCCTACACCCTCTGGCGCGGCGACGCCGTGGTGGCGGCCAGCCCGGGCGCGCTCTCCGTCCTGCCCGCCTGGATCGGCCCCGACGGCTACGCCGGCCTGGTACGGACCAAAGAGAAGGAGGACACGCCGGCGCTGGTCGGCCTCGTCCGGCGCGGCGACCGCGCGCTCCTGCTCCAGGTCCCGGTCGACGCCGGGCTCTTCGCCTCGCTCGAGAAGCGCATGGGCATCCGCTACGTGACGTCGGGGGGGCGCCTGACCCACCAGGGCCACGGCATCCAGGTCCACGTGGACAAGGCCGCGGTCAAGCGGCCGATGCCGGAGGCAGCGAAGGCGCCCGGCATCTCGTTCCCGGCCACGCCGGAGGTGCGGCGCTGGACGGACGGCACCACCGACCTCCTGCCCATGCTGTTCCACTTCCAGCCCTACGAGCTCATGCGGCGGCTCTCCCCGGGCACCCTCAACATGGGCGACGTGCTGGTGAAGGCGCTGGCCGCGGTGGCGGCGGTGTTCCTCGTCATGTATTCCGTGGCCCTCCTGCTCGGCCTGATGCTGGCCCGCTCGATCACGGGCAGCATCCACGAGCTCTACCGGGGAACCGAGCGCTTGCGGCAGCGGGACTTCGGCAACCGCATCCGCGTCCAGAGCCGCGACCAGCTCGGCTTTCTCGCCGAGTCCTTCAACGTGATGGCGGAGAGCATCCAGGGCCTGCTCATGGAGCAGGCGGAGAAGCAGCGCCTGGAGGAGGAGCTGCGCATCGCGCGGCAGATCCAGATGAGCCTCCTGCCCCAGGGCACGGTCAGCCTGCCCGGCCTGCGGCTGTCCGCCCTCTGCCTGCCCGCGGCGGAGGTCGGCGGCGACTACTACGACCTGCTCCCGCTCTCCCCGACGCGCATGGGCGTGCTCGTGGCCGACGTGTCCGGCAAGGGCACCTCGGCCGCCCTGTACATGGCGGAGCTCAAGGGGCTGGTGCTCTCCCTCTCGCGCATCCACGACTCGCCGCGCCGCCTCCTCTGCGAAGCCAACCGGATCCTGGCCGCCACCCTCGACGCCCGGTCGTTCATCACGATGACCTACGCGATCGTGGACACGGCCGCGCGCACGATGCGCTACGCGCGCGCCGGCCACAACCCGATCATCCATCTCGACGGCGTCACCGGCCGCACGCGGGTGCTCACCCCGGCCGGGCTCGGCCTCGGCCTCGACGCGGGGACGCGCTTCGACGAGGTGCTGGAGGAGGCGGAGGTGCCCCTGGCCAGCGGGGACGTGTTCCTCTTCTTCACCGACGGCCTCTCGGAAGCGATGAACGGCCGGGCCGAGCTGTTCGGGGAGCGGCGGCTGCGCGACGTGATCGAGTCCGCGGACGACCAGGGCGAGGACGAGGGCGCCCTGAAGGACCGCATCCTCGCCGCGATCCGCGCCTTCGTGGGCGAAGCCGCCCAGCACGACGACATGACGATGGTGATCCTCAAGGTGATATGAATGGGGCGGCACCCATGGCTCCTCCTGGCGGCGGCTCTCGTGTCGGGTGACGCCGCCTCCGCCCGAGCCGCGGCCGACCTCGTCCTCCGCGGTGGCCACGTGTGGGCGGGGAAGGGTCTGCCCGCGGCGTCGGCCGTGGCCGTGAAGGACGGCCGTGTGGCCGCACTGGGAGCCGACGGCGAAGTGGCCGCGCTCATCGACCGGAGCACGCGGGTGGTGGAGCTCGGCGGCCGCCTGGTCGTCCCCGGCTTCAACGACGCGCACGTCCACTTCCTCAGCGGCGGGTTCGGGCTGCTCTCGGTGGACCTGCGCGACGCCCGCGACGAGCAGGAGCTCGTGCGCCGCCTGGCCGCCCACGCGCGCAGCCTGCCCGCGGGCACCTGGATCCAGGAGGGGAACTGGGACCACGAGACGTGGCCGTCGCAGACCCTTCCCACGCGGGCGCTCATCGACCCCGTCACCCCCGACCATCCGGTGTTCATCCAGCGCCTGGACGGCCACATGGCGCTGGCGAACTCGCTGGCCCTGCGCCGGGCCGGCATCACCCGGGAGACGAAGGACCCCGAGGGCGGCACCATCGTCCGCGACGCCCGCGGCGAGCCGACCGGAATCCTGAAGGACAACGCGGAAGAGCTCGTCACCCACGCGATCCCGGAGCCCTCGCGCGAGATGAACCTGCGCGCGGCGCGGGCCGCCCTGGCCGAAGCGGCCCGCCTCGGGGTCACCACCATCCAGGACAACTCGTCCGTCGACGCCTTGCCGACCTACCAGGACCTGCGCGCGAAGGGCGAGCTGACCGCGCGCCTGTACGTCTGGCGCTACGCCACCGCCGCCCTGGAGCCGCTCCTGGCGGCGGGCGTGCGCACCGGCCTCGGCGACGACTGGATCCGGCTGGGCGCCCTCAAGATCCTCTCCGACGGGTCGATGGGCTCGGGCACGGCCGCCTTCTTCGACCCCTACTCCGACGACCCGAAGACGAGCGGCCTCCTGCTCCATCCGGTGGAGGAGCTCTTCCGCCTCATCCGGGAGGCCGACGCCGCCTCTTTCCAGCTCGCCGTGCACGCCATCGGCGACCGCGCGAACAGCCTCGTCCTCGACGCCTTCGAGGCGGCCGCCGCCGCCAACGGGCCGCGCGACCGGCGGTTCCGCATCGAGCACGCCCAGGTCGTCCGCAAGGCCGATCTCGCGCGCTTCAAGCGCCTGGGCGTGATCGCCTCCATCCAGCCCTCGCACTGCATCGACGACATGCGCTGGGCGGAGCGCCGCATCGGCCGCGAGCGGGCCCGCGACGCCTACAACTTCCGCTCGTTCACCGCGGCCGGGATCCCGGTCGCGTTCGGCACCGACTGGTTCGTGGAGCCGCTCGACCCGCGCCTGGGCCTCTACGCGGCCGTGACCCGCGAGAGGCCGGAGGGCGGGCCGGCCGGGGGCTGGTTCCCGGAGGAGGAGATCACGCTCGAGGACGCCCTCGACCTCTACACGCGCGGCTCCGCCTACGCCGAGTTCGCCGAGGGACACAAGGGGACGCTGGCCCCGGGCATGCTGGCCGACCTGGTCGTGTTCGCGTCCGACCTCTTCCGCGTTCCCGCGCGCCAGATCCTCGCCACGCCGGTCGACCTCACCGTGGCCGGCGGCCGGGTCGTGTTCGACCGGGCGGCGGGAGACGCGCGCGGGCGCGCGCGGTAGGCCGCCTTGGAGGAGGAGCGGACGGCGGCCCTGCACGCGCTGGAGGAGCGCCTGGGCCATCGTTTCACCGACCTCACCCTGCTCGATCGCGCCCTGACCCACACCAGCCACGCCCACGAGCACGCCGCCCTCTCCGAGCGCCACAACGAGCCGCTCGAGTTCCTGGGCGACGCCGTCCTCGGCTTCGTGGTGGCCGAGCTCCTGCACCGGCGGGACCCGGAGGGCACCGAAGGCGGCAAGAGCAAGGCCCGCGCCCACCTGGTGGCGGCTCCCAGCCTGGCCCGGCGGGCGGCCGCCGCCGGCCTGCCCGATCTTCTTTTATTGGGCCGCGGGGAGGAGAAGACGGGCGGCCGGCTCAAGTCCGCCCTCTGGGCCGACGCCTACGAGGCGGTGGTGGCCGCGCTCTACCTCGACGGCGGGCTGGCGGCGGCCGCGCGGTTCATCGCCGCCGAGTTCGCGCCCGACCTCTCCTCCCCGGGCCTGCCCGAGCCCGGCGACTACAAGAGCGCGCTGCAGGAGCTGCTGCAGGCCCGCGGGGAGCCCGTCCCGGAATACGTGACGGTGGCGGAGGAGGGCCCCAGCCACCGGCGCTCGTTCCGGGTCCAGTGCCTCATCGGCGGCCAGGTCGTGGCCGAGGGCCAGGGATACTCGAAGAAGCAGGCGCAGCAGGAGGCGGCGCGGCGGGCCCTGCCCGCGGCGCGGCACCCGGAAGGCGCCGCCGGTTGAGACGCCGCGAGGAGGCGCCATGGCGACCGTGATCGTCCGTTCGGGACCTGGTCTGCGGCAGGAGATCGAAGCGGGCACGCACACGCTCGTGGCCGACGAGTCGGTGGCGGCGGGTGGGACGGGGACCGGCCCCGATCCCTACATGCTCCTGATGGCGGCCCTCGGGGCCTGCACCTCGATGACGCTCCGCCTCTATGCGGGGCGGAAGGGCTGGCCGCTGCGCGGGGTCGTGGTGGAGCTCCATTTCGCGCGCGTCTACGCGGAGGACTGCGTCGATTGCGAGGACCCGCGCGCGCTGGTGGAGCGCATCACGCGCCGGATCACCCTCACCGGCGACCTCGATCCCTCGCAGGTCGCGCGTCTGGGCGAGATCGCGCGCAAGTGCCCGGTGCACAAGACCCTCACCGCGGGGCTGCGGATCGAGGACGAGATCGCCGTGGCCACGGCGTGACCTCGACCGGACCGCCGGACACGGGTGCGCGCCGGCGGCCACCCGCCCTCGCCCTCGCGGCCATCCTGGTCGCGGCCGCCGCTCTGGCCGCCAGCCTCTGGCTTGCCGGCGGCCTGCGCCTGGACGGCACGACCGGCGACTGGCGCGCGGCCTCGGAGGGACTGTACCGGTCGGGCCAGCCGGGCATCCTCGGCGCCGGCCGCCGCGTGGTCGCGCACCTCCACGGTCTGGACGGGCGACCCGCGGAGCTGGAGGTCACGGTGATCGCGCGGCCGGCGGCATCGCCGGTGAGGCTCACGATCCTTGGTGCTGATGGGCCAGGGACGGCCGAGGTCGGCCTGGAGCCAACCGCCGTGCGCGTGCCGCTCCGCCGCGGCACGCGCGACATCGATATGCAGGTCGAGGCCAGCGCGCTCTTCCGCGTGGCCGGGATCGCGCTCGTCCGCGCGCGCGGCCTCGGCTGGGCGATCGCGGGCGCGGTCGGGGCCATGGTCGGAATCCTCGTGCTCGTCGCGGCGTGGGGACGGCCCTCCCGATGGACGGCGGTGGTCTGGGCCGTCCTGGCCGCCCTGGCCGCCGTGTGCGCGGGGACGTTCCTCGCCGACCCCGTGTCCTTTCTCCGCGTCTCGCCCGCGGTGCGCCTGACCCTGCGCCTGGGCGCGCTCGCGTCGCTCTGGGGGGCGGCGATCGTGTGCGCCCGCTCGCGCCTGGCGGGGGCCGTCGCGATCGGGGGGACGGTCGCCCTGCTCCACCTCCCGACCGTCTGGTACGGCTTCTACCAGGATGACTTCGCCCTGGCGCGGGCCTGGTCGTGGCACGAGCTGGCGTCCACGCTGCACGGCGAGTTCGACCCGAGCGGCATGATCCCGGCGTACTACCGGCCCGTGGTCCGCATGAGCTGGGCCGTCGATCACGCGCTGTGGGGCGCCTGGACGCCGGGGTACCACGCCACCAACCTTCTCCTCCACGCCGCCGCCGGCGTGCTGTTGGCGGCGCTCTTGCGACGGGCGTCACTCCCGGCGGCGGCCGCGCTCCTCGGCGCGCTCGTGTGGGTTGCCCACCCGCTCGCGGCGTCGGTGGCGACATGGGTGAGCGCGCGCGGGGACAGCCTGATGGCGGTCTCCTATCTGGCCGCCCTGATCGCCTTCAGCTCGCCCGCATCGAATACAAGGCGCTCGCTGGCCACGCTGGCCGCGCTCTCCGCGCTTGCGTTGCTCACGAAGGAGATGGCGGCCTCCCTCGTCCTCACCGCCTTCCTCCTCGATCGAGTCCTGCTGCCGAGGGACCAGCGGCGGTTGCGCCGTCCGCGCCTGCGCTCGATCGCGCTCGTCACCGCCGCCTACCTGGCCCTGTGGGCCGCGTTCTTCGCCTTCAAGGTCGTCTACCGCGCCTCGGGCGGGGCGCGCTGGGCGGGCTTCGACGCGCACGACGCCGGCCATTGGCTGCGGCTCGTGCCCGGACTGTACGCGCCCATCGTCCTGCCCACGTCGTACGAGACGTGGTGGACGACGCCGCTGGAGGGCTGGTCGGCGGCCTATCTCCTCGCCGCCCTGGCCGTGGCCGCCGCCGCCTGGGGGGTGGCGCGCGTGACGCCGCTGGGCCGCGCCGCCGCGACCGCCGGCGTGATCTGGCCCCTGCTCGCCGTGCTGCCCCTGCTCGGCCTCTCGAACACGCTCGATCTCTACCGGCTGGGCTACGTGGTCGCGATCGGCCTGGCCTTCGTCGTGGCCGCGCTGGCGGCGCGCCTCGAGCGGTGGCCGGTGGCGACGCCGGCGGCGGCGGGGGTGCTCGTGATCCTCCTGGCCCCGCTGTCCATCGAGGCCGCGCAGGCCTGGGCCCCGGACGGCTTCCGCGGTCGGGCCTCCCTGCACTGGAAGTCGAAGGAGACCGAGTGGGTCGGCCAGCTCTCGCCGGAGATGCAGGGCCTGTTCCGCGAGACCGTCGCCTGGCGCTGCCACGCGCGGGGGTGGGCCTATCCGGACGATCCCTGCCCGTGACGGCTCAGGCGAGCGCCGACTCGATCCAGCCCCCGCCCAGGCACACCTCGCCGTCGTAGAACACGGCGGCCTGGCCGGGCGTGACCGCGCGCTGGGGCGCGTCGAACCTCACCTCGACCCCGCCCTCGGGACGCGGACGGAGCGTGGCCGGCGCCTCCGCCGCGCGATAGCGGATCTTCACCGCGGCGCGCCGTGCCTCCGCGGGCGGGTCGATCGACAGCCAGTTCACCTCGCGCGCCACCAGGCCGGGGGCCTCGAGACGGTCGGCCTCGCCGACCACCACCGTGCGCGAGGCGGGCCGCACAGCCAGGACGTACAGCGGCCGTGCCGAGGTGATCCCGAGCCCGCGCCGCTGGCCGACCGTGAACCGATGGACGCCCCCGTGGCGGCCGACCTCGCGGCCCTCCGCGTCCACGATGGGGCCGCCACGATCGGCGGGAGCGGACTGTCGCTCGACGAAGCCGGCGTAGTCGTCGTCGGGCACGAAGCAGATCTCCTGGCTCTCCGCCTTGTCCGCGTTGGGCAGGCCGTGGGCGGCGGCCAGGGAGCGGACCTCGGCCTTGGTGAGCCCGCCCACGGGGAACACCGCCCGCGCGAGCTGGTCCTGGGTGAGGCCGAACAGGAAGTACGACTGGTCCTTGCCGGCGTCCCGGCCGCGGAGCAGGCGACAGCGTCCCGTCCCCGGGTCCCGATCCACCCGCGCATAGTGCCCGGTGGCCACGTGCTCGATGCCGAGGGCGCGCGTCTTCTCGACCAGGCTCTGGAACTTCACCTCCGTGTTGCAGCGCGAGCAGGGCACGGGAGTGCGGCCTTCGAGGTAGTCGCGCACGAAGGGGGCGATCACGCCGTCGTGGAACGAGCGCTCCAGGTTCACCACGTAGTGGGGGATGCCGAGCCGGCCGGCCACCGCCTTGGCGTCGTGGAGGTCGTCGAGGGCGCAGCAGCGCCCGAAGGACGGCCCCGCCCCCTCCGTCTGGTCGTGGAGCTGCATGGAGATGCCCACGACCTCGTGCCCCTGCTCGCGCAGGAGGAGGGCGGCCACCGAGGAGTCCACCCCGCCCGACATGGCGGCCACGATGCGCATGGAAACGAGTATAAGGGTGCCCGTGAAGGCCAGGCGCCGGACGCCCGGGGGCCCGCCCCGGCTCGCCTATCGCGCCCATCCCTGGCACGGCGTGCCCATGGGCAAGGACGCCCCGCGGGTGGTCACGACCTACATCGAGATCGTCCCCACCGACACCGTGAAGTACGAGCTCGACAAGGCCACCGGCATCCTGAGGATGGACCGGCCCCAGCAGTACTCCAACGTGTGCCCGAGCCTGTACGGCTTCATCCCCCAGACCCTGTGCGCGGAGCGGGTGGGCGCGCTCTGCTCGGAGCGCACGGGCCGCCGCGGCATCGTGGGCGACGGCGATCCCATGGACATCTGCGTGCTGACGGAGAAGGCGATCTCGCACGGCGACATCCTGGTGCAGGCCATACCGATCGGGGGCCTGCGCATGATCGACGGCCAGGAGGCGGACGACAAGATCGTGGCCGTGCTGAGCGAGGACGCCGTGTTCGGGTCGCTACGCGACATCACGGAGTGCCCGGCCCCGCTGGTGGACCGCCTGCGCCACTACTTCCTCACCTACAAGCAGGGGCCGAGCCGGGCCGCGCACGCGGTCGAGATCACGCACGTCTACGGCCGGGAGGAGGCCCACGAGGCCATCCGGCTCAGCCACGAGGACTACGTGGCCCACCGCCTCTAGTCGGCCGCGCGCGCCGCCTCCCGGACGAGCTCCCAGGCCCGGCGGACGTGGCGCTCCTCCGTGCGCACGTTCCCGATGGCCAGGCGGAGCACGGTGCGCCCGCCCAGCCGGGTGTGGGAGAGGTAGGCCTCGCCGGAATAGTTGACGGAGTCAAGTATTTTCTCGTTGGCCCGGTCCGCCGCCTCCGGGGTCGAGCCCCCGCGCCAGCGGAAGCACACCACGGAGAGGGGGCTCGGGGCCACTACCTCGAAGTCGGGGTCCTTCTCCACCCAGCCCCGGAAGACCTGGGCCAGCCGGACGTGCTCGCGGATGCGCGCGGCCAGCCCTTCCTGCCCGAAGGCCCGGATCACCATCCAGAGCTTGAGGGCCCGGAAGCGGCGGCCCAGGCTCACGCCGTAGTCCATGAGGTTGGGCGCCACCGACTCCGCGGTGCGCAGGTACTCGGGGACCACGCTGAAGGCGGCCTTCACCACCTCCGGCCGGCGCGTGTAGAACGCGGAGAGGTCCACGGGCACGAACAGCCACTTGTGGGGGTTCATGACCAGCGAGTCCGCGCGCTCGCAGCCCCGCAGCAGCCAGCGCAGCTCGGGCACCACCGCCGCGCTCCCGGCGTAGGCGGCGTCCACGTGCAGCCAGAGCCGCTCGCGCGCGCAGAGGTCCGCGATCTCCGGCACGGGGTCCACGCTGGTGGTCGAGGTCGTGCCCACCGTGGCCGTGACCGCGAAGGGCGTCCAGCCGGCGGCGCGGTCCTCGGCCACGGCACGGGCGAGCGCGCCCACGTCCAGGCGGAACTCCGCGTCCGCCTCCACCTTGCGCAGGCCGTCCTGGCCGATGCCGAGGACGATGCCCGCCTTCTCGACCGAGGAGTGCGCGTGCTCGGAGGCGTACATGCGCAGGCGGGCTCCGGCCAGGCCGCGCCGGCGGACGTCGAGGCCGGGCACGGCTTCGCGGGCGGCGGCCAGGCCGACGAGCGTGGCCACGGAGGCGGTGTCCTGGATGACGCCGAAGAGGCCTTCGGGCAGGCCGACCATCTGGCGCAGCCAGTCGAGGACCACGACTTCCATCTCCGTGGCCGCGGGCGCCGTCTTCCAGAGCATGGCGTTGGCGTTGAACGTGGCCGCGAGCATCTCGGCGAGGATGGCGGGCGTCGTGGACGAGTTCGCGAAGTAGGCGAAGAAGCCGGGATGGTTCCAGTGGGTGAGGCCGGGCAGGACCTGGCGCTCGACGTCGGCCAGGATCGTCTCCAGCGGCTCGCCGCGCGCGGGCGGCGAGGCGGGCAGGGCCGCCTTGATCTCTCCCGGCCGGACGCGGGGCAGGACGGGCAGGCGCTCGGCGCCGTCGAGGTAGCGCGCGATCCAGTCCACGAGACGCTTGCCCTCGGTGCGGAAGGCCTCGAGGTCGAGGTCCCCGAAGTCGTTCATCGCAGCGCGTCCTCTCTGGCCGGGGAGGACTACTCCACGTCGGTGACGATGAACATCAGCACGTGGCTGCCGATGCGGAACTCCATGTGGTTGCTGAGGACCTGCTGCTCGATCCGCTCGAGGTCGATGAACGTGCCGTTGGTCGACCCGAGGTCGCGGAGGATGGCGTGGTCGCCGATGACCTCGAGCATCGCGTGCTGCCGCGAGGCCTCGGGGTCGTCGAGGTTGATGTCCGCTCCCGAGCGTCCCATCGTCGTCCGCGTCTTCGCGACCTGGTAGATCTGGCCGGTGGCGGCGCCCTGGATGACGGCGAGCGAGAACCGCTTGTCCTTGGGCAGCTCCACCAGGCCCATCTTGTGGAGGTCCTTGCCCGTGATCGTGCTCGAGCCCACGTCGCGCCCCTTGTCGGGCATGGCCGGAACGCGCCCGGTGCTGGGCGCGCCGCCCGTGGGCGCGGTGTCGTGATCAGGGGCGGCGGGCGGGGCCGCGGCCGGAGGTGGGGCCGGAGGAGCGGCCGGCGGCGGCTCGGGCGGAGCCGGCGGCGCCATCGCGCCCGGGGGCAAGGTCATCGCGGCCAGCAGGGGATTCTCGATGTCGATGCTGCCACCGCACTTGGCGCACTTCGTCCGCGCGCGGGGCCGGGAGCCCATCCTGCTCTCGTCGAACTTGTAGCGCGCCTGGCAGTTCGGACAGACGATGATCATGCGAGGGAAGCATAATACCAAAGCCGGGACGTCGGCACTTGCTACAATGGCGCCGAGGGGCGACGCTCGCCCCGCCAGGCCGAGAGGGCGCCGGCATCCGTCCCGACGGGTCGATGAGGTATGTTGGGGCGAGGCATCTCGGGACGGCAACCCGCCAGCAGAGGAGGATCCGTGAGGCGAGACGACACCGCCTGGTTCGGTGACGACGAAGACGACGAGGACGACGAGGACGAGGACGACGACGCCGAGGATGACGACGACGCCGAGAAGGACGACGACGCCGAGAAGGACGACGCCGAGAAGGACGACGCGGTCGAGGACGGGGCGGAAGAGGACCTCGACGACGACGATGACGACGAGGACGAGGACGAAGAAGACGACGACGAAGAAGAAGAAGAAGAGGACGACGACGACGAAGCCGACGACTGGGACGACGATGACGAGGACGAAGAGGAAGAGGAAGACGAGGCCGACGACGAGGAGTGAGCCCCCGGTGACCCCGTGAGCGCTCACGTCCTGCTCGTCCCGCGGCCGGCCTGGATCAAGGCGCGCGCGCCCATCGGCGAACGCTACGAGCGCTTGCGCGACCTCATGCGCGGGCTCGACCTCCACACCGTGTGCGAGGAGGCGCAGTGCCCGAACATCGGGGACTGCTGGAACCGCGGGACGGCGACGTTCATGATCCTGGGCGACGTCTGTACCCGCGCCTGCGGGTTCTGCGCGGTCAAGACGGGCCTGCCCGCGCGACCGCCCGACCCGATGGAGGCCCTGCGCGTCGCCGATGCCGTGGCGCGCATGGGGCTGCGCCACGCCGTGATCACCTCCGTCAACCGCGACGACCAGAAGGACGGCGGCGCCGCCGTCTTCGCCGCCTGCATCCACGAGATCCGCGCCCGCGTGCCCGGGTGCGCGGTCGAGGTCCTGATCCCCGACTTCAAGGGCGACTGGACCGCCCTCGACACCGTGATCGCGGCCCGGCCCGACATCCTCAACCACAACACGGAGACGGTCCCTCGCCTCTACCGGACCGTGCGCCCGGGGGCGCGCTTCAGCCGGTCACTGGAGCTGCTGCGACGGTCCCGGCAGGCCGGCCTGCTCACCAAGAGCGGGATCATGGTCGGGCTGGGCGAGGAGTGGACGGAGGTGGAGGAGACGATCGGCGCGATCCGCGCCTCCGGGACGGACATCCTGACCATCGGACAGTACCTCCGGCCGAGCGCGGACCACCTGCCGCTCGTGAGGTACTACACGCCGGAGGAGTTCGCGCGCCTGCGCGAGCATGCCCTCGGGCTCGGATATCGACACGTGGAATCGGGCCCGCTCGTCCGGTCGTCGTACCACGCCGAAGAGCAAGTCCCGTCGTCCGATTCCAGGTGAGCGCGGCGCCCGCCACGTTGGCGGCGGCGCGCGACGGGGGGTTTCAGGGGGGGACGCGAAACGGCGACCTAGGGGTGCGTGAGTGCCCCCCCTGAGATAAACGACTTCCGCAGGCTCCGCTGCTTGGCCACGGCCGCCGCCACCAGCTCCGCGGCGCGGTCGACGTCTCCTTCACGCGTCCCACGACCCAGCGAGAAGCGCACCGAGCCCTGGACGCGCTCGAGGGCCAGGCCCATCCCGCGGAGGACGTGGGACGGCTCGACCGCGCCGGCCGCGCAGGCCGCTCCGGTCGAGACGGCCAGGCCGGCCAGGTCGAGGGCCATGAGCAGGCTCTCCGCCTCGATCCCCTCGAAGGAGACGTTGGTGGTGTTCGGCACGCGCGGACCGTCGCCGTTGCGGCGGGTGCCTGGAATGGCGAGCAGGCGCGCCTCGAGCCGGTCGCGCAGGAGGGCGACCCGCCCTGATTCCGGCGCGAGCTCCTCCCGCGCGAGGGCGGCCGCCCGGCCCATGCCCACGATGCCGGGGACGTTCTCGGTCCCCGCGCGCCGGTTCCGCTCCTGCGAGCCCCCGCGCACCCACTGGCGGAGGCGCGTCCCGCGCTTCACGTAGAGCACCCCCACGCCCTTGGGGGCGTAGATCTTGTGTCCGGAGAGAGCGAGCAGGTCCACGTCCAGCGCGCGCACGTCGACCTCTACCTTGCCCGCCGCCTGCACGGCATCGCAGTGGACGAGGGCGCCCCGCGCGTGGGCGATCCGCACGACCTCCTGCACGGGCTGGACCACGCCCGTCTCGTTGTTGGCGAGCATCACCGCCACCAGCGCCGTCGTGTCGTCGACCCTGGCCGCGAGGTCTTCGAGGTCGATCAGGCCGTCGGCGCCCACGCGCGCCGTCGTCACCGGCCAGCCCTCCTCGGCCAGGGCGCGCGCCGTGTTCATGACGGCATGGTGCTCGATCGCGGAGTACACGATCCCGCGCCGCGGGGGGCGCGCCAGGCCTGCCGCGCCCCGCACCGCCATGTTGTCGGCCTCGGTGCCACTGGCCGTGAAGACGACCTCGGCCGGACCCGCCCCGATCAGACCCGCCACCTCCGCCCGCGCCTGGTCGAGCGCGGCGCGGGCCTGCTGTCCGAACCAGTGCAGGCTGGAGGCGTTGCCGAACCCCTCGCGCAGGGCCGGCAGCATCGCCTCCACCACCCGGGGGTCCACCGGCGTCGTCGCATTGTGATCCAGGTAGATGCGGTCCACGTATCGATTCTACGCCCCGCCCCGTTTTTCTCTACAATTCGCGGGATGCGGCCCATCGTCGCGCTCCTTTCCGACTTCGGGACCCAGGACCACTACGTGGGCGCCATGAAGGGGGCGGTGCTCTCCGTCTGCCCCGAAGCCCAGCTCGTGGACGTGGTGCACGACCTGCCCCCGCACGACGTGGAGTCGGGAAGCTTCGCGCTGGCCGCCGCCGCCGACGCCTTCCCGCCGGGGACGGTGTTCCTGGCCGTCGTGGACCCGGGCGTGGGCACGCCGCGGCGCGGGCTGGCGATGCAGACCCCCGCCCACCGGTTCGTGGCTCCCGACAACGGCCTGCTCACGCTCGTCCTGGCCGACCATCCGGATGCGCGCGTCCACGCCATCACCAACGCCGGCCTCTTCCGCTTCCAGGTCTCCTCCACCTTCCACGGCCGCGACGTGTTCGGGCCCGTGGCCGGCCACCTCGCGCGAGGGACGCCGCTCGAGGAAGTGGGGCCGCCGGTGGACGACCCGCGGAGGCTGGCCGTTCCCGCCGTGCGGCGGCGCGCCGGCGACGAGTGGGAGGGCGAGGTCCTGCACGTCGACCGCTTCGGCAACCTCACCACGAACATCACCGCGCGCGACCTCGAGGAGATCCTGTCCCATTTCGGGAACGACCCGACCGAGGTCGTCGTGGTCGTCGAGGGTGCGATCCTTCCCGTGGTGCGCACCTACGGCGACGTGGTCGAGGGCGAGCCCTGCGCGCTCGTCGGCAGCAGCCGCCGCCTCGAGGTGGCCATCCACGCCGGCAACGCCGCCCGCATCCTCGGCGCGGCGCGGGGCGCTGCCGTGCGCATCCGGCGGGCCCTGGGCGCGTCGGATCGGGCGGCGGCCCCGTGATATCATCAACCGTTCTCGGCCCGGTTTTTCTTCGGTTTAGGGGCGTTTCACGACGTCGCGGAGGCCTGGTCGGCGCCGGCCTCGAGGGTGGATCGACGGATGCGGGAAGTCGTCGTGGCGGGCGCCGTGCGCACGCCGATCGGCAAGTTCGGGGGGGCTCTGGCCTCGCTGACCCCGGCCCAGCTCGGGGCGGCGGCGGCGGCGGAGGCCCTGCGCCGGAGCGGGATCGCGCCCGGACAGGTGGCGGAGGCGGTCGTCGGCTGTGCGCGCCAGGCGGGCGCCGGCCCCAACGTCGCGCGCCAGGTGGCCCTTGCCGCCGGCCTTCCCCAGGAAGTGCCTGCGTACACGGTCAACATGGCCTGCGGGAGCGGGCTGAAGGCCGTCGAGCTCGCCTTCCGCGCGGTCCGGGACGGCGACACCGACCTCGTGCTCGCGGGTGGCACGGAATCGATGAGCCGCGTGCCCTACCTGCTCGCGGGGGCGCGGTGGGGCTACCGGATGGGTGACCAGCCCGTCCTGGACGGGATGTACCACGACGGCTTCTTCTGTCCCCTGGCCGGGAAGGTGATGGGGGAGACAGCGGAGACGCTGGCGGAGCGATACCGTATCCCCCGCGACGAGCAGGACGCCTTCGCGCTGCGCAGCCAGCAGCGCGCGGCGCGGGCCTGGGAGGAGGGCCGTTTCCGGTCGGAAGTGGTCCCGGTGAAGGCGCCGGCGCGGGGAGGCGAGGTGGTGATCGATCGCGACGAGCATCCGCGGCCGGACACGACGGCGGCCGCGCTGGCCAAGCTGCCGTGCGTCTTCCGGGAGACGGAGGGCACGGTGACGGCGGGCAACTCCTCCGGGATCACGGACGGGGCGGCGGCCCTGGCCGTCGTCTCCGCCGATCGCGCGGCGTCCCTCGGTCTCCGTCCCCAGGCGCGCCTGCTGGGCGTGGCGGGCGCGGGCGTGGACCCGAACGTGATGGGCATCGGCGTGGTGCCCGCGGTGCGGCGCCTGCTCGAGCAGGTCCGCCTGCGCCTGGAGGACTTCGACCTCGTGGAGGTCAACGAGGCCTTCGCGGCCCAGGTGCTCGCCTGCGACCGCGAGCTGCACTTCGATCCCGAGCGGCTCAACGTCAACGGGGGCGCGATCGCGCTCGGCCATCCCATCGGCGCGACCGGCGCGCGCATCGTGGTCACCCTCCTTCACGAGATGGCCCGCCGCCGCGCGCGTCGCGGCCTGGCCGCCCTCTGCATCAGCGGCGGCATGGGCCTGGCCGCCGCCTTCGAGGCCGTGTAATGCCAGACGACCTGCAGGACGTGGACGACGTCTACGCGGTCTCCCGCGAGACCTCCTACAAGGCCATCCGGTTCGAGACCACGAACGGGATCGCGCGCATCACCCTCGACCGCCCGCCCGCCAACGTGCTCTCCGTGGACACGATGCGCGAGATCAACTCCGCCCTCGAGGCCCTCGAGTACCAGCGCGAGGTGAAGCTGGTCGTCCTGTCCGCGGCCGGCAAGTACTTCTCGCCCGGCTTCGACCTCGGCGACCACCTCGGGGACCGCGCCTACCTCATGCTGGAGGAGTTCCACCGCATCTTCGAGAACCTGGCCAAGACGGACAAGCCCAGCCTGGCCGTGGTGGCGGGTCCGGCCCTGGGCGCGGGCAGCCTCCTCGCCGCGGGCTGCGACATCGTCTATGCCGCGGCCAGCGCGAAGTTCGGGCACCCCGAGGTCAAGGGCGGGGTGTTCAACCCCGTGGCCGCCGTGCTCCTGCCGCGGCTGGTGGGCCGGAAGAAGGCCTTCGAGATGCTGCTGGGCGGGCAGAGCATCACCGCCGCCGACGCCGAGAAGGCCGGCCTCATCACGCGCGCGATCCCGGACGACAAGCTGGAGGCGGAGGTGGCCGCCCTCGTCCAGCGCTTCCAGGACAGCTCGGCCGTCGTCATGCAGGCGGCGCGCCGGGCCGCCAGCGGCGCCCTCGACCTGCCCCTGGCCGACGCCGTGCGCCACGCGGAGGACGTCTACCTGAACCAGCTCATGGCCACCGAGGACGCCGACGAGGGCCTGAAGGCGGTCATGGCCAAGCGCAAGCCGGTGTGGAAGGACCGCTGATGGCGGACACGATCTCGTTCGAGCTCGGCGACGAGCACAAGGAAGTCGAGCGCACCGTGCGCGAGTGGGCGGCGGCGGAAGTGGCGCCGAAGATCCACGACCTCGACCGCGAGCACCGCTTCGAGCGCAAGTTCCTGGAGGGCATGGCCGAGCTCCAGCTCCTCGGCATCTGCATCCCGGAGGAGTACGGCGGGGCGGGCCTGGACTACATCAGCCTGGGTCTCGTCTCCGAGGAGCTCGAATACGTCGACACCCACCTGCGCGTGATCATTTCCGTGCACGTGGGGCTGAACTCGATGACCCTGATGTGCTGGGGCACCGAGGAGCAGAAGAGGAAGTACCTCGTGCCCCAGGCCCAGGGGAAGAAGATCGCCACCTACGGCCTCACCGAGCCCAACGCGGGGTCGGACGCCGTCGGCATCCAGAGCACGGCGGTGAAGAAGGGCGACCGCTACGTGCTCAACGGCGAGAAGGTCTGGATCTCGCTGGCGGACGTGGCCGACCACTTCCTGGTCATCGCCTGGACCGACCAGGACAAGAAGAAGAAGCGCGACCACAGCGGGCTGAGCGCGTTCATCGTGGAGCGGGCGTTCAAGGGGTTCAGCTCGTACTCGATCAAGGAGAAGTGGGGGATCCTGGCCGGCAACACCGGGGGCTTCTCGATGCAGGACGTCGAGGTGCCGGTGGAGAACCGGGTGGGGGCGGAGGGCGAGGGCTTCCGCGTGGCCATGTTCGCGCTCGAGAACGGGCGCTACACGGTGGCGGCGGGGGCCACCGGCCTCATCCGCGCCTGCCTGGACGCCTCCGTCCGCTACGCCACCGGCCGCAAGACCTTCGGCGTCCCCATCGGCGAGCACCAGCTCGTGAAGGAGATGATCGCGCAGATGGTCTCCGACTACGACGCTGCCCGCCTGCTCTGGCTGCGCGCGGGCTGGCTCAAGAACGAGGGGCGGCGCAACACGAGGGAGACCTCGCTGGCCAAGTGGTTCGCCACCGTGCAGAGCGAGCGCGCCGCCTCCGACTGCGTGCAGATCCACGGCGGCAACGGCTATTCCGACGAGTACCCGGCCGGCCGCTTCTACCGCAACTCGAAGGCCGCCGTCATCTACGAGGGCACCCGCGAGATCCACAAGGTCATGCAGGCCGACTACGCCCTCGGCTTCCGCCAGGACAAGCCGCGGCGCGTCGATCTGCCGCCCTACAAGAGATAGCCCGAGGAGCACTCATCGATGCACCGCGACGACCTGTTTCTGGAGTTCGTGAGGGTGGTGGAGCGCGCCGCCATCGCCGCCGCCCGCACCATGGGCCAGGGCGACCGCAAGTACGCCGACCAGGTGGCGGTGGAGTCCATGCGCAAGGAGATGGAGTCCGTCGACATCGACGGCACCATCGTGATCGGCGAAGGGGAGCGCGACGAGGCGCCGATGCTCTACATCGGCGAGAAGGTCGGCAAGGGCGGCTACCCCGTCGACATCGCGGTGGACCCGCTGGAGGGGACCAACCTCTGCGCCACCGGCGCTCCCAACGCGATCGCGGTCCTGGCCGCCTCCGAGAAGGGCGGCCTCCTCAACGCCCCCGACATCTACATGGAGAAGCTGGTGGTCGGCCCCTCCTCCAAGGGCAAGATCGACATCAACGCGCCGGTGGAGGACAACCTCAAGTCGATCGCGAGGGCGCTCGACCGCGAAGTCAACGACCTCGTGGTGATCGTGCTCGACCGGCCGCGGCACGAAAGGCTGATCGCGGATATCCGGAAAGCGGGCGCGCGCATCCGCCTCATCGGCGACGGCGACCTCTCGGCGGGCATCTCCGCGGCCGTGGTCGGCACCGGCGTGCACGCGGTGATGGGGACGGGGGGCGCACCGGAGGGCGTGCTCACCGCCGCCGCCATGCGCTGCCTCAACGGCGAGATCCAGGCCCGGCTCGTGCTCACGAAGGAATCGGACCGCGAGCGCCTCAAGCGCATGGGCATCCCGGATATCGAGCGCATCTACCAGACGGAGGACCTCGCCCCGGGCCAGAGCATCATCTTCGCGGCGGCGGGCGTGACGGACGGAGCCCTGCTCCGCGGAGTCCGCTTCTTCGGCGACGGCGTGCGGACCCACACGCTCGTGATGACGACGGTGCCCCACCAGGTCCGATTCATCGACACCATCCACGCCAAGGACGGTCCGGACGTCAAGATCCGCTTCTGACGGCAAGGGCCCCGCAAATAGCTCTGTCACCGTCAGTTGCAGCGCGGGCGTCATCCTCTCGTCATACGTGTCTCCGATGCCGCGGGAGAACGACCCAAAACGCACGGAGCTAGCCCCCGTCACAACTTACTAGACGCGTGCTCATTTTTTCCTTGACAGGTATCCCCTCCTTTGCTAGCTTCAACCAGCACTTTAACTATTTTCCGTAAAGTAGTCCCTTGGCTCGGTTCCGGTTTCGGGCCACGGTCGGCGGTCGGGGCTGGCGGGGAACAGGCGCCGTCGTTAGCGCGAGGAGATCTCGTGGCTCTGTTCGGCAAGAAGAAAGGGCTGGTCGGGCTCGACATCGGGTCCTCGGCCGTCAAGGCCGTCGAGCTCAAGTCCGGCGGCAAGGGCGGGGCCGAGCACCAGCTCGTCAACATCGGGATGGAGGCGCTTCCGCCGGAGGCCATCGTCGACGGCGCGATCATGGATTCCGGAGCGGTCATCGACGCGATCCAGCGGCTCTTCACCTCCCAGAAGATCAAGACGAGCGACGTCGCCACCAGCGTCTCGGGCAACGCGGTCATCGTCAAGAAGATCTCCCTGCCCCAGATGAGCCCGGAGGAGCTGGCCGAGTCCATCCACTGGGAGGCCGAGCAGTACATCCCCTTCGACATCCAGGACGTGGCCCTGGACTACGAGGTCATCGAGGGCTCGGGCGGCGGCGGCAACATGGACGTCCTCCTGGTCGCGGTGAAGAAGGACAAGATCTCCGACTACACCTCCGCGATCAGCCAGGCGGGCAAGACCCCCGCCATCGTGGACGTGGACGTGTTCGCCCTCCAGAACTGCTACGACATCAACTACGGCATCGACCCCGGCCGCGTGATCGCGCTCCTCAACGTGGGGGCCTCGATCATGAACATCAACATCATCAAGGGGCCGACCTCGATCTTCAACCGGGACATCGCGGTGGGTGGCAACCAGTACACCGACGCCATCCAGAAGGACCTGAACCTCTCGTTCGACCAGGCGGAGGCACTCAAGCGCGGCTCGCGCGTGGAGGGGGCTGCCCCCGAGAACCTCGCGCCGATCCTGCAGGCGGTGTCCGAGAACATCGCGCTCGAGATCCAGAAGACCTTCGACTTCTTCAAGGCCACGAGCTCGGAGGACCGCATCGACCGCATCTTCCTCTCCGGCGGGACGAGCAAGGTCCGCGGCCTCCAGGAGCTGCTGGCCGACCGGTTCGAGGCGGGGGTCGAGATCATGAACCCGTTCAACAACATCACCTACAACCCGAGGGACTTCGATCCGGAGTTCATCAACGAGATCGGCCCCAGCGCCGCCCTCGCCGTGGGCCTGGCCAGCCGAAAGGTGGGCGACCGATGATCCGGATCAACGTCCTCCAGGCCGACCGGCCGACCAAGAAGAAGAAGGCGGCGGCGGCGGCCACGCCCGGAGCCGTCCAGGCGTACCTGCTCCTCACCGTGCTCGCGGGCGGGGCGGTGCTCGCCTGCCTGGCGTTCTACCTCTATATGGCGGGCCAGATCCGCGAGCTCGACAGCAAGATCGCCGCCGCCGAGCAGCGGCAGCGCGAGCTGCAGGCGATCAAGAAGCAGGTCGACGAGCTGGAGCTCAAGCGGGCCACCTTCCAGCGCAAGGTGGACCTGATCTACCGGTTGCAGGCCGAGCAGCAGGGCCCGGTGCACCTCCTCGACGAGCTCTCGAGGGCCCTGCCCGACTTCGTCTGGCTGAGCAGCCTCGACCAGTCGGGCAACCAGATCCGGCTCGGCGGCCAGAGCAACAGCCTGACCTCCGTGGCCGACTTCATCACCGCCCTCCAGCAGGCGGGGGCCGACCAGTACGGGTGCGGCAAGCCCAACCCCCTCGACCGCTCGCTCTGCTGGTTCCCGGACGTCAACCTCGTTTCGAGCACGGAGGCCAACAGCCTGGTCACGTTCGCGCTGCAGGCCACGTTCAGCAACCCGGAGGCGATCCTGAAGCAACGGCAGAACGCACAGGCGGCGAAGCCTCTTCCGGGGGCGAGTCCGGCGCCGGGGGCCGCGGCCCCCGCGCCGCGCTGAGGCGGAGGAGAGGCCCATGGCCGACAACGCCTATACGAAGCTCTCGCTGGGTGGACAGCTCGGCGTCTCCGCCACTCTCGCCATCGTGATCGGCGGGCTGTTCTGGTACTTCTACTGGGACCCCGCGGCCACCGAGCGTGACGAGAAGGCGACCAAGCTCGAGGCCCTCAACAAGGAGATCCGCGCCCTCGAGGTCACCGCCCAGAAGCTGGGCGAGTTCCAGCGCGAGGTCGCGCTCCTCGAGAAGAAGCTCGAGACCCTGAAGAGCATCCTGCCCCCGGCCAAGGAGACCCCGGACCTGATGCGCAAGGTGCAGGCCCTGGCCGCGCAGTCCAACCTGACCATCAACAACTTCACGCCGGGAGCGACCGTCAACAAGGACTTCTACCAGGAGTGGCCGATCACGATGGGGCTGGTCGGCAACTACCACAACCTGGCCATGTTCTTCGACAAGGTGTCCAGGCTGCCGCGGCTGGTCAACGTGAGCAACATCAAGATCAACTCCATGGGCAACCAGACGGCCAGCCAGACGATCGCGGTGAATTCCACCGCCACCACCTTCGTCTATCTGGAGACCCCGCCCGGGGCGGCCCAGCCGAAGCCGGCCCAATGAGGAGCGCAGCCATGAAGGGCATGCTGGCGGTGCTCGCGCTCGTGCTGGCGGCCACGACGGCCGCGGCCCAGGCGCCGTCCCCCCCCGCCTCACCGTCTCCGGTCAACGTCTCGCCGGACGTGGTGAAGAACCGCATCGACCAGGAGATCGCGCCGGCCGCGGGCGCCTACGTCTACGCGTCGCAGGGCCGCCGCGATCCCTTCGTGAGCCTGCTCAAGCCCGTCTCCGAGTCAGGCCCGGGCAAGCGGCGTCCAGGGATGGAGGGCTTCCTCATCCAGGAGGTCGCCCTCAAGGGGATCGTGAAGGACAAGACGGGATACCTGGCCATGCTGCTGGGCACCGACGGCAAGTCCTACTTCGTCAAGGTAGGTCAGCGCTTGTTTGACGGGGTCATCACCGCGATCGATGCCGCGACCGTGACCTTCCGGCAAGAGGTGACGGATCCGCTCTCGAGCGTGAGGAGCCGGGACGTCAAGAAGACCCTGTATCCGTCCGAGGAGGGCAGGTAATGAGAGCCAAGCTGGCGGCACTGTCGCTGGTGATCCTGGCGTCGCTCCTCGTGGGGGGCGCCGTCGCCGAGGACCGTGCGGCCGCGATCACCGAGATCCGGCAGGAATCCACCCCGCACTCGACCCGGCTGGTCGTGGCGTGCACGGGCCCGGTGGCGTACACGTACTACAGCCCGGACCCGCTCACGCTGGTGGTCGACATCCCGGAGGTGGACCCTTCCAGGGTGCCGTCCCGGATCAGCGTGGGCACGCGCGAGGTCGAATCCCTCCGCGTGACCAGCATGGTCCGGGCGGACGGGCGCAGCCTGGCCAGGGTGGAAGTGCGCCTGGCCAGCCTGGTCCCCTACCAGATCTTCTCCAAGGACACGACCCTCAACCTCGTGTTCGAGCGCGGGCCGGAGGCGGCGTCCGCGCCGGCCGCGCCAACGCGGAAGGCCGCCGCCGAGCCGGCCCCGGCCGCCCCCGCTCCCGCCCCCGACGTGAAGGCGGCGGCGGCGCCCGAGCCACCGGACGTCCCGATGGCCAAGCCCGCGGACGACGTCAAGTCCACGGACGGCGCCGTCGTCATCACGCCGCGCAAGCGGCGCGGGGCCACCGCGTCCGCGCCCGGCGCCGTCATCACCACCGCGGAGGCGCCCGCGCCGCCCGCGCCGACCGCCGACCGTCATCCCGCCTCGCGCATCCTCGCCCTGAGCCAGGACGACGACGGCGGCCGCTTGAGCTTCGACGTCAAGGCGGACGGGGCCCTGCGCTACCAGGACTTCTTCCTCGGCAACCCCGATCGCCTGGTCGTCGACTTCAAGGACGTGACGAGCCGCGCGAGCGTGCGCACGCTCGACGTCAACCACGACCCCGTGCGGAAGGTGCGGCTCGCCCAGTTCAGTGCGTCCGCCCCCCGGGTGGCGCGGCTCGTGCTCGACCTCTCGTCACGCGCTCCCTATCGGATCGTGGAGGGGACGGACGGGGTCAAGATCGTGTTCGGCGAAGGCCAGGTTCCGAAGGCGGCGCCGCTGGCCGCCCTCAAGCCGGAAGCCGACGCCGCCGCCACCATGGAAGCGGCCATGCCCGTGCAGGTTCCCGTGCTGCCGGCCCCCGCTCCCGCGCCGGTGCTCCCGGACCCGCAGGCGGCGCCGCCCACGCCGGAGCGTCCGGCGGAGTTCCAGGCGGTCACCCTCAACCCGGGTGAGAAGCAGTACGTCGGCCACCCGATCAGCCTCGACTTCAAGGACGGCGACCTCCAGGACATCTTCCGCCTCTTCGCCGACATCAGCGGCCTCAACATCGTGGTCAACCCCGGCGTGGCCGGGAAGGTGACCCTGAAGCTCAACGAGGTCCCGTGGGACCAGGCCCTGGACCTGATCCTCAAGGCCAACGGCCTCGGGTACACCCTGGAGGGCAACGTCATCCGGATCGCCCGCCTGGCCGACCTCCAGAACGAGGAGCAGCAGCGGCGGAAGCTGGCCGAAGAGCGCGCCCTGGCCGGCGACCTCGCCAGCCTGACCACCCGCATCTCCTATGCGAAGGCGCAGGAGCTCTCGGAGGTCATGCGCAAGGCGGGGGCGCTCTCCGCGCGCGGCAGCCTCAACGTCGACGCCCGCACCAACACGCTGATCATCAACGACCTGCCCGCCTACCTGGAGAAGGCCAAGGAGCTCATCGCCACCCTGGACCTCCCGACCCGCCAGGTGGAGATCGAGGCCCGCATCGTCGTCACCAGCCGCAACTTCACGCGTGACCTCGGGATCCAGTGGGGCTTCAACCAGCAATACACGCCGCAGTACGGCAACACGACCGGCCTGGCCTTCCCGAACTCGATGATCATCAACGGCCAGGGCGTGCCGGCCCAGGGCGGTCTGACTGCCGACCAGAACGGCCAGGCCCCGACCGCGGGCATCGGCAACGTCGGCCGCGGCTACGCGGTGAACCTGCCCGCCGCCGGCTTCAACTCCGCGATCGGCATCTCGCTCGGCAACATCCTCGGCAGCTTCAACCTCGATGCCGCCCTGACCGCCCTCGAGCGCCAGGGCCGCGGCCGCCTGCTCTCCACCCCCAAGATCACGACCCAGAACAACCAGTCGGCGGAGATCAAGCAGGGCGTGCAGATCCCGATCCAGACCGTGGCCAACAACACGGTCACGGTCAGCTTCCAGGACGCCGTCCTCACCCTCAAGGTGACGCCGCAGATCACGGAGGCGGGGACGGTGATCCTCACCGTCGACGTCCAGAACAACTCGGCGGATTTCGCGAACCTGGTCAACGGCATCCCGCCCATCAACACCCAGTCCGCCAAGACCCAGGTGCTGGTGCGGGACGGGGCGACCGCGGTCATCGGCGGCATCTACCAGAGCAACGAGCAGACGTCGCAGTCCTCGACGCCGTTCCTGGGCCGGGTGCCGATCCTGGGCTATCTCTTCCGGAACCGGTTCGTTACGAGCACGAACAACGAGCTGCTCCTCTTCATCACCCCGCGGATCATCAAGGGGGCATAGGGACCCGATGCGGATGAGCGAGAGGCGGGAGCGGGCTCCGTACGGAGTTTGGAGGAATGTCATGCGAGCAACGAGGCTGTTCATGGTGGCGGCTTCGATCGGGGTGATGGTCGGCTGCACGCCCGACTTCGCGCAGCAGAACGACTCGCCCGTGATCCTGCGTGTCAGCAGCATCAGCGGCTCTGCCGGGGGCTCCGGCTCCACCGGGGGCTCCGGCATCGGATCCGTGCTGTTGTCCGACGTCAGGACCACCACCGGGAGCGTGTTCAACGACAACGCGACCCTGACGGTGCAGAGCATCGCCAAGAACCAGAACAGCCCGACCCTGGGACCTCTCAACGACGTCATCCTGGAGGAGTACAGCGTGCGCTTCCGGCGCACCGACGGGCACGAGGTGGAAGGAGTGGACGTGCCGTACTCCTTCATGGGCACGGTCCAGATCCTGGTGCCCGCCAACGGCAGCGCCACCGCGCCCATCCTGATCGTGCGCCACACGGCGAAGCTGGAGCCGCCCCTGGCCAACCTCACGGGAGCCGGAGGGGCCGACATCATCACGACCTTCGCCGAGATCACGCTCTTCGGCCATACGACCTCGGGGAAGGCGGTGACGACGACGGGACGACTCGAGGTCCACTTCGCGGACTTCGCTGGTTAGGCTGGAACGGAGAGGGAGCGAGGCAGTCATGAGCATCGACATGAAGCGCCGGGGCCGGCCAGGACGGTGGAGGGTCTTCACCGCCTTCGCCATGGTCGTCGCGATGGCCGGCTGCGGCCTCGATGAAGTGAACGTGCCCGACCTGGGGGGGCCCTCCACGTACGGCGTGAGCCTCCTCCTGACCGTGAACAAGGACGTCCTCGTCGCCGACGGCGGGGACTTCGCGGTGGTCACGGCCACCGTCCGCGAGCCGGACGGCCGGCCGGCGGCGAACCGGGACGTGTTCTTCGCCATCGCCGACGAGAGCGGCGTCTTCGCGGACATCGGGGTGATCGTGGGCCAAAACGGCCCCGGGACCGGCGCCACCGTCCGGACCAACACGCAGGGCATCTCCCAGATCCTCTACGAGGCGCCTCCGCGCACGGACGCCACCGCCAACCAGACGGTGCTGGTGATGGCGCGCGTGGTCGGCAACGACTTCAACGGAATGAGCTACCGCTCGGTGCGCATCGAGCTGCGCTCGGCGCAGCCGCGGATCTTCCCGCCGACGCCGGGCAACCAGGCCCCCAAGTGCAGCTTCATCGTGGAGCCCGCGTTCAACCCGTTCTTCGTCGGACAGGTCATCGGGTTCCATTCCACCTCGAGCGACTCGGACGGCGTGATCATCCGGTACGAGTGGGACTTCGGGACGTTCCCGCCGACCCAGGGTGACTCGCCCGACGTGGCCTTCGTCTACAGGACACCAGGGACCTACACCGTGACCCACATCGTGACGGACGACGACGGGGCCCAGAGCGCGCCCTGCACCGCGCAGATCGTGGTGCTGGCGAGGTAGAATCCGGCCGTCCGACGGCGTGAAGTGGTCCCAGGCCCTCCGGGGCCTGGGACCTTTCCCCTTTCCAGAGGAATCGTGGCCGGCAACCCGCGCATCGACGAGCTCCGGAAGAAGCTGGACAAGGAGCCGGGCTCCCGACTGTTCGCGCAGCTGGCCGAGGAGCTGCGCAAGGACGGCGAGTACGAGGACGCCATCCGGGTGGCGCGCGAGGGCCTCCAGAAGCATTCCAACTACCCGTCGGCCCGCATGACCCTGGGCCGGGCCCTGTTCGACACCGGCGACTGGGCGGCCGCCCGCGTGGAGTTCGAGCAGGTCCTGAAGGGCGCTCCCGACAACATCCTCGCCAGCCGGCTGCTCGGGGAGAGCCTCGAGAGCCTGGGCGACGTGGGGGAAGCCGTGGCGCGCTACAAGAAGACCCTCGCCCTCGCGCCCGGCGACAAGCAGGTGTTGACCCGGCTGGAGGCGCTGGAGAGGGGTGGGATGCCAGGGGCGGGCCCCGGCCTGCGGCCGTCCTCCGCCCCCGTGCCGGGGCCGGCCCCCGCGCGGCCGGAGATCCGGCCACCGTCGGGCGCGACCAGGGGCCCGGGACCGTTGCCGGGCGCGGCGGGAGCGGGAGCGCTCCCGAAGCCGCCTCCGCCGCTCGCAGGGGTCCCGCCCTCCGCCCCGATCGCGCCCATCAAGCTCGTCGAGGTGGACGCGCCAATGGAGCTGGAGCGGCCCGAGGACCGCGTCGCGTCCTTGTCGCCGCCGCCCCCGGCGCCGGCGGCGGTCGCCCCACCGAGCGCCTCTCCGTCCACGAGCGTGCCGTCCTCCGATCCCTCTCCGATCCCCATCGCCGCCGCCGAGGCCGACTTCGAGCTGGAGCGGACCGTCGAGCACGCTCCTCCGAGCCCGGTTCCCGCCGCGGCCGCACCCCCTCCCCTCCCGGCCCCCCCGGCCCGGTCCCCATCGCCGGGGCGCGAGGGCGGGGAGATGGAGTTCGAGTTCGATGCCGCGGCGGGGTCGGCGATGTCGTTCGCGCCCGCGCCCGCGCCTGCGCCCGTTCCCCCCGCCGAGGTCCCGGTCGAGGCGGCGGTGGAAGCTCCCCCGGCGGCGTTGCCAGCGCCGGGACCGGAGGTGTCCGAGCCGTCCGATACGTTCTTCACGGAAGAGCCGCCCGCTCCCGTGGTCGTCCCCGGCCCGCCGGCGCCGGCGGCCCGTTCCACCCCGGTGGCGCCGGCCGAGGCCGTCGCCGAGAGCCCGGTCCTGGCCGCGCCGCCCGCCACCGTCGCGCCACCTCCGGGGGACCTCGTCTCGCCGACCCTGGCCGAGCTGTACTTCAAGCAGGGTTTCACCGACAAGGCGGTCGACGTCTACCGCCAGCTCCTGGAGCGCGAGCCGGCGAACGAGCGGCTGCACCGGCGTCTGGCCGAGCTGCAGGCCGTTGCCGCCGGGGGATCCGAGGGGTCGGCGGCGCCGGGCGAGGGCGCGGGCGCGTCGCCGGCCCGCCCCGCGGACGTCGCGGCCCGCCGGGTCGTCCTGCAACGCACGATCGCGCGGCTGGAGGGTATGCTGGCCGCGATCAAGAAGGGATGAACGCGTGACGGGTTTCTCCGAGGCCCTCAAGAGCATCGCCGAGCGTGTGCCGGAGACGCAGGTCCTGATCGTCATGGGCACGGACGGCATTCCCATCGAACGGCTCGTCCTGCGGCCCGACCCGAACCTCGACGCCGTCGCCGCCGAGTACACGACCCTCCTGCGCGCGAGCCTCTCCGCCGCCGCCGACACCGGCCTGGGCGAGCTCAAGGAGCTGTCGATCGTGACCGAGCGCATGGTGGCCCTGCTCGTCTCGATCACCCCCGAGTACTTCCTCTTCGCCGCCCTCGCCCCCGGCGCCCTCGTGGGTCGGGCCCGGTTCGCCCTGCGCGCCGCCGGCTTCGCGCTGGAGCGTGAGTTCGCCTGACCGCGCCCGTGCGGGCGTTTCCTTGACACCCAAAGCAACCGGGCGAAATAATGGGTTTTTCTCGTCAGGGAGAGGCACCGGGGAAGGAGCGGGATTGGACCTCAAGGAGCTCAAGGAGATCCTCCAGATCCTCGAGGAGAAGGAGATCGCGGAATTCGAGCTGGAGGAGGAGGGCATGAAGCTGCGGATCCGCAAGGCTTCGGCGCCCTCGAGCAACCACGCCTCCGCACCCGCCGTCGTCGCCCCCCTCGCGGCGACCGTCCTCAACTCGCTGGTGCCATCGGCGGTGCCGGCGGCGGTCGCCCCCGTGGCGGTGGCCGCGGCTCCGGCCCCGGCGGCGGAGGCGGAGGATCCCGACCTGGCCGTGGTGAAGAGCCCGATCGTGGGCACCTTCTACCGGACCCCCGACCCGACCTCCGCGCCCTTCGTCGACGTGGGTGACCGCGTCCGCGTGGGTCAGGTCATCTGCATCATCGAGGCCATGAAGCTGATGAACGAGATCGAGGCCGAGGTGGCGGGGGAGGTGGTCAAGGTCCATCGGGAGAGCGGCCAGCCCGTCCAGTACGGCGACGCGCTCTTCACCATCCGGCGCGACCGCTCCTAGGAGCCCGGGGCGCTGCCCCTGCAGGCATGTTCAAGAAGATCCTGATCGCGAACCGGGGGGAGATCGCCCTCCGCGTCATCTGGGCGGCCAAGGAGCTCGGGGTCAAGACGGTGGCCGTCTACTCCGAGGCCGACGCCCAGGGCCTGCACGTCCGCTTCGCCGACCAGGCGGTGTGCATCGGCCCCCCGCGCAACATCGAGTCCTACCTGAGCATCCCCGCCATCATCAGCGCGGCCGAGATCACCGGCGCCGACGCCATCCATCCCGGCTACGGCTTCCTCTCCGAGTCCGCGTACCTGGCCGAGATCTGCGAGGCCTGCAACATCAAGTTCATCGGCCCCGGGCCCCAGGCCATCCGACTCATGGGGGACAAGAGCCGGGCCCGCAAGACGATGCAGAAGGCGGGAGTGCCGGTGATCCCGGGCTCCCCGGGCGTGCTCGAGGACGACGAGACGGCGCTCAAGTGCGCCAGGGACGTCGGCTTCCCGGTGATCCTCAAGGCCTCGGCGGGCGGGGGCGGCCGGGGCATGCGCGTGGTGCGCAACGCGGCCGACCTCCAGCCCGCCTTCCGGGCCGCGCAGGCGGAGGCCCAGGCCTCCTTCGGCGTGCCCGACGTGTACCTCGAGCGCTACGTGGAGGCGCCGCGCCACATCGAGTTCCAGGTCATGGGCGACACCAGGGGCACCGTCCTCCACCTGGGCGAGCGCGAGTGCTCGATCCAGCGCCGCCACCAGAAGCTCATCGAGGAGGCGCCCTCGCCGTTGATGACGGAGAGGCTGCGGCGGCGGATGGGGCAGACGGCGGTGGACGCGGCCAGGGCCGTGCAGTACGTCAACGCGGGCACGCTCGAGTTCCTGGTCGACGCCGCCGGCAACTACTACTTCATGGAGATGAACACCCGCATCCAGGTCGAGCACGGGGTGACCGAGCTCGTGACCGGCCGCGACCTCGTGAAGGAGCAGATCCTGATCGCGGCGGGGGAGCCGCTCTCGTTCGCGCAGAAGGACGTGACGTGGACCGGCCACGCCCTGGAGTGCCGGATCAACGCCGAGGACCCGGACACCTTCGTGCCCTCCCCGGGCACCATCCGCCACATGAACCTGCCCGGCGGGCCGGGCGTGCGCATCGACACCTACGCCCACGACGGCTGCGAGGTCTCGCCGTACTACGACAGCCTGGTGGCCAAGCTCATGACCTGGGGCCGCGACCGCGCGGAGGCCATCGCGCGGATGCGCCGGGCCCTCGACGTGGTGGTCATGGAGGGCATCAAGACCAACGCCCCCCTCCATCGCCGGATCATGGACGCCCCCGACTTCGTGGCCGGCAAGCTCGACACGCACTTCATGGAGCGCTTCCAGCCCTCGCGGAAGAAGGCGGCCACCGCCGCCTCCTGAGGCGCCGTCCGCCTTGAGCGCCCCGCCCGCCTCCCGCCGGCCGCCCCCCCGGCCCTTCGTCTACCCGATCGTGGACGTGGCCGGTCTGCGCGGCCGCGACCTGGCCACGGTCGTGGACACGCTCGCGCGGGCGGGGGCCCGGCTGGTGCAGCTTCGCGCGAAGGCGGTGTCCGACCGCCGGCTTCTGGCGCAGGCCCGCGAGGCCCTGGCCGCCGCTCACGCCGCCGGGGCCCGCCTCGTCCTCAACGACCGCGCGGACGTCGCCCGCATCGTGGGAGCGGACGGGCTGCACGTGGGCCAGGACGACCTCGCGCCGGCGGACGCGCGCGCCGTCGTGGGTCCCCTTCTCCTCCTCGGCGTCTCCACCCACGGCCTGGCCCAGCTCGAGGCGGCGGCGGAGGAGCCCGTCGACTACGTGGCCGTCGGTCCCGTGTTCGCCACCCGCAGCAAGGAGAACCCCGATCCCGTGGTGGGCCTGGAGATGGTGCGCCGCGCCCGGGCCGCCACCTCGCTCCCGCTGGTCGCCATCGGCGGGATCACGCGGGCGAGCGCGCGCGCGGTGGTGGAGGCGGGCGCGGACGGGGTCGCGGTGATCTCCGAGCTGCTCGACGCGCCCGACCTCGGCGAGGCCTTCGCCCTCCTCAGGGCGGCCGTGGGCGGCTGATATCATCGAGAGCGATGCCTCCCTCGCGCCCGAGCCGCCCCGCGTGAGCCCCGCGCGCCTCCTCGACGGCGCCGCCACCGCCCGCGCCATCCGTGAAGAGCTCCGCTCGCGCGTGGCCGCGCTGGGCGCGCGCGGCGTGCGCCCGGGCCTGGGCGTGCTCCTGGTCGGAGACGATCACGCCTCCGCCGTCTACGTCCGGAGCAAGACGCGCGCCTGCGACGACCTCGGGCTCCATCACGACACGGTGCGGCTGCCGGCGACGGCCAGCACGTCCGAGGTCGTCGCCGTGGTCGACGCCTACAACGCGCGGCCCGAGATCCACGGCATCCTCGTCCAGACGCCGCTGCCGTCGCAGGTCGATACCGCGCAAGTCCTGCGCCGGGTCGACCCCGCCAAGGACGTGGACGGCTTCCATCCCGAGAACGTCGGCCTCCTCGTGCAGAAGCGGCCGCGGTTCGTGCCCTGCACGCCGGCCGGGATCATGGAGCTCCTGCGGCGGGAGGGGATCGCGGTGGCGGGGCGGCGCGCGGTCGTGCTCGGCCGCAGCGACATCGTGGGCAAGCCGATGGCGCTCCTCCTCCTCCACGCGGATGCGACCGTCACCATCGCGCACTCGAAGACGCGCGACCTTCCCGCGGTCACCCGCGAGGCCGACCTCCTCGTGGTGGCCATCGGGCGCGCCGGCCTCGTGCGCGCCGAGCACGTGAAGCCGGGAGCGGTGGTGGTGGACGTGGGGATGAACCGCGTGACGGAGGCGGCGGCCGCGGCCGATCTGGGGGGGTCGGAGCGGCGCGAGGAGTTCGAGCTCAAGGGCACGCTGCTGGTAGGCGACGTGCACGCGCCCTCCGTGCGTGAGACGGCCGGCGCGCTCACGCCGGTCCCGGGCGGAGTGGGTCCCCTCACCATCGCGATGCTGCTCGGCAACACCGTCGCCTCCGCCGAGCGGATCACGGGAGCCGGCTGAGGCCCCGGGCGTGCTGAGGGTCGGCCTGACCGGCGGCATCGCCTGCGGCAAGTCGCGCGTGCGCCGCCACCTGGCCGCGGCCGGGTTCGGCACCCTCGACCTCGACGGCGTCGGCCACGACGCGATCGCGCCGGGGGGAGCGGCCTACGACGACGTGGTGGCCGCGTTCGGACGCGGCATCCTCGCCCCCGACGGCACCGTGGACCGGAAGGCGCTGGGGGCGCGCGTCTTCGCCGACGCCACCGCGCGCGCCAAGCTCAACGCCCTCGTCCACCCCCGGGTGCGCGAGGAGGAGGCGCGCCGCGCGGCCGCCCATGCCGCCGCCGGCGGACGCGTGTTCGTGACCGACGCCGCCCTGCTCGTCGAGGCCGGCCTGCACCTGCGCTTCGACCGGCTGGTGGTGGTGGACTGCGAGGGCGGCGAGCAGCTCCGCCGCCTCATGGCCCGCGACACCATCGACGAGGCGGCCGCCGGCGCGCGCATCACGGCCCAGATGCCGGCCGCGGAGAAGCGCCGCTTCGCGCACATCGTCCTCGACGCCTCCGGCTCCCTCGAGGCCACCGATGCCCACGCGCAGGCCCTGGCCATGGAGCTCTGGCGGCTGGCGGGGGCGCCCCCGCCGCGCCCGCCCATGCCCGACGAGGCGGTCGCGGCCGTCCTCGGCTCTGGTCCGGACCTGGGACCGCACGGGCTCGACCCTTCGGTATGGGTGGCCGAAGTGCAGGCGTCCGGCGAGGTCGAGATGGAGCGCCTCAAGCGCCGGCTGGCGCCTCCTTTCGCCGGTCCCTGGTACGCGGCGGCGGAAACCCTTGCCGACTCCGGCTCGCCGGGCGCGGAGGCGCTTGCGCTGGTGGTCGGCCTCTGGTCGCTCGGCCGGCGCGGGTTGGATCCCGAGTTCACGGCGGCCGTGATGTTCTCCGTTGCGAGGCTCGTCGATCGCGATGCGGACCGCGCGGCGGGCGCGTGCCTGGTCGCGATCGCGGCCGCGCACTCGGGCGCCGGTATCGTCGGGGACGACGCCGCGCGCGCCGCCTGGTCGGCCGTGGCCGAGCGCTGGGCACGGGCGGCGGCGCCGCGGTGGGCGCCGGCCCTCCTCGACGCCGTCGCGCGACACGCGGACGACCCGGCCGCAGCCGGAGAAGCGGCTCGTGGCGCAGGCGCCGACGCCCGCCTGGCCGCGGGCCTCGTCGCGGCCGCCCTGGCCGCCCGCCGCGATCCCGGCCCCCGCTAGCGCCCGCCCGCCGGGCCCGGCCCCAGCCGCTCCTCCACGAACGTGTTCCACTCGTGGCAGTGCGGGCACCGCCAGAGCATGTCGTCCGCCCGGTAGCGGCAGGCGGTGCAGATGTGGGGGTCCCGGTAGAAGACCGAGCCCTCGGCGGTGTCGACGTAGGCCAGGGCGGGTGCTCCCGCCAGTCCCAGCGCGCGCAGCGTCCGCCACATCTCGAGGTGGACGAGCATCACGTGGGGGTTGGTCTCCAGGGCCCGCAGCAGCAGGCCGTGCCCCTCCTCGTGGCGGCCCTCCGCTCGCAGGTGCCGGGCGAGGTTGAGGCGCGCGCGCCAGTCGCGCGGGTCCTGGCCGATGATCTGCTCGCAGACGGCGACGAAGCGCGAGGGCTCGCCCGCCGCCGCGTAGCAGCGCGAGAGACGGTCGAAGGCGAGGTAGGCCCGGTCGGGGGCGGCCTGCACCGCGTCCTCCAGTATCGACGCCGCCTTGAGCGGCTCGTGCTCCGCCCAGAGGTCGGCCAGTCCGAGGTGGGCGGGGAAGACGCGCCGGTCGAGGGAGAGGGCGGTGCGGAAGGCCCGCTCCGCGCCCTCGCGGTTGCCCGCCCGCGCCGCCTCCCGGCCCATCTCCGTCTGCAGGTGCCCGAGCACGAGGCTGTCGTCGGTCTTGCGCAGCCGGCTCAGCCGGGTCTGCATCTCGTAGGCCTCGCGCCACTGGCGCTGGTCCTCGTGCAGCTTCTGCATGCCGATCAGGGCGTGGATGTTGCGGGGATCCACGGCCAGCGCTTCCCCGAAGGTACGGGTGGCGCGGTCCAGGAAGCCCGCCTTGCGGAAGTCCGTGCCCAGCGAGGACAGCACGTGGGCGCGCTCGGCGCGCGCGAGGTCGGGGCGCGAGAGGAGCGCCTGGTGGGCCTGGATGGCGCGCTCGGCCTGGCCGGACTCGCGCAGGAGGTTGCCGAGCACGTGCGAGACCTCGACCGCGTCCGGCTCCTCGCGCGCCACCTTCGACAGCTCGCTGATGGCGAGCTCGAGCTGGCCCGCGGCCAGGTAGTGCAGCCCCTGGATGTAGTGGGGAGAGGCGCGGAAGGTGGCGCGGTCGCGCTCCTCCCCGCGGCGCAGGGCGCCCGCCCAGGCGCGGCCGGCCAGCAGGCCGGCGATGGCGGCGAGGAGGACGGCGAGCAGGGCGGTGTCGGTCAACGGCGGGAGGCGGCCGCGCGCTCCCTCACGGCAGGGCGGCGCCGAGCCCGGCCAGGAGCGGCTCCCACTGGCCGCGGGCCTTGAGGATGGCCTCCAGGAATTCGCGGAAGCAGCCACGGCCGCCGGCGGCGTCCGTGACCATGAAGGCCTGCGCGCGCACCTCGAAAGGGGCGTCGGCGGGAGCGGCGGAGAGCCCGACCTGGGTGATCACGGCCAGGTCGTTCACGTCGTCGCCCATGTAGGCGACCTCGTGCGGCTTCAGGTCGTGCTCGCGCAGGACCTCCTCGAGCACGGCCCGCTTGTCGGACACGCCCTGGCGCACGACTTCCAGGCGCAGCTCGGCCGCGCGCGCGGCCACCGTCTCCGAGGCCCGCCCGGATATCAGCCCGACCTTGAGCCCGGCCCGCCGGGCGAGCACGATGCCGAGGCCGTCCCGCATGTGGAACGCCTTGGCCTCGCCCCCGCCGGGGAGGAGGAAGACGGTGCCGTCGGTGAGGACCCCGTCCACGTCGGTGAGGACCAGGCGGAGCGCGCGGCAGCGCGCGGCCAGCGCCTCGTCCTTCATCGACCCCCCCCGCGCGTCAAATCATCTCCGTCTTCCACAGGTCGTGGAGATGCACCACGCCCTCCACCGTTCCCTTCTCGTCGACCACGGGCAGCGAGGTGATCTTGCGCTCCTCCAGCAGGGCGAGGGCGGCGGTGGCCAGGTCGCGGCGGCGCACGGTCAGCGGGCGCGCGGTCATGCACTGCCCGGCGGTCCGGTCGAGCAGGGCGTAGCCGTCCCTCTCCATGTGCCGGCGCAGGTCGCCGTCCGAGATCATGCCCAGGAGGCGCCCCTCGGGATCGACCACCGTGGTCATGCCCAGGCGCTTCTTCGTCATCTCGAAAAGGACGTCCTTCATGGCCGTCTCCGGCCGCACGCGGGGGGCCTGGTCGCCCGCCTGCATGACGTCCTCGACGCGCACGAGCTTCTTGCCCAGGCGGCCGCCGGGATGCAGGACCGCGAAGTCGTCGATGGTGAACCCGCGCCGCTCGAGCAGTCCCATGGCCAGGGCATCCCCCATGGCGAGGGCGGCGGTGGTGGACGCGGTCGGGGCGAGGCCGAACGGACAGGCCTCCTTGTCGATGGAGACGTCGAGGTGCACGTCCGCGGCCTGGGCCAGCGACGAGCGCGGGCTGCCCGTCATCGCCACCAGCGGCGCGCCCAGGCGGCCCGTCCAGGGGATGAGGGCCAGGATCTCCTCCGTCTCGCCGCTGTAGGAGATGGCGAGCAGGACGTCGCCCTTCACGATGCGGCCGAGGTCTCCGTGCGTGGCCTCCGCCGGATGGAGGTGGAGCGAGGGCGTGCCCGTCGAGGAGAGCGTGGCCGAGATCTTCTGGCCGATCAGCCCGCTCTTGCCCATCCCGCTGACCACGACCCGGCCCGTGCAGCCGAGGAGGACTTCGATCGCCCGGTCGTAGGCCTCGCCGACGCGCTCGACGAGGCCCAGGATCGCGTGGGCCTCGATCTCCAGCACCTTGCGCGCGGTGTCGCGGGACATTCGAGCGATGGTAACGCGGGCCTCGCCCTATCCCTAAACCCGTGTCGCCGCGTGGATGGCCAGCAGGCGCTTCAAGAGCCGCGGGAGGCGGGACAACCGATAGGCGTTCGGTCCGTCGGACAGCGCGCGCGCCGGGTTCTCGTGCACCTCCATGAACAGCCCGTTCACGCCCGCGGCCACTCCCGCCGGCCCCAGGGTGTCGATGAAGTGGGCGTCCCCGCCGGAGCGGTCGCCGAGCCCGCCCGGCCTCTGCACGCTGTGGGTGACGTCGAAGACGACCGGGTATCCGAGCATCCGCAGGGTGGGGAAGGACCGCATGTCGACCACGAGGTTGTTGTAGCCGAAGGTGAAGCCGCGCTCCGTGACCATGATCTTGCGGTGGCCGCCCGTGGCCGCCTTCTCGACGATGCCCTTCATGTCCCAGGGGGCCATGAACTGCCCCTTCTTGATGTTCACGATCCGCCCGCTCCGGGCCGCCTCCATCACGAGGTCGGTCTGCCGGCAGAGGAAGGCGGGGATCTGGAGCACGTCCGCCACCGCCGCCGCCCGCTCGACCTGCGTCGTCTCGTGCACGTCGGTGAGGATCGGCACGCGGTGGCGCTCGCGCACGAGAGCCAGGATCTCCAGGCCGCGCTCCAGGCCGGGCCCGCGGTAGGAGCCGAGGCTCGAGCGGTTGGCCTTGTCGTAGCTGGCCTTGAATACGAGCGGGATCCCGAGCTCGCCCGTGATCTCGACCAGGCGCGCCGCCACCTGGGCGGGATGGCGCGGGCTCTCGATCACGCAGGGGCCGGCGATCAGGAAGAAGGGACCCTCACGCCGCGAGAGCGCGCGCCAGAGGCGTTCATCGGAGAGGACGGCCTTGCCGCTTGGCATCAGGTCGGATCCTAGAGGGCGGCCGCCGGCCGATCAAGGCGCGCCGCGGAGGGGCCGGTCCGCAAGAGGGCCCACAGTCGGGCGGCGGCGACGGTCCCGGCCAGGGCGAGGAGGGCGACGGGCGCCGCCACCACCCACCAGGGCCGGCCCGCGCGCACCAGGTCCGCCCATAGGACGTACTGCGGCAGGTTCCATCCCCCGGGCCCGATCCGCCAGCCGCCGTCCAGGTCCGCGAACCGGGCGAAGCTCACGAGCCCGGAGGCGGCCACCAGGGCCTGCGGCCACGGAGCGCGCAGCCGCCACCGGTCCCAGGTCGCTCCGGCCAGCGCCGCCCACAGCGGACAGGCGACGGCGAGGCGCCGGGTCGGCTCCGGCGAGTAGAACGTGGCGAAGATCAGGAACAGCACGGCGGTGACGCCCACGGCCAGGATCGCGTAGGCGTCGGCGGGCGGCGGCGGCCGCCGGCCCGCCGCCTTCCATCCCGCGAACGCGATCACGAGGAGGACGGGGCAGTCGAGGAGGAAGAACCGCAAGTGCTCGATCAGCCCGAAGAGGGCATTGCGCACGCCGAACGCCCGCTCGGGCGCGTACAGGCCGTACCCGCCCGCGATCCAGTTGTCGTGGAACAGGTGGTTCCAGAAGTAGACCATCGATCCCGCGCCCAGGGCGCCCAGCGTCGCGACCGTCACCGTCTCCGCCCACCGGCGGTCTCGATTCCCGGGTGGCGAGAGGAGGGCGTGCGCGCCCGTGCTCGCGACCAGGGCGCCGCTCACGAGGGCGCCCGTGACGTGGGTCCAGGGGAAGAGGAGGCACACGAGGCCCTTGAGGCCGGCGCGAGCCCTCCCGCCCGCCACCGACTCCGCGAAGAGGAACGTGCAGACCAGGAACACCATCACCGGCTCGGGGCCGACCCTCCTCGACACGAGCCAGACCGGCCAGGCCAGCCCCGCGAGCAGGACGGCCATCGCCGCCGCCGCCTCGCCGCCGCCCGTCCGGCGGATGGCGAGGCCGAGGAGGGCGAGGCCGGCGGTCACGAGGAGGTGCCCCTGGAGATGCACGAGGTGCCCGAACTCGCGCTCGTCGCCCCAGCCCAGACGCTCGTCGAGGGCGAGGAGGGGCACGAGGGTGAGGGTGGGGACGGGCAGGAACCGGGACCGGACGGGCCGGCCCCCGTGGCCGACGACGGTGGGCATGAAGCGCAGGCGCGGCACGCCGGGCGCGGTCAGGTCGAGGGTCCCGTGGTGGAGGAGGTGACGCGCGGTGTAGAGGATCTCGCCGTGATCGAGGATGGCCCAGGTGCCGGAGGTGGTCAGGAGGTGGAGGGCCGTGGTGAGGACGAGCGCCCAGCCCCATCGCGGGCCGCCGCGAGGGGTGGGCGGCGCGTTCACGGAACCGAGACCGCGGTCTCCCTGGACGCGGCGCGGCTGTGCCGATTCTGCAGGCTGGCCCGCACGAAGTCGGCGAACAGCGGATGCGGCGCGAGCGGCTTGCTCTTGAACTCGGGGTGGAACTGCACGGCCACGAACCACGGGTGGTCCGGGATCTCGGCGATCTCCACGAACTTGCCGTCCGGGGTCTTGCCGGAGATCGACATTCCGCCCTGGGTGAGGCAGCTCTCGTACTGCTTGTTGAACTCGTAGCGGTGGCGGTGCCGCTCGCTGATCTCGGTCGCTCCGTAGATGGCGGCGGCGCGGGAGCCGGGGGCGAGCAGGCAGGGATACGCGCCCAGCCGCATGGTCCCGCCCATCTCGTCCACCCCGAGCAGGTCCTGCAGCTTGTAGACGATCTTGTGCTCGGCGTCGGGCTCGACCTCGGTGGAGTTCGCGCGGCCGAGGCCGCAGACGTTGCGCGCGTACTCCGTCACCGCCCACTGGAAGCCGTAGCAGATCCCGAAGTAGGGCGTGCCCGTGCGCCGCGCGTACTCGGCGGCGGCGACCATCCCGCCCGTGCCGCGCGTCCCGAACCCGCCGGGCACGAGGATGCCGTCCACGCCGGAGAGCTTGCGGTCCACGTCGCCCTGCTCGAGGTCCTCCGCCTCCACCCAGCGCCGCACCACCCGCACGTGGTTGCCGAAGCCGCCGTGGCTGAGCGCCTCGTTCAGGCTCTTGTAGGAGTCCTCGAACGAGACGTACTTGCCCACGATGCCGATGACCACCTCGCCCCGCGGGTTCTTGATGGTGTGGACGAGCTCCTCCCAGGCCGCGAGGTTCGGGCGCGTCCCTTCCAGCCCCAGGGACTTGAGGACGATCCCGTCCAGGCCCTCGCCGGAGAGGACGATCGGGACCTCGTAGATGGTGTCCACGTCCTTGGCCGTGATCACCGCCTCTTCCGGCACGTCGCAGTACAGCGAGAGCTTGGACTTGATGTCGGGGGACAGGAAGCGGTCGGTGCGGCAGAGCAGGATGTCGGGCTGGATGCCGATGGCGCGCAGCTCGCGCACGCTGTGCTGCATGGGCTTGGTCTTGAGCTCGTGGGCGGTGGCGATGTAGGGGACGAGGGCGAGGTGCACGAAGATGGCGTTGCCCTTGCCGACGTCCTGGCGGAACTGGCGCACCGCCTCCAGGAAGGGCAGGCTCTCGATGTCGCCCACCGTCCCCCCGATCTCCACGATCACGACGTCCGCGGCCGGATCGCCCGTGGCCACGGCGCGGATGGCCGCCTTGATCTCGTCCGTGATGTGGGGGATGACCTGGACGGTGCGGCCGAGGTAGTCGCCGCGGCGCTCCTTGGCGATCACGTTGCCGTAGATCTTGCCGGTGGTGATGTTGGAGTGCCGGTCGACCGCGGCGTGGGTGAAGCGCTCGTAGTGCCCGAGGTCGAGGTCGGTCTCCGCGCCGTCGTCGGTGACGTAGACCTCGCCGTGCTGGTAGGGGCTCATGGTGCCGGGGTCGACGTTGATGTAGGGATCGCATTTCATCATCGCGACCTTGAAGCCGTGTCCCTCGAGGAGGGCGCCGATGGAGGCGGAGGCCAGCCCCTTGCCGAGGGACGAGACGACACCACCGGTCACGAAGATGTACTTGGTCATGCTCCTCCCGCCATGATCGCGCGCACGCGCTCGAGGTCCTGGGGCGTATCCACGGCCACTCCCGAACGCCCCTCCACCGGCACCACCCGAATCCTCATCCCATGATGGAGGGCACGGAGCTGCTCGAGCGCCTCCGCCTGCTCGAGCGGCGCCGGGGCCAGGGTCGCGAACCTGAGCAGCGCCTCCCGGCGGTACGCGTAGATTCCGACGTGCTTGCGGGCCAGGCCCCGCGCCACCGCCTGGGTGGCGGAGGCCCGCACGTCCACGGCGTCCCTTACGAAGGGGATCGGGCTGCGCGAGAAGTACAGGGCGTCCCCGCGCGCGTCCGTCACCACCTTCACCACCGCCGGGGAGAGCATCTCCTCGACGTCGGTCAAGGGCAGGGA
>JBGPBV010000002.1:0-107872 GCA_041481445.1 Vicinamibacteria bacterium
CGGAGGCGCCCGAGAAGGCCGGCACTGCCCCGGGCGAGCGCCGAGGGCTGGCCAACCCGCTGCGGATCCTGGGAAGCTGACGCGGGATGCCCGCCCGGCCATAATCGCTCTCCATGAGCGCGTCCGCCCGTCCGGCGGCCCCCGCGACCGCCGGCACCCGCCGCATCGCCTTCCTGGAGTGGCCCACCCAGGTCACCTCCGCCCAGCGCCGCTCGCTGATCGCGGGGGGCTTGGGCTGGATGCTCGACGCGATGGACGTGATGCTCTACTCGCTGGTGCTCGCGCACCTGATGCGCGACCTCGGGATGGGCAAGGCCCAGGGCGGGCTCCTCAACTCGCTCACCCTGTTCGCGTCCGCGCTCGGCGGCCTGGCCTTCGGGTTCCTGGCCGACCGCATCGGCCGCACGCGCGCGCTGATGGCGTCCATCCTCGTCTACTCCGTGTCCAGCGGCGCCTGCGGCCTCTCCCAGACGATCGTCCAGCTCGCGATCTGCCGGTTCATCCTCGGGCTCGGCATGGGCGGGGAGTGGACGACGGGGGCCGCGCTCATCGCCGAGACCTGGCCGGCCGAGCACCGGGGCAAGGCGCTCGGCCTGATGCAGTCGACGTGGGCGATCGGCGAGATGGTGGCGGCGGGAGTGGTCGCCCTCGTGCTCCCGAGCTTCGGCTGGCGCACCGTGTTCTTCGTCGGCGTCCTGCCCGCCTTGGTCGTGTTCTGGATCCGCCGCGACGTGCCCGAGTCCGAGATCTGGCTGCGCCACCAGGCGGCGCGCCCCGGGGGCGGGGCGCTGCGCGTGTTGTGGCGCAAGGATCTGAGGCGGAACGGCCTCGTGGCCACGGCCATGAACGCCTGCGGGATGTTCGGGTACTGGGGCCTGTTCACGTGGATCCCGGCCTACCTCTCGCTGCCGGTGGAGGAAGGAGGCCGGGGCCTCGGCTTGATGACGACCACGACCTGGCTGATCGTGATGGGCGTGGGGAAGTGGTTCGGCTATGCGCTCTTCGGGTTCTTCGCGGATGCCGTGGGCCGGCGCCGGAGCTATGTGACGTATCTGGTCGTGGCCGCCGCCCTGGTGCCCCTCTACGGCATGGCGCATCGCCCCGCCACGCTCCTCTTGCTCGGGCCCCTGGTCGCCTTCTTCGGGACCGGCTTCTTCTCCGGCTTCGGCGCCATCGCCTCCGAGCTCTTTCCGACGGAGATCCGCGCCACCGCGATGGGGCTCAGCTACAACGTGGGCCGCGGGCTCTCCGCGGCGGCGCCCGCGGTCGTGGGGCTGGTGGCCTCGCGCCACGGCTTCGGCTCCGCGTTCCTGCTCCTGGCCGGCGCCTTCCTGGCCGCGGCCCTGCTGGCCCTGGCCCTGCCCGAGACCAGGGGCCGGCAACTCGAGTAGGACTGGAGACGATGGGTCCCAAGCCCCGGAACACGCCGTCCGACGAGCAGGAGCGCGTCCCCCTCTTCGGGACCTGGCCGCGCATCTATGCAGCGGTTCTCGTCTGCGCGCTAGTCGTCATGATTCTCATCGCCCTCTTCTCCAGCTGGAACTACTGATCCGTGTCCACCCTGGATTGGTCCGTCCTCGCCGTCTACCTCGTCGTGATCGTCGCCTTCGGCGTCTGGGCCGGGCGCGGCAACAAGCGGATCGACGACTTCTTCCTGGCCGGGCGGCAGATGCGCTGGTGGGCGGTCGGCCTCTCCGTGATGGCCACCCAGATCAGCGCCATCACGTTCGTGGGCACCACCGGCCAGGCCTACACGGACGGGATGCGGTTCCTGGTCGTGTACTTCGGGCTGCCGTTCGCGATGGTGATCCTGTGCCTGACCCTCGTCCCCTTCTTCTATCGCGCCCGCGTCTTCACCGCCTACGAGTACCTGGAGCGGCGCTTCGACTCGCGCACGCGCACGCTGACCAGCCTGCTGTTCCTCGTCTCGCGCGGGTTGTCGGTGGGGGTGACCCTCTACGCACCCTCGCTCGTGCTGGCCGTGCTCCTGGGGTGGAGCGAGCCGGCCACGATCCTGCTCATGGGCGGCTCCACGATCGTGTACGTCATCTACGGCGGGAACAAGTCGGTCATCTGGACCGACGTCGTGCAGATGGCGATCATCTGGTTCGGGATCTTCCTCTGCTTCGGGGTCGCCCTCGCCCAGCTCCCCGAGGGCATCCATTTCCAGGACGCGCTGGCCCTGGCCAAGGCCACGGGCCGGCTGCGCATCATGGACACCTCGCCCAGCCTCACCACGCCCTACACCCTCTGGAGCGGTCTCATCGCCGGCCTGTTCCTGATGCTCTCCTACTTCGGATGCGACCAGAGCCAGGTCCAGCGCTACCTGTCGGGGAGCAGCCTGACCCAGAGCCGGCTGTCGCTGCTCTTCAACGCGTTCCTCAAGGTGCCGATGCAGTTCCTGATCCTGCTCACCGGCGTGCTCGTGTTCGTCTTCTACCACTTCCATCCGCCGCCGCTCCTGTGGAACCGCGTGGAGATGGCGAGGCTGGAGCGCCAGGCGCCGCCCGAGGAGCTGGCGCAGGTGAAGGCGCGCTTCGAGCGGGCGCACGCCATGAGGCGGATCGCCGCCGAGCACTACGCGGACACGCGGACGGAGGTGGACGCCCAGCTGTACCGCCAGGCCAATACCGCGCTCGACGGCGCGCGGCGCGAAGCCACGCGCATGATCGAGGCGATCGACCACACGGCCTACAACGACACCAATTACATCTTCCCCTCCTACATCGTGTCCTACCTCCCGCGCGGCCTGGCCGGGCTGGTGATCGCGGTGATCTTCGCCGCCGCCATGTCCACCCTCTCCGGCGAGCTCAACTCGCTGGCCACCGCGAGCATGGTGGACTTCTACAAGCGGTTCGTGCGCCCGGCGGGGGGGGACGCGCACGAGCTGCTGGTGTCGCGCCTGCTCACCGCCGGCTGGGGAGGCTTCGCCTGCCTGATCGCGCTGCAGGCGGGGCGGCTGGGCTCCGCGATCGAGGTGGTCAACCGGTTCGGATCCTACTTCTACGGCTCCATCCTCGGCGTGTTCGGGCTGGCCGTGCTCACGCCACGGGCTTCCGCGATCGGGGCCTTCTGGGGGCTCCTGGTGGGGATGGCGACGGTGTGGGCGGTGGCCACGTTCACCGCCGTCCACTTCCTCTGGTACAACATGGTCGGCGCGCTGACCGTGTTCGCGGTCGGCCTCGTACTGAGCCGGGCGTTCCCGCCGGCCCCCGCTACTCCATGACCGTCTTCCACCCGCGCCGCTCGAGGTCCCGGTAGACCGTCCCCGCGGCGAGCACGGCCACCGCCAGCAGGCCGAGGCCGAGGCCGGTCTGGCCGAAGAGGATCTTGCCCACCCCGAAGAGCGTCGCGTAGACGAAGACGCATCCCGCCGCCCAGTCCAGGAGGTTGTGGCCGCCGTCGTGCACGGGCACCACGTCCGTGGCCTCGCGCGCGACGGGGCCCCACCACGACGCGCTCGGCCGCACGCGCCGGTAGAAGGCGAGCAGGGTGGCGCGGTCCTCGGGGGCGGTGAGGAGCGTGGTCGCCACCCACACCACCGTCGAGCAGGCCACGGTGATGATCACGGTCCAGGCGAACTCCCGCGCGTTGCTCGTGTCCAGGCCGAAGGCGAAGCGGAGGAGGAGGGACACCACGAACGAAGCCGCCATCGCGGAGACCTCGCTCCAGGCGTTGATCCGCCACCAGAACCAGCGAAGGATGAAGACGCTGCCCGTCCCCGCGCCCAGGGCGATCAGGAGGGTCCAGGCCCCCGCGATCGAGTCCTGGTAGTACGTCACCACGCACGAGATCAGCATGATCAGGACGGTCGCGACCTGGGAGGCCCGCACGTAGTGCTTCTCGTCCCGGCCCTTGACGAGGAACCGCCGGTAGAAGTCGTTGACGAGGTACGACGCGCCCCAGTTGAGCTGGGTCCCGATGGTGGACATGTAGGCGGCGGCGAAGGCGGCGATCATCACGCCGCGGAGGGCGACCGGGAATACGCCCGGATCGACGATCGTCTTGATGAACCCGGACTCCTTGTCCACGAGGTCGGGATAGAGGACGAGGGAGGCCAGCGCGGTCAGGATCCAGGGCCAGGGCCGGATCGCGTAGTGCGCCACGTTGAACCACAGCGTGGCCAGGAGCGAGTTCTTCTCGTCCTTGGCGCAGAAGATCCGCTGGGCGATGTAGCCGCCGCCGCCCGGCTCCGCCCCCGGGTACCAGGTGGCCCACCAGTTGACCGCGATGTAGACGAAGAACGCGATGAGGGGCATCCAGGGCGACCCCACGTCGGGCACGAAGGAGAGGATCGAGCCCTGGCCGCCCCCGCGCGCCGCGCGCGCCAGGTCGAGGGCGTGCAGCTTGGTCTTGAGCGCGTCCATCCCGCCCACCGCCTGCACGGAGTAGTAGGCGAGGACGATGACCATCCCCATCTTGAGGACGAACTGGAACAGGTCCATCACCAGCACGCCCCACAGGCCGGAGAGCGTCGAGATCATGGAGGTCACGAGCATGATGGCGAACACCATCATGAGGGCCTGCACCTTGGTGACGCCGAAGATCATCATCAGGATCTTCACCATGGCCAGGTTGACCCAGCCCATGACGATGCAGTTGATGGGCAGGCCCAGGTACAGCGAGCGGAACCCCCGCAGGAAGGCGGCGGGCCGGCCGCTGTAGCGGATCTCCGCGAACTCCACGTCGGTGAGCACGCCCGCGCGCCGCCACAGGCGCGCATAGAAGAAGACGGTGAGCATGCCGCTCATGAGCATGCTCCACCAGAGCCAGTTGCCGGCGATGCCGAAGCTGGCCACGAGGCCGGTGACCGCGAGCGGGGTGTCCGCGGCGAACGTGGTCGCCACCATGGAGGTCCCGGCCAGCCACCAGCTCACGCGGCGGCCGCCCACGAAGAACTCCTCGGTGGAGGCGGTGGCTCGGCGGCGGTAGTAGAGGCCGATCGCGACGTTGGCCGCGAAGTACAGACCGATCGCGAGCCAATCGACCCATCCCAGCTGCATGCCGGACCTCCGGGCGCGCACGCGGGCGCCGACCGCGCGGAGGCTAGCACAGAGGCGGCCAGAGACTATGATCGCGCGGTGGACGAGCCCGCCGTCGCGAGCGATCCGGCCGCCGCGCCCGATCCGCCCGTGGTCCACGATGCGGCTGCGGTGAGCACGGCGCCCCTGCGCCCGGGGGCCGACGGCTGGGTGCTCGTCCTGGCCCTCGCCCTGGCCACGCTGCTGCCGCTCATCGAGGCCGCCGGCCGTCCGCTCGGGTTCCACCTGTCCGGGTCGGCCGCCTATCTCCAGCAGGTCACGCTGTGGCTCACCTTCGTGGGCGGCCTGGTGGCCACGCGCCGGCGCACGCACCTGACCCTCTCGACCGCCGAGCTGCTCCGGAGCGAGCGCGGGCGCCGGATCGCGGGGCTCCTGGCCGCGGGGGTGGCCGCGGCCGTCCTGGCCGTGCTCGCCTACTCCGGCCTCGAGCTGGTCCGGGCCAATCGCCAGCAGGGCAAGCTCCTGGGCGCGGGCATCCCCGAATGGGCCAGCGAGTGCGTCATCCCGATCAGCCTCGGGCTGATGGCGGGGTGGTTCGTGTGGACGGCGCCCGGCCGGTGGCGCGGCCGCGCCCTCGCCGGGAGCGCGATCGTGGCCGCCTTCGCGCTGGGCCTGCTGCCGCCTCCGGAAGCGCCCGGCGTGCTCGGCCGGTCGGCTCTCGTGTGGCCGGCGACGGCGGTGATCCTGGCCGGCGCCCTGCTCGGCGCGCCCGTCTTCGTGGCCATGGGCGGGCTCGCCCTCCTGTTCTTCTTCAAGGACGGCACGCCGGTGGGCGCGGTCTCGGCCGAGGTCTATCGGCTCATCGCCTCGCCGACGATCCCCGCCATCCCGCTCCTCACCACCGCCGGCTTCGTGCTGGCGGCGGGACAGTCGCCGGCGCGCCTCGTGCGCTGCTTCGAATCCCTCTTCGGATGGCTCCCGGGCGGCATCGCGATCGTGGTGCCGACGGCCTTCGCCGTGTTCACGACCGGCGGCTCCGGGCTCACGATCATGGCCCTGGGCGGGCTCGTCCTGCCCATGCTGGCGCGCGCGGGTTACCCGGAAGGCTTCTCGATCGGGCTGGTGACGGCGTCGGGGAGCCTCGGCATGTCCTTCCCGCCCAGCCTGCCCGTCATCTTGTACGCGGTCGTCGCGGGCGTGCCCGCCGACGACCTGTATCTGGCCGCCCTGCTCCCCGGGCTGCTCCTGATCGGCCTCGTCTCCGGCTACGGCGTCCGCGTCGGGTCCCGCACGCTGGACCGGCGCGGCGCCTTCTCGTGGCGCGAGGCCGTCCGCGGGACCTGGGCCGCGAAATGGGAGCTGAGCCTTCCCCTGCTCGTGATCGTGCTGTTCGCGAGCGGGTCCGTCTCCATCGTGGAGGCCTCCGCCGCCGCCTGCGCCTACGCCGTGGTCGTGGCCTGCTTCGTCACGCGCGACCTCCGCCTGCGCCAGCTGCCGGCCGTGCTCGTGGAGGCGGGCGCGCTGGTGGGGGCCGTCCTGGTCCTCCTCAGCGTCGCCATGGGCCTCACGAGCTACCTCGTGGACGCGCAGCTCCCGGAGCAGTTCGTGCTCTGGGTGAAGACGCACATCCACTCGCAGCTCGCGTTCCTCCTCGTGCTCAACGTGGCCCTCCTCGTCCTCGGCAGCGTCCTCGAGATATACTCCGCGATCATCATCCTCGTCCCGCTCATCATCCCGATGGCGGCCGCCTACGGCGTCGATCCCATCCACCTCGGCGTCATCTTCCTCGTCAACCTCGAGCTCGGGTTCCTGTTCCCGCCCGTGGGGCTGAACCTGTTCCTCTCCGCCGCGCGCTTCGGCAAGCCCCTGCCCACCCTGTACCGCCAGGTGACGCCGTTCCTGGTGATCCTCGGGGCCGGCGTCCTGCTCATCACGTACGTGCCCTGGCTGTCGCTCGGCATCCTGCACGCGCTGGGGAAGCGCTGATGGCCGCCCCGCTGCCCGCGCTGCGCCGGACGCTCGAGATGATGCCTTCGCCGGTGCCGGAATCGCCCGGGCTCCTCGTGCGCGACCCCCTCCGGTACGCGGAGGGCATGCTGATCCTGCCTCCGCCGCTCGTCCCCTGCCTGCTCCTCTTCGACGGCCGGCACGACGAGGCGGACCTGCGCGAGATGCTGGCGCGCATCACCGGCGACGGCGCGGTCGGCGAGCTCGTCGCGCACCTCCGCGACACCCTCAGCCGGGGCGGCTTCCTCGAGGACCAGGTGTTCGAGGACAGGCGCGAGGCGCGGCACCGGTCGTTCGCGAGCGAGGCCACGCGCGCGGCCCTGCACGCCGGCTCCGCCTACCCGAGCGATCCGGGCGAGCTGCGCGCGCTGCTGGCCCGGTACCTCGACGAAGCGCCCCGGTTGCCCCCTCCGCCCGGCGCGCTCCTGGGGGTGGCCGCTCCCCACGTGAGCCCGGAGGGCGCCTGGCGCTCGTACGGGGCGGCCTACTCCGCGCTCACCCCCGAGCTGCGCGGCCGGACGTTCGTGATCCTGGGCACCTCCCATTACGGCCTGCCCGAGCGGTTCGGGTTCACCCGGAAGCCGTTCCGCACGCCGCTGGGGGAGACGAGCATCGACGTCGACCTCGTGGCGCGGATCGCGGAGGCGGCGGGGTCCGCCGCCTGCCTCGAGGACTACTGTCACGCGGTCGAGCACTCCATCGAGTTCCAGGTCGTGTTCCTCCAGCACCTCTACGGGCCGGACGTGGCAATCGTGCCGCTGCTGTGCGGTCCCTTCGCGGAGGCCACGCGTGACGGCGCCTCGCCCGAGGACGACGAGGGTGTGCGCCGCGTCATCGGCACCCTCGCGGAGATCGCGAAGTCCGAGCGCGACCGGCTGATCTGGGTCGCGGGCGTGGACATGGCGCACTTGGGGCGGCGCTACGGAGACCTGGTGGCCGCGCACGCGGACGAAGGGCTCCTCGTGGACGTGGCCGCCCTCGACCGCGAGCGGTGCGAGCGCCTGGTGGCGGGGGACCCCGCCGGCTTCTGGTCGCGCCTCTCCCGTCGAGGCGATCCCTTGCGCTGGTGCGGCGCCTCGCCGCTGTACACGCTCGTGGCGGCGGTGCGGCCCGCGCGGGGCGCCCTGCTCCACTACGAGCAGTGGAACATCGATCCCGAGAGCGTCGTCACCTGCGCGGCCCTGGCCTTCTGTAGCTGAGGGTGGCACGCGTTCTTCGTGAACGGGACGTTCATCGAGGGGGCGGACTTCAACCGCCTCGACCGCGCCGTCCGCGACGCGCTGGGCCGATAGGCTCCGGCCTGCTATCCTGGCCCTTCCGGTCAGGAGGAGCCATGTCCCGTTCGATCGTGCCCGTGGTGATGGCGGCCGTCATGGCCGTGCCGTGTGTGGCCGGCGCCGGCGGTGTCGAGGCCAAGGGGAAGCCTCCGGCTCCCGCGCCTGCCTCCTCCCCGTCACCGGCCGCGCCCGCGGACGTGGTCGCGATCATCGCCGGCGAGCCCTTCACCGCGCGCGACCTCGAGCAGGTGGCGGGCGCGCGGCTGTTCCAGTTGAAGACCCAGCAATACCAGGCTCAGAGGCAGATCCTGGACGAGGAGATCGGCAAGCGCCTCCTGGAGCGCGAGGCCGCGGCACGGAAGGTCACGGTCGCGGAGCTGCTGAAGCAGGAGGTCGAGGCCAAGGTCAAGCCGGTGACCGCCGAGGAGCAGAAGGCCTTCTACGACCAGAACAAGGCGCGGATGGGCAACCTGTCGGAAGCGGACGCCCTCAAGCGCATCGAGACCGGCCTCGGGCAGCAGCGCTCGCGCGAGCGGCAGAACGAGTTCGTGGACTCGTTGCGGGCGAGCGCGAACGTGCGGGTGCTCCTCGATCCGCCGCGCCTCACCATCGAGGCGGGGACCAGTCCCTCCCGCGGGCCCGCCGACGCGCCCATCCAGATCGTGGAGTTCTCGGACTTCCAGTGCCCGTTCTGCTCGCGGGCCACGGGCACGCTCAAGAAGCTCGAGGACACCTATCCCGGCAAGATCCGGGTCGTGTACCGGGACTTCCCGCTGGTGTCGATCCATCCCCAGGCGGCCAAGGCGGCGGAGGCGGCCGCCTGCGCGAACGACCAGGGGAAGTTCTGGGCCATGCACGACGTGCTCTTCGGCCATCAGGACAAGCTCCAGGAGGCGGACCTCAAGAAGAGCGCGGCCGACCTCGGCCTGGAGGCCACCGCCTTCAACGAGTGCCTGGACTCGGGGAAGCACGCCGCCGACTGGCAGAAGAACGCGGCGGAGGGCGAGAAGTACGGCGTGCAGTCGACGCCCGCCTTCTTCATCAACGGCCGGATGGTGGTGGGCGCGCAGCCCTACGAGAGCTTCGCCAAGGTCGTGGACGAGGAGCTGGCGCGCTCCGCCCCGGCGCCCGCGCCTGCGGGCAAGCCCGACTCGCGTTAGCGCCCGGCGGGCAGGAACAGCGAGCGGGCCCCGAGCCGGCCGGGATCGAGCCCGGCCGCGCGCCCGAGCTCGACGAGGCTCGCGGGCAGCTCGGCGTCGATCCGCCACTCGTCCTCGCGTCCACCGGCGGCGGTGAACGCCGCCGCCCAGGCGTCCCACCAGGTGAGGGCGCGCCGCGCCAGGGGCTCGACGACGAGCACGCGCACGCCCCGGGCCGGGGCCTCGCGCACCGCGGCCAGCAGGCGCTCGCGCGCCTTCGGATCCAGCTCGTTGACGGTGAACGCGGCCACCACGCCCGCCGGGCGCGTGGGCAGGGGCTCGGAGACGGCGTCTCCCTTGCGCGCGGATCCCTTCAGCCGGAGGCGCGCCAGCGTCCAGCGCGTCTCCTCGACGGCCCAGCCGTTGCGGTCGATGCCTTCCACCCGCGCGCCGGCCTCGAGCCCCCAGGCCGCTCCCGCCGCGCCCGTCCCGCAGCCGAGGTCCACGATCGTGCGCGGTCGGCCGGCGGCCGTGCCCAGCGCGCGCACGATCGCGCGGACGAGGAGGAAGTGCGCCGGGCCGTAGTAGAGGGCGAAGGCGGCGCGCTTGCCGGCGCCGTCGAGGGCGGCCCCCGCGGAGAGCTTCTGGCGGCGCTCCACGTAGAGGGAGGACAGGGCCTGCAGGCCCTTCCGGATCTCCGCGAACGTGAGCTCCCGGCGGTGGCGCGCCTGGAGGTCCTCGACCCAGGCCGGGAACCGATCGCTGGCGGGCGGCCCCGGCTCAGGCACTCAGGGAGAACGGCGTGAAGTCGGTGTCGCGGTCGTAGTAGTCCTCGTGCTCGGCGCGCTTGAGGGCGTTCACGATGCGGTACGTCACCGGCGTCATCACGGCTTCCCAGCCGACCTTGAGCACGTAGTTGCTCATCAGGACGCGCACGACCAGCTCGTTTGGCCAGACGCCCAGGAACGCGAGGGGATAGAAGATCAGCGAGTCCACGGCCTCGCCGGCGATCGTGGAGCCGATCGTGCGCATCCAGAGGAAGCGGCCCTCGGTGACGATCTTCATCTTGGCCAGCACGTAGGAGTTCGTGAACTCGCCGCAGAAGTACGCGATGAGCGAGGCGGCCACGATGCGCCACGTGGAGCCGAACACGGTCTCGAAGGCGGCCTGGTGCGGCCAGCCCGGCGCGGGCGGGAAGGCGAGCACGGCCCAGGCCATGAAGGAGGCGAACACCTCCGCGCCGAAGCCCGCCCACACGACCTTGCGGGCCCGCGCGTAGCCGTAGACCTCGGTCAGGACGTCGCCGAACACGTAGCTGATGGGGAAGAAGAGGACGCCCGCCCCGAACGCGATGCCGTGGATCTCGGCGACCTTCGAGGCGCCGATCAGGTTCGCGCAGAGGAGCACGGTCACGAAGGCCGCCATCACGAGGTCGTAGTACCGGTAGGCGCGGCGGGGACCCGGCGCGCGCGCCGGATCCACGTGGGCGGTCACGGACTCGACCTGGGCGGAGGTGGACATGGATCCGCGATGGTACAAGAGTTCCCGGTTGTTTCACCGTCATCCGTCCCAGACGGATAGGCCGGGGCGCCATCGCGAGCGGGGGGAGCGCCGGGTGCAGCGTCGGCAGGTGGTGGGCGCTAGAGGATTCGAACCTCTGACTTCCACCGTGTGAAGGTGATCGGACGCCCTGCGCTTCCCTTCACCACTCAGCGAACTCCACTGCAAGTCGCGAAATCGCCAGCAAGTATTGGGTCGAGACGTCGTTCCGCTCGGTTTCGGGAGGTCGCGAAGGAGTTCGCCTCCTATTCCGTATCCACGACATCCGCCGCACGATGGCGACAAAGGTGGGCGCGCGCGGCATCACGGACGACATCGTGGGAACTCGGTCGGTAGGTAAAGGACCCTCAACCGCGGGCCTCGCGGGCTCCTCAGGGGAGGGGAGACGGCGAAGGCGTCAGGTGAAGCGTGACTAACGTGTAACATTGGACCTGGCAGGGGCGGGGCGACGGACTGAGGTTTGATCGGGGTCAGTTGCGGCGAGCCGCGCGGAACGCAAACTTGTCGATGCCGAGCCGTCGAATGCGAAAGTCGAGGGTGCTCGGCGCCACCCCGAGCGACGCCGCGGCACCGTCAAGCCCGTATACGCGACCTCGAGCGGCTCGCAGCGCCGCCTCGATGCTCTGTCGCTCGTCCGTCGGTTCGGCGTCGCTCCGCGCAGTCGCGGAGCCGGGCAGCTCGAAATCGGCAAGCTCGAGGACCTCGCCGCAGGCGAGGATCACCGCCCGCTCCACCAGGTTCTGCAGCTCACGGATGTTGCCGGGCCAGGGGTAGGCCACGAGAGCCTCCATCGCGCTCGGGCTGACGCCACGGATCCGCTTCCCGAGCTTCGGCGCGTACTGTCGCGCATAGTGTCCGGCGATCAAGGCGACGTCGCCCTTTCGCTCGCGCAGCGAAGGCATGGCGACCGGGAACACGTTCAGGCGGAACAGGAGGTCGCTGCGGAAGCGTCCCTCGCGCACCGCCTCGTCGAGGTCGCAGTTGGTGGCGGCGACCACGCGCACGTCGGTCTTCAGCGTCTCGGTGCCGCCCACGCGCTCGAACTCGCCCTCCTGGAGCACGCGGAGGAGCGCGACCTGTAGCGCCAGCGGCAGCTCGCCGACCTCGTCGAGGAAGATTGTTCCCCCGTTGGCGAGCTCGAAGCGACCCTTGCGCCGCTCCAGGGCCCCCGTGAAAGAGCCCCGCTCATGGCCGAACAGCTCGGAGGCCACCACGCCCTCGGCCAACGCGCCGCAGTTCACCCTCACGAAAGGCCGCTTCGCGCGCGGCGATCCGGCGTGGATCGCGCGCGCGACCAGCTCCTTGCCGGTCCCGGTCTCGCCCGTCACGAGCACGGTGGCCCCAGTGGGGGCGACACGAGCCACGCGGTCGAGCACGCGTCGTATGACCGGCGACTCGCCGACCATGCCGAACGTGGCGCCGCTGGAGGCGATCACGTCCGCGCCGCCGGTCCCTCCGCTCGACTCTCCGAACATGGGCGTGAGCGCGGAGACACCCGCGTGCGGGTGATGTCCGACCGGCTGCCCGCTCGATTCGAAGTCGTCGAGAACTGCGATTGCCGTCGACATGGCGCGTCTCCTTTTGTGCGATGCGATGCGCGCATTGTGGGACTCCGCAGATCGGCGGGACAACCTCCTCTCGGGCCGCGCAGAGCACTCGTTCGGTCGTCGCGCGAACTCCTTCCAGCGGGGGCGGCCGACTCTTCCGGGGTACCGCACCTGACTCGTTCGGGTCGCGGCCGGATTGGCCGCCGCCGGCGCGGCGCCGGGCGCGCCTCGCGCCAGCGGCGAGGCGCCGCTACCTCTCGATGACGCCGTGCGTCGACCGCGAATCATCGCCCGCGTGCGCGCGATCGTGCGTGCGCCCACGGCCGCCGGGAGCGTTCACCGAGCGCGCGCCTGGCCGTGGGCGTCGCAGCGTCGATGGCCCAGGAGCGTGCGGCGAGCGCGGGCCGCCGTTGGGGATCCACAACGGCGACACGTCCCCAGCGACGTTCAACGGTAGCTCGCTCGCGTTGCGGCGCCGACTTGCGCGACACGCGCACTCCGAAATGAGTGGCACGCGCCCTGCACAACGGCCCGCTCATGCGTCACCACCGACTCAGCGTCGTTCCGACATCCACTGCCTGGCCGACTGCGTTGCGCGGGAAATCGGCGCGGGCATCACGGCCGGCGCTCGCTGACGCGCTGCTCACGATGCTCGTCGCGTTTCCCGAGGACGCCCGGCTGGTCGGACTGATCCTCGGCGGTGTCGTCGTCCTCTTCGATTCCATCCACCGGGACGACGCGGGCGACGTCTACGGCATGCCCAGTCGTTTTCTCGGTCATTAGCGAGGCGAGTTCCATGAGCTCCACCAAACACACCGTCGTCGCGACCTGCGCTGTCGCCGCCGTGCTGCTCGGTTGTCTCGCAAGCAGCGTCACCGCCGCGAGCACGGATGAGGAGGCGGGCACGGCCGCGGGCACCGCATCGGGTCGAACGGTGGTCATCGGTCCCCAGTACCGCGCGGGAGCGTTGCACCGATGGCTCTGGGGCTCGGACTACCGGGACCTCTATGCCACGCCGGTGAAGCTCCCCGTCCTCGACCTCCGCACCTACGCCGGCGGGCTCACGCCCACCAAAGGAGTGGGACACGGCCAGACGCAGGGGCTCGCGCTGCGCGGCGCGGACGGGAAGTGCTACACGTTCCGTCCCATCATCAAGGACCCGACGAACCACCTTCCGGTGGACCTCCGCGAGACGCTCGCGCGCCGCGTGCTCATCGACCAGATGTCGTCCGGACATCCCGCGGCCCATGTCGTGGCTCCGGGGCTGCTCCAGCCCACTGGCATCCTCCACAACACGCCGCAGCTCGTGGTCATGCCGGACGACCCCGCACTCGGTGAGTTCCGGCAGTCGTTCGCGAACGCCGTGGGGGACATCGAAGAGTGGGGCGGCACGCCGGACTTCGGCGGAACGACGGAGACGATCGACGGTGAAGAGCTGTGGAAGCGTCTGCGCGAGAGTCCCGAGGTCCGCGTGGACTCGCGCGCGTACCTGAAGTCGCGCCTGCTCGATCAGCTCATGGGCGACTGGGATCGCAACCGCGGGCAGTTCCGCTGGGGCAAGGTGGCGGGCAAGGAGCGGTGGCAGCCGATCCCCGAGGACCGCGACCAGGCCCTCGCGCGCTTCGAGGGCGTCTTCACCTGGTTCCTGCGGCCGCAGCTCCCCCTGCTCGTGAAGTTCGGGCCCGGGTATTCCCGCCAGGCCGGCCTCACGTACGACGGCTGGGACATGGACAAGAGGATCCTCGCCGACCTGGAACGGCGGGCGTGGGACGAGACCGCGAGGGAGTTGCAGGCGGAGCTGACGGACGACGTGATCACGGCGGCCGTGCGGCGAGAGCCACCGGCATTCTACGCGAAGGACGGCGCGCGCACGATCGCGGCCCTGGAGACCCGGCGCGCCGGTCTGCCCGAACAGGCGCGTCGCTTCTACGAGTACATCAACAAGAACGTCGACGTGTTCCTGACCGACGCCCACGAGCTCGTCCAGGCCCGCCGTTTCGACAATGGCGACCTCGAGCTGAGCGTGCGCACCGCTTCCGTGGTGGGCGAGCCGCTGGGTCAGCCGTACTTCCAGCGCCGGTTCGAGGCGGCGGTCACCAGCGAAGTCCGTGTCTATCTCTACGGTGGCAACGACAAGGTGGTGGTCACGGGCGGCCGTCATGACGGCGTCCGGTTGCGCGCCATCGCTGGCGACGGCGTGGACGTGCTCGACGACTCGGCCGGCGGAGGCACGCACTTCGCGGCCGCCGAGGGTAACCAGGAGAGCCATTACCGCGTGGTGCCGGGACCCGGCACCGACTGGGACCGCCGGCCGTACACGCCGCCGCCGCCCGACAAGCGGGCCGACTGGATCCCGGCGCGTGACTGGGGCCGGGTGTCGGGCCCGCTGCTGCTCGCCTCCTACGGCACCGACTACGGCGCGCTGCTTGGCGGCTCGTTCAACACCGTCGGCTACGGCTTCCGCAAGGATCCCTGGGCGGACAAGCAGAGCCTGCGGCTCGTCTATTCGACGAAGGAGAAGGGCGTTCGGGGTACCTATCTGGGGCAGTTCCGATTCGAGAACTCGCCCCTGCGGCTGGGCGTGGCCGCGCTCGGCTCCGGGATCGAGGTCTCACGCTTCTATGGCTCCGGCAACGGTACGACCATCGAGGGGGACCAGGACACCTACAAGGTGGAGCAGGACCGCTTCGAGGTGGAGCCGGCCATCATCTACGGGTTCGGTGACAACTTCGATCTCTCCCTCGGGTTCAACGTCAAGTACGACAAGACGGAGCCGCGCGACAATCCGCTGCTGCAGTCCCAACCCTTCTACGGCGAGGGAGACTTCACGCAGCTCGGCGTCTCCGCGCGCTTTCGCTTCGACGGGACCGACCACCGGGCGCTCCCGCGCAAGGGCGTGCTCGTCACCGGGACGGGCCGGCTCTACCCCGCCATCGCGGACGTCACGCAAACCTTCGGCGAGGCGCACGGGGACGTCCGCGCATACCTGTCGACGGGCCACGACAGAGGCCTCACGCTGGCCACGAGGGTAGGAGGCCAGAAGGTTTTCGGTACCCATCCCTTCTTCGAGTCGGCGTTCATCGGAGGCAAGACGCCGCTGAGCTTGTTCGAGCCGGGAGGCGTGTCGTCGGTGCGCGGACTCCCCGCGCAGCGTTATGCCGGAGACGCGAGCGCGTCCGGCAGCGTCGACGTCTATCTGCCCATCATGAGGGCCTTCCTGCTCGTGCCCGGACATATCGGCTTGATGGGCTTCTATGACGTCGGGCGCGTGTTCCTGGACGGCGAGAGCGCGGACCAGTGGCACCACGGCGCGGGCGGCGGCCTGTTCTTCACCACGCCCGGCCGCCACAGCTTGATGAGTGTGCAGGTGGCGCGAAGCGAGCGCAGCACCGCGGTCTACGTCCGCGGCGGTCTGGTGTTCTAGGACGCGCCATGCGAGAGAGCGCCAAGCGGAGCCCGCGCGAGATCATGGGCCCGGGACACGGGGGGATGGCCGCGACGCCGCGCGATCGCGGCCAGGAGGCGCGCCGCCATCGCCGGAGCGCGCGTTCGCAGTGGCAGCTCCCGCGCGCCAACGGACGGTGGCGTTTCCTCGCCGACGCGAGCGCGGTGCTCGACGGCTCGCTCGACTACGAGCAGACGCTCGCGAACACGGCCCAGCTCGCCGTGCCCGAGGTCGCCGACTTCTGCGTCGTCGTCCTCCTCGGCGAGGACGGAGCGGTCCGCTGGGCGCACTCCGCCCATCGCGATCCGCGCAAGAAGGCGCTCCTGGACCGCCTGCGCGGGTTCGGGCCGCCGATCGCCACGCCCGAGCATCCGATCTCGAAGGCACTGCGATTGGGCCAGCCGCAGCTCGACAGCGACGTCCGCCGCCACCTCGTCCTGGACTGGCAGGAGGCGAGGCGGCTGAAGCTGGTGCGCGCGCTGGGTCCCGTCGCGTCCATCGCCGTGCCCCTCAGCGCGCGCGGGAGGACGTTCGGCGCGATCCTGTTCGTCGTCACCGCGGAATCCGGCCGCCGTTACGGCACCCATGATCTCGCGCTGGCCATCGACGTCGGGCGGCGGGCGGGCTTCGCGATCGACCACGCCCTCCTCTACACGGAGGCGGAGCGGGCGGCGCGGGAGCGCGACGAGCTCATGGCCGTGGTCGCACACGACCTGAAGAACCCGCTGAACACCATCCAGCTCGCCGCGAACATCCTCCTCGAGGAGCCGGACGGCGAGGCCTGCGCGCGCGAGATCGATCGCCACGCCGTTGGTGCCATCGGCCGCGCCGCGACGCGGATGCAGAGGCTGATCCACGACCTGCTCGAGGTCACGCGCGCGGAGGCAGGGCGGCTGAAGGTGCAGCCTCTGCCGGTGGATCCCACGGAGCTGTTGCGCGATGCCGTCGACGCGCACGGCTCGATCGCCTCGGCCAAGGGCATCGTGCTGGAGGCCTCAGCGGAGGGAAGGCTGCCCAGGGTTCTCGCCGACCGCGAGCGCGTCGCGCAGGTGCTCTCGAACCTGATCGGGAACGCGCTCAAGTTCACACCCGCCGGAGGGCGCGTCTCGGTGCATGGCTGGAGCGCGCCCCCATTCGTGCGCTTTGCCGTCGAGGACAACGGGCCGGGGATCGAGCCGCAGGACCAAGCGCGCGTCTTCGACCGGTTCTGGCAGGCGAAGAGGCAGCAGATGGGCACGGGACTCGGGCTTTGCATTGCGAAGTCCATCGTCGAGGCGCATGGCGGCGAGATCAATGTCCAGAGCGCAGCAGGCCGCGGCAGCCGATTCGAGTTCAGCCTGCCCCTCGCGGAGACGGTCGTGGAGTCGCCCAGCGCCGTGCGCGGCACCGCGGTCGGAGTTCAATTGGAGAGCTCGTGGTAACTTCGGCTCCGACCACCGGCGCGCCCGTTCGCGGCCTGACGCCGCCGCGCTCGGCCGCGGCGACCGTCTTCCTCGTCTTGCTCGGCTACGCGTCGCTCGCGGCGACGGCGGCCATCCTCCTTCCTTTCGCCGGGCCCGTCGTCCTCGCCGGCGCGCTGTCGATCACCGCCTACCCGGTGTACAGCTGGAGCGGACGGCGCTGGCCCCGGCTCTCGCCGACCGTGCGCGCGCTGCTCACGGACCTCGCGATCCTGACGCTCGTTCTCGTGCCCGTCGTCCTCCTGGTCTGGATGGCGGCGAGCCAGGCGGACCACTTCCGGCCCGGGCTGTCCCGCTGGATCGCGGCCGCCCAGGCCATCCACGACGGCCGTCTCGACGATTCGCTACGCGGAATCCAGCCGATCCCCGAAGCCGTGTCACGCCTGATAGGGCTGAGCCGCGCGCAGGCGAGGGCCTGGATGCTCGGTTCCGCCGCCCGAGGTCTCGACCATCTCGCCGCCGGGGCTACGCAGGCGGCCGCGGAGGCGCTGGAGGGCGCCGCGCTCAGCCTCGCGCTGTGTCCGGTGATCACGTTCTTCCTGTTGCGGGACGGGGCGGTCTACGTCGCGCGTCTGCGTCAATTCCTCCCGCTGTCCGCCGAGGACACACAGCTCTTGTTGGATCGGACGCGCGACGCGACCGTTGCGGTCGTACGTGGCCTCCTGCTCACCGCGCTGCTCGAGGGCGCGATCGCGACCCTGGGCTACGCCGTCATGGGAATCCAGGCCGCCGTCCTGCTCGGCGTGCTCACAGGCGTCGCCAGCGTCGTGCCGGTCGTCGGCACGAGCAGCGTCTGGGTCCCGGTCGGCCTGGTGACCGTCCTCTCCGGCCGAGTCGTGCCGGGCCTCCTCGTCCTGGCCTGGGGAATGGCGATGGTGCTCGGCATCGACAATTTTGCGGCGCCCTGGCTGGTTGGGCGCCGGATCCGCGTGAGCCTCCTGCCGCTGCTGTTCGGAATCCTCGGCGGCGCCGCGGTCTTCGGCGTGAAGGGCCTATTGATCGGGCCGCTGATCGTCTCGATCGCCCCCACGGTTTTCGACCTGGTGCGCCTTCGGGTGTTTAGCCAGGCATCCCTCACGCGATGAGCGGGCGTTTTCGGAGCGGACGAGGAGGGATGGAACGCGTCCTGGACGTAACGCGTGACGGGCCCGAGCTGCGGCTGGCGCTGGCGGGCGGCTGGACGCTTTCGGAGGGTCTACCCTCCATCGATGCGGTGGCGCGCGAGATCGGCGGACCGCCTCCGCGCCGCCTCGTGTTCGATGCCCACGAGCTCGCGCAGTGGGACAGCGCGCTCGTCGCCTTTGCCTACTCCGTCGCGAGGCTCGCGGCAGAGCGCGGCATCGAGATGGACGTGAGCGGGCTCCCTCTTGGCGCCCGGAAGCTCCTGGACCTCGCGCGGGCCGTTCCTCCCCGAGCCGGCGCCCGCGCCGTCGTGGACGACGCGCTCACGGCGCGCGTGGGAGTCGAGGCCCTGCGCGCCCAGGACACGGCCGCCGACGCGCTCGGCTTCGTGGGCGAGACCCTCCTGGCCTTCGTCAACCTCCTTCGCGGCCGGGCCGGCTTCCGCGCTCGCGACCTGATGTCCGCGGTCGAGGCCACCGGGGTGGCGGCGGCCGGTATCGTCGCCCTCGTGAGCTTCCTCATCGGGGCGGTGCTCGCGTTCGTGGGCGCGGTCGAGCTGCAGCAGTTCGGGGCCGCGATCTACGTGGCCAGCCTCGTGGGCATCGCGATGACGCGCGAGCTGGGCCCGATGATGACCGGGATCGTCATAACCGGCCGCACCGGCGCCTCCTTCGCCGCCGTGCTCGGGACCATGACCGTGAACGAGGAGGTGGACGCTCTGGTCACCATGGGGCTACGGCCGACGGAGTTCCTCGTCCTGCCCCGGGTCCTGGCCACCGCGCTGATGCTCCCGGTGCTCGTGGCCTACGCGGACTTCATGGGAATTCTCGGAGGCCTGTTCGTGGGGGTGACGATGCTGCACCTGGGCGCGGCGGAGTACGTCAGCCAGACCCGAGAGACGCTCACGCTCGCGCACGTGTGGATCGGCCTCGGCAAGAGCGTCGCCTTCGGGATCGTCGTGGCGCTCACCGGCTGCTATTACGGGATCCGCTGCGGACGCAGCGCGGCCGCGGTCGGAGTGGCCACGACGCGGGCGGTGGTCATGGGCATCGTGCTCGTGGTTGTGGCGGATGCCGTCACCACCGTCTTCCTCTACGCGGTCGGGCTATGACCACGTCGGCGGAGACGCACCTGGAAGTCCGGGAGTTGACCATGGCGTACGGCGACACGGTCATCCAGAAGGACCTCAGCTTCACGGTGGCCAGAGGCGAGATCTTCGTGATCATGGGAGACAGCGGCGGCGGCAAGAGCACGCTCATGCGCCACATGATCGGCCTCAATCGCCCCGCGAGCGGCGAGGTGCTCTACGAGGGCGAGGCCTTCTGGGCGGCCGGCGACGAGAAGCGCGAGGCGCTCAAGCAGCGCTTCGGCGTCCTCTACCAGGGCGCGGCCCTATGGAGCTCCATGACGCTGGCCGAGAACGTCGCGCTGCCGCTGGTCGACAAGCGGGGGCTCTCGGCCGCGGACGCGGCCGAGGTGGCGCGGCTGAAGCTGGCCCTGGTCGGACTGGCCGGCTTCGAGGAGCACCAACCTTCCGAGATCAGCGGCGGGATGCGCAAGCGCGCCGGACTCGCGCGCGCGATGGCCCTCGACCCTTCGATCCTCTATCTCGACGAGCCCTCGGCCGGGCTCGATCCCTTGAGCTCACGGCGGCTCGACGACCTCATCCTGGAGCAGCGGGAGAGCGCGGGGACCACGGTCGTGATCGTCACCCACGAGCTGCCCAGTATCTTCGCGCTCGGGGACGACGCGGTGTTCCTCGACGGGGAGCGCAAGGCGATGATCGCGCGAGGCAAGCCCAGCGATCTGCGCGAGCACCCGGATCCGAAGGTGCGGGCCTTTCTCAGCCGGGGGCGGTTGTGAGCGCGAAGCCCCACCCGCGGCTGGTCGGCGCCTTCGTCCTCGGAGCGATCGCGCTCGTGCTCGCCGCCATCGTCGCGCTGAGCTCGGGGAACTGGCTCGCGCGGCGCGACCGCTTCGCGCTCTACTTTCCCGGCTCCGTGAAGGGCCTCGACAAGGGCGCGCCCGTGACGTTCCGAGGCGTCAAGGTCGGAGAGGTGCAGGACGTCCAGGCCATCCTCACCGGCCGACCGGGCGCCCTCATCCAGATCGAAGTGGTGATCGAGGTCCGGCACAACGTCGTCGAAGTGCCGCCGGGGCAGAGCGTGCCCCCCGACCTGCTGCCGTCCGCGTCGGCGAGGGACTTCGCGAGCGGACTCATCGCGCGCGGCATCCGCGCGCGCCTCAAGAGCGCGAGCCTGCTCACCGGACAGAAGTACATCGATCTCGACTTCCTTCCCCAGGAGCCGGCCCGCTTCGCGGGGCTGCGCCCGCGGTATCCCGAGCTGCCGACGTCGCCCACGGCGGCTGAAAGGCTGGGCGACCGCGCCGAAGCGATCGTCGAGAAGCTGGCGGAGCTGCCGCTCGAGCAGATGTTGGACGATCTGCGCAAGACCCTCGTCGCGGCGCGGGAGGTGTTGGAGTCGCGCGACCTGCGGGAGGCTTTCGCCGGCGCCAACCGCAGCGCCCGTAAGATGGAGTCGACGCTCGCCCAGGTGGAAACGACCTTCCACACCGCGGCCGACACGCTCGCGGCCTTGCACAGCGAGACGGCACCGACGGCCGAGGAGGCGCGGCAGACGCTGCGCGCCTTCCACAAGACCGCCGACCAGGCGCAGGCGAGCCTGACCGACGTGAAGGAGACACTGAGCGGCGCCGACGACACGCGACTCACCGCCACCCACGCCCTGGACGAGCTGATCCACACCCTGCAGGCGTTCCGCAATCTCGCGGAGTATCTCCAGACGCATCCCGAGGCGATCGTCATCGGGAAGGAGAGGTCCGCGCGCGGTTCCGGCGCGGCGGGCGAGAAGGAGATGAGGCGATGAGAATCACGAAATGCGCGGTGGCGCTTTTCGTCGCGGGTGCCCTCGCCGGCTGCGTGCCCCTCAAGCGCACGCCGGAGGCTCGTTTCTTCACGCTGCGGCCCGTCGCCGAGCTGCCGGCCAGCCAGGCTTCGAATGCGGCTGGCCCCGGAATCGTCGGCGTGCTCCCCGTCTCGCTGCCGGGCTTTCTCGAGCGTCCGCAGCTCGTGGCCTGGAGCGGTCCGGGAGAAGTCCGCGTCGACGAGTTCCGGCGGTGGGCCGAACCCCTTGATGCGAGCGTGCAGCGCGTGCTCACGGAGGACCTGGAGACGCTGCTCCCTTCGCATCGCGTCATCCGCTCGCCCTGGGCGAGATCCACGACCGTCCAATGCCGCGTGCGCGCGGAGGTGGTCCGCTTCGGCCTTCAGCCCGGCGGGGAGGTCGCGCTCTCAGGACGCTTCGTCGTCCTGCATGCGCAGAGCGAGCGTCCGCTCATCAGCCGCGACGTCGAGCTACGGCGCGATCCCGGTCCGGCCGACCCGGGACGCGCGGTCGAGGCGATGAGCGCGCTTGTGGCCGACCTGGCGGCGGAGATCGCGAAAGCGATCGGCACGCTGCCGATGGAGACTTGGGACACCGCCCTCGGGGCGCCGGCTCAGCCGGCGCCCCGATAAGCGACAGCCGCGAGGCCGATTTCAGGTGGTCGTACCCCGAGTGGCCGGTTTGACGTGCCCCCCGAGGTCGATGCGCTTCCATCCGAAGAGCCGAGCGTCGACCGACCAGCGACCCGGTCCCAGCATCGCGAGAGCGCCGGCAGCGGTCCCGGCCAGGAGGCAAACCAGTCGATCGGGGGCCATGGTCAGGAGGTGCGAGAGCTCGAAAACGGCAACGACCGTTCCCGCCACCGGCGTCCACAGCCCGGCGATCAGCAGCACTCCCGATGCCGCCAGGGATGCCGAGGTGAGCGTGGCGTGGAGGGGCGCGCCTGCCCCCAGCTTCGAGCCGGCGCGCACGACGACGACGGAGCCGACGACGAGCCGCAGGAGCAGCAGTCCTGCTCCCGGCCAGCTGCCGGCGAACGTGGAGAAGAGGCGTCGCAAATCGCACCCGTTACGCAACAAGTGTCGTCTTTGCGGGCGCGAACCGAAGCCCCCGATCGGGTCCGGGCCTTGACTCTTTCGAGTCGCGGCCAACGCGGCTCGGGCGGAGTTTACGGCTCGATGATTCCTCTCTTGACCCCGATGATCGCCGCATGCGCGCGGTCGTTGGCACCCAGTTTCGAGAGGATGCTCTTGACCCGCCCCTTGATGGTGTCCTCGGTCACGCCGAGCTGATCCGCGATCTCCTTGTTCGCGTTCCCGGCCGCGATGAGCCGCAGGACGGCGATCTCCGCGGGGGTGAGGGCGTCATCGCTCACGTGCTCGGCGACCTGGAACGAGACCTCGGGCGACAGGCTCCTCTTGCCCGCGTGGACGGTACGGATCGTGCGCAGCAGATCCGAATGGAGCGTGTTCTTGAGCAGGTAGCCCTGGGCACCCGCCTTGAGGGCGCGGAGGATGTGCACGTCGCCCTCGTAGGTCGTCAGCATGATGACCCTGGCCTCTGGAAACTCGGTCCGAATGGCGATCAGGGCGTCGAGGCCATTCATCTCCGGCATCTGCAGGTCCATCAGCGTCACGTCCGGACGGTGCGTGCGGAACTGCTGGATGGCCTCGCGACCGTTGCCGGCTTGTGCGACCAGCGTCATGTCGGCCTGAACGGCAATCAGGCCGGCGATGCCTTCGCGCACGAGCGGATGGTCGTCCACCGCGAGGATCCGGATTGGCGAGCTGCCGCCGTTCATGAAGTCTCCTCCACCTCAGGCCGGGGTCCTGGGGAGGAACAGCCGTGACCACCAGGAGTCCGGGCGGGGCGCGACGTAGGCCGCGCGGGCAGGAAGGCGCAGCTCGATCTCCGTCCCCGCGCCAACTTCGCTCCACACCGCCAGCTTCCCCCCCATCAATGCGGCGCGCTCCGGCATGCCGCGCAGCCCGTAGTGTCCCTCGACACCCTTGCCGGCAAGCACGCCCGGATCGATCCCCTGGCCGTTGTCACGCAGACGCAATCGGAATTCCCGGTTGTCGTAGCGGACCTCGGCCTCGACGCGCCCGGCACGCGCATGCCGGAACGCGTTCCGAAGCGCTTCCGCGGCGATCTTGTAGATCTCGTCACGCACGATCGGGTGCAGGTCTCGCGCTTGCCCCTCGACGGCCACACGGAACGCGGGAGGCCGGTCGACGCTCGGGTCGGTGGCGAGCTCGTCGGCGAGGGTCGTGATGGCCACCGCGAGATCGTTGTGTTCGAGCGCCGGCCCCCGCAAGCCCTGCACCGCGTCCCGCCCTTCGGTGATCGCCCTGGCCGCGTGTTCGATCGCGCTCTCCAGCCTCTCCTTCGCCTCCGCCGGGCGGTCCGGCAGCAGGTACGAAGCCGTGTGGAACTTCAGCAGCAGCCCGTGGAAGCTCTGAAGCAGGGTGTCGTGGAGCTCGCGGGCGATCCGTGTGCGCTCTCCGACGCGCGCCTCCAGCGTCATTTCGAACTGATGACGCACTCGCCGGACGCGCGCCTGGTGAGCCGCCCACAGGAGCGCCATGAAAGCGGCCACACACAGCGCGCGAAACCAATTGGTCTGGTAGTACGCGGGCGCGACCCAGAGCTCCAGGGTGTCGCCTTGCTCGTTCCACACCCCGCTGTTGTTCGAGGCCTTGACGCGGAGGGTGTACTTCCCGGGCCTCAGGTTCGTGTAACGCGAGTGGCGCGGGTCGACCGGCACTCTCCAGTCGTCGTCCTGGCCCTCCAGCTTGATGCGGAATTGCATGTTCTCCGGCGCGACGAAGCTGAGACCGACATAGTCGATCTGCAGCTCACGGGTCAGCGGGGGAAGATGTATGGTCGACACCGTCCCGCCAGGTAGTTGTTGCCAATAGAGTCTCCCGTCGGCGAAGACCTTCTCGATATGCACCGGCGGCGGGACCCTGTTGAAAGGAAGATGACGGGGATCGACGACCTGGACGCCCTCTTTTGACACGAACCACAACCGCCCATCGGTGGACTTCGCGACGGTGGGATTGTAGGAGGAAGCCGCAACCGCGTTGAGCCTCACACCATCCGCTGCATCCCAGACGGCAGTTTCTATCCTGCGCTTCGGGTCGGCGATCCACGCGTCCAGTTCGGTCCGGGTGATACGCACGAGGCCGCAGGCCGCGTACAACCACAGCGAGCGATCGTCGTCTTCCATCGACCAGTGAATCGTGTCGCAGGGCACACCGTTCCTCGTCGTGAGGGTGGCGACGCGGCCATCTTTGATACGGCTGAGGCCGCCCCCCTGTGTTGCGGCCCACAGCGCACCATCGCGATCGAGTTGCAGGGCGGCAACCGCGCCTTCGCCCAGTCCATTGGCGGGTGTGTACGATGCGCGGACCTTGCCATCGCCGAAATGCAACACGCCACCGCCGCTCCAGAAGGCCAGCCAGACACCGCCCTGGTCTGGGACCACGGCCTTGGCTTGTTGATGACGCCCCATCACCGGCCAGTCGAAATTCTCGACGAAACGCCCATCCCGCATGTGCAGCAGGCTCTTGTTCGTCGAAAGCCAGAGGCCACCCGCCCTGTCCCCCTTCATGGAAAACACTTCTTTGCTGGGCACGCCACGTACGCCTACAAAACGATCGTCGTTCGTCAGATACGCCAAGCCGCCATCCGTGAACACCCAGATTCGGCCACGATCATCCTGGAAGAGAGACTGCGTCCTGTCATGCGGCAGTCCACTGGCCGTGCCGAAGACCGTGGCTCGTCCGTTCTTCCACCTGGTCAGGCCATTCTGGGCGGCAATCCAGATGCTCCCATCCGTGGCCGCGAGCACGGACAAAACCGCGTCGCTTGAGAGGCCTTGTTTCGCGGACATCGTGGTTGCGGGGAGCTCTCGAAACCGGTCGAGTCCTCCCGTGGTGGCGACCCAGATGTTGCCTTCACGATCCTCGAAGAGGCTGCAGCTGATATCGCCCGAAAGCCCATCGGCCTTCGTGAATACGTCCGTCCTGCCGTTGTGTATGTGGACAAGCCCGCGTTGGCGGGTGCCGATCCAGAGTCCTCCATCGCGGTCCCGAAGGAGTTTGTTGGAATCGACATTGCGGTCGGGGAGCAGGCGGTCGCGATTGGTCGCATCCCGAATCGGATAGGACTCAAGTCTGTCTCCGGCGAGCTGCCGGAGTCCTCCACCGCTCACCCCGATCAGCACATTTCCCCCGTCGGTCCGAGTGAGATCGCCGATCCGCATTCCGGGCGTCTCATAGCGCCTGGGAGAGCCGGGTTTCCATCGCCAGACTCCAGATTCAGCGCCGGCCCAGAGAGTGCCCGAGCTGTCCTCGAAGAGACTCCACACGAATGTGCCGAAGGCGCCGCCCTGCAAGTCGCATTGCGCGCGACCACTTCGGATTGCGCACAATTGGCCCGTCGGAGGATCGGATGTGCCCAATAGGCCGGCCCAGACAGTTCCCTCCCGGTCTTCGAGCAGGGATGTGACGAACCGGTCGCCGATCTCCGGGTACCGCGTCAGCTTGTCGCCCTTCCAGCTGACAAGGCCGGCAAACGTGCCGATCCAGAGGGTGCCGTCGCGCGTCACGAGCAGGGCGTAAGGCTTGTCGGGGAGTTTCTGCCCCGCAGGTGGTTGCCAAGGGACAGCCTCAACGCCGTCGAAGCGGAACAATCCGAATTCGCTACCAAGCCAGAGATAGCCATCGGGCGTTTGCGCCATCGCAAAAATGGCACCTACGGAGAAACCGTTCCGGGCGGTCCACGCGGTGTGCCCGTATTGGCTGACCTCCAGCGAGGGGTCGAGGGCAAGAAGAGGAGCAGGTCGCAGGAAGAGCGTGAGCGTGCTGATGATCGTGGCCATCCGTGTGAGCACGGCCGCCGCCCTGTCGGGCTTGTCGGTGCCGGTCACGCGACCGGCGGCGTTCCTCGCCCTCTTCGGGGCGTTCTTCTCGGTCATGGAGACGCATCCCCGCGCGTGCTGCCGAGTATAGGGCGAAAGTGGAGAGAGCTCGGCGGGTGCTACATCCGGAGCGCCGAGTGACGCGCGTACTCCGTCGACGACCTCACGGACGCGCTGCAGCATCCGGTCGTCCCCCTCGCCACCTGGTACAGCAGCGGCGGGAACAGGTGGTGGTTCGTCCGGTCGATCACGGTGACGCCCACGGCGGAGACCGCGAGCGCCCTCGCCGCGAAGAGCCTACCGAACCCGCAGCCGACAATGACGCCTCGATGCCGGCCGCCCGGCGCGCTCAGCCTGGCCTACGCCATGGGCCCGTCAACGTTGACGGACGCGTGGCGATGCTCGGACGTGGATGTCGCTGAGTCAGGGAGCCGCCTGGGGCAACGGCAGGGCGGCGAGCAGAGCGGGCTCCGGTTCGGCGCGGCCGGGCTTCAGCTCGAAGTGCCACTTCCAGATTTCGTAGATCGCCGGGTAGACGACGAGCTCGAGGACGAACGACGTGAAGATCCCGCCCGTCATCGGCGCGGCGATCCGCTTCCACACCTCAGACCCGGTGCCGGTGGCCCACATGATCGGGACGAGGCCGACGAACATCGTCGCCACCGTCATGAACTTCGGGCGCAGCCGCTTCGCGGCCCCTTCCACGATCGTCTCCTGGAGATCGGCGAGCGTTTGCAGGCGCCCTTCGCGCGCCGCTTTGTCGTACGCGAGGTCGAGATACAGCAGCATGAAGACGCCGGTCTCGGCGTCGACGCCGAGCAGCGCGATCAGCCCGACCCATACGGCGACGCTCATGTTGTAGTCGAGCAGGTACAGGTACCAGATGGCCCCGACGGCCGAGAACGGTACGGCCAGGAGCACGATCGCCGTCTTCGGGAGCGACCGCGTGCTGAGGTACAGGAGCCCGAACACGACGAGCAGCGTGAACGGGATGATGTACGCCAGGCGCGCGCGCACGCGGGCCATCGCTTCGTATTGGCCGCTCCAGAGCACCGCGTAGCCCGGCGGCAGCTTCACCTGCTCGCGCACCACGCGGCTCGCCTCCTCCACGTAGCTGCTGATGTCGCGGCCGGCGACGTCCACGAAGACGTATCCGGTGAGCAGCCCGTCTTCATCGCGGATCATCGCCGGTCCGGTCGCGACCTTCACCCGCGCCAGCTCGCCGAGCGGGATCTGCCGCTGTCCGTTGGAGCCGGGCACGAGCACGCGCGCGAGGGCGTCGGGGTCGGACCGGAAGTCGCGCATGTAGCGGACGTTCACGGGATACCGCTCGCGCCCCTCGACGGTAGTGGTCACGTTCTCGCCGCCGATCGCGTTCGTCACCACGCTCTGTGCCATTTCCACGCTCAAGCCGTAGCGGGCGAGCGCGTCGCGGTCCCATTCGATGTCGAGGAAGAACCCGCCGCCGGTGCGCTCCGCGAACACGTTGCGCGTGCCGCTCACAGCGGGCAGCGCCGCCTCGACCGCCGTGCCGATCTTCTCGATCTCGGCGAAATCGGCGCCCGAGATCTTGAGCCCGACCGGCGTGCGGATGCCCGTCGTCAGCATGTCGATCCGCGCCTTGATCGGCATCGTCCAGGCGTTCGAGACGCCGGGATACGCGAGGGCCGCGTTCATCTCCTCGACCAGCTGCTCCTCGGAGATGTGATCGGGCGTCACGTGCCGGAGCACGCGCTTCATCCCTTCCGGCGCCCATCCGGAGTACCAGGTCTCGACCCGGCGCCACTCGGACGTCGGCTTGAGCGTGATCACCGTCTCGAGCATCGAGAGGGGGGCGGGATCGGTGCTGGTCTCGGCGCGCCCGGCCTTGCCCAGCACGTGATCGACCTCGGGGAACTGCTTGATCGCCCGGTCGCTGAGCTGCAGGAGCTTCTGCGCCTCCGTGATCGAGATCCCGGGCATGGTTGTCGGCATGTAGAAGAGCGAGCCCTCGTGGAGCGGGGGCATGAACTCCGATCCGAGGTGCGTGAACACCGGCACCGTGACCACGACGAGCGCCGCCGCGCCGCCGATCACCGCCCATTTCCACCGCAGCGACCAGCGGACGACCGGCTCGTAGACCTGCATGAGGAGGCGGCTGATGGGATGGGACTCCTCGGACCGGATGCGGCCGACGACCACCGCGTTGATGGCCCGGCACAGCCACGCGGGCCGGAACTCGAAGCGACGCACGCGCGTGAAAAGGACGCGTAGCGCGGGGTCGAGCGTGATCACGAGGATCGCCGCCACCAGCATGGTGAGCGTCTTGGTGTAGGCGAGCGGCTTGAACATCCGACCTTCCTGCGCCTCGAGCGTCAGCACCGGGAGGAACGACACCGCGATCACGAGCAGCGCGAAGAAGCTCGCCGGCGCCACCTCCTTGACCGCCTCCAGGACGAGCTGGCGGTGGTCGCGCGTCAATCCTTCGCGCTGCGCTTGCTCGAGCTTCTTGTGCGTCTGCTCCACGACGACGATGGCCGCGTCCACCAGCTCGCCGATCGCGATCGCGATGCCCCCGAGCGACATGATGTTCGCCGTGATCCCCAGCGCGCGGAACGGAATGAAGGCCACGAGCACGGCCACCGGGATGGTGATGAGCGGGATGATCGCGCTCGGCACGTGCCACAGGAACAGCAGCACGACCAGGGCCACAGCGAGCACCACCTCGACGAGCGTCCCGTTGACGTTGTCGACGGCGCGGCGGATCAGAGCGGAGCGGTCGTAGATCGGGACGATCTCCATCCCGGGCGGCAAGCCCGGCTCGACCTGGCGGATGCGCTCCTTGACCCGATCGATCACGTCGACCGCGTTCTCCCCCTGGCGCATCACGACGATCCCCGACACCACTTCGCCGGTGCCGTCCAGATCCGCCGCGCCCCGCCGCATGTCCGGGCCGACCGTCACCTGCCCGATGTCGCGGATCCGGATCGGCGTGCCCGTGTCGCTCGCGGACACGACGATGCTCTCGAAGTCGGCGATCGACTTCGCGTACCCGCGGCCGCGGACCATGTATTCGGTGCCCCCGAACTCGATCAGTCGGCCGCCGGTCTCCACGTTGCCGCCGCGCACCGCATCGACGACGCGCTGGATGGAGAGGCCGTAGTTGCGCAGCCGGTTCGGGTCCACGTTCACCTGGTACTGCCGGCCGAAGCCTCCGAGCGAGGCCACCTCCGACACGCCCGGCACCGCCTTCAGGTGGTGGCGCAGGTACCAGTCCTGGTACGACCGAAGGTCGGCCAGGCTGTGTCGGCCCGAGTGGTCCACGAGCGCGTACTGGAACACCCAGCCGAGACCCGTGGCGTCCGGCCCGAGCTCCGTCTTCGAATCGGGGGGCAGCCGCGACAGCACGCCCGCGAGATATTCCAGCGTGCGCGTGCGCGCCCAGTACATGTCGGTGCCGTCCTCGAAGATCACGGAGACGAACGAGTAGCCGAAATCGGAGACCCCGCGGACCGCGCGCACGTGCGGCGCGCCGAGCATCGCCGTCACGATCGGATACGTGACCTGCTCTTCGACGAGGTCGGGGCTGCGATCCCACCGCGAATAGACGACGACCTGCGTGTCGCCGAGGTCGGGGATCGCGTCGAGCGGCACGTTGTGCATCGCGTGCGCGCCGGTGAGGGCGGCCACCGCCACCAGGAGCAGGACGAGGAACTTGTTCCGTACCGAGAAGTCGATGATGCGCTCGATCATGGCTTCGCGACCGCCGGCGCGGCTGCCTTCATGCGGCTCTCGGAATCGACGAAGAACGTGCCCGAGATCACGATCCGCTCGCCAAGCACGAGCCCTTTGGTCACCTCGATGTCGTCACCGATGCGCGACCCCGTCTCGACCGGCCGCGACTCGAAGTACCCGTTGCCGCGGTCGACGAAGACCGTCTTGCGCAGCCCGGAGTCCACGACCGCGTCCGCCGGCACGACGAGCGTCGGCGCCAGGGCGATCGGGAACTCCACGTCGACGAACATGCCGGGCTTGAGGGCCGACTGCGGGTTGGCCGCCTCGAGCCGCACCTTCAACGTCAGCGTCGCGTCGTCGAACATCGGCTCCGATGGGCTCACCGTCGCCGGCAGCGTGCGGGCGTTGTCGGCCGTGGTGAGCCGCGCGGAGGCGCCGCGGCGGATGAACGGCAGCTGGTCGCGGTACACGTCGGCCAGGATCCACACGCGGCTCAGATCCGCGATCCGGTAGAACTCGAACCCGCGATCGAACCGGAGCCCGGGCGAGACGCTGCGCTTGAGCACGAACCCGTCCACGGGCGACTCGACCCGGATGTCATGCACGAGCTCGCGGCGCTTGCCCATCTCCCTGATCTGCGAGTTGGACACGCCCATGTTCCGCAGCCCGTCGGCCATCCGCTCGATCCCTTCCAGCGAGCGCCGCCAGTCGTGCGCGGCCGGTTGCGCGCTCTGCACGCGGTAGAGCATCTCGAGGCCGGTGTAGTACGACCGCTGCTCGCTCTCGAACTCACGGGAGTCGGGCGCCGAGAAGGATGCGAGCACCTGGTCCTTCTTCACGGCGTCGCCCGTCGCGACGCTCGCGACGTCGCGGATCCAGCCGCTGAGGGCGGCGACGATCGGATAAGACCGGTTCTCGTCGGCGGCCACGCGTCCGGTCGTCCGCAGCCGCCGGGTGCCGGCGAACCGGCTGACGACGCCCAGCCGCACGCCGATCGCCTGTTGACGCTCGGGGCTCACCTGCACCGCGCCGGGCGGCAGCGCGGCGACGGTGGCGTCGTTTCCAGACGCCGCGCCCGCCCGATCCGCCTCGAGGGGCATTCCGCAGATGGCGCAGTTGCCCGGATGGTCGCTGCGGTAGTCCGGGTGCATGGGGCAGGTGTAGACGGTTGCGGCCTTGGCGCTCGCGTGGGCAGCGCCGGACCGGTTCCCCCACCACGCGCCGCCGGCGAAGGCGCCGGCGGCGAACGATACGGCCACCGCGGTGGCGGCGAGAATGCGTTTCATCGGCATATCCTCCGTGTCATCTCGCCGCCAGCGCGGGTCATGCTACGAACGACCGGTACGACTGCGCGATCACCAGGAGCAGCGTGAGCGCGGTAAACGCGACATGGGATCGTGCGTCGCGGTGCTTGATCAGGGTGGCCAGTGCGCCGAGCAGTACGAGCCCAAGCCCGGCCGCGCCAAGCGGCTCGAGTCCCGGCCACCACAGGAGGACCAGCGCGGCGAGTTCGGCGATGCCCGTCGCATACATGAACAGCCGCGGGTAGCCCCAGCGCTCCCAGTCCGGGGCCACCTTGCCCGTGAGTTTCAGCGCCGCCGTCCCGACGAAGATCAAGGTGATCAGGATTCTCAGGATCATGGCTATCTCCCACCAGGAGTCGTCGAGGCATGCGGGCCACCGCGCGGGCCGCCGAGGGCCTGCTCGTGGAGCTTCTCGTAAGTGCGCGCTCTCTCGGCGACCTGCTCCGGCGTCAGGCCCTTTGGCTGGGGTGGCTGTTCATAGCTGTCATATTCGTAGTCGAGATCGGCGGTGCGGTCGGCCGAGCTGACCGCCAGATCCACGCGCTTGCCGCTCCGGTCGCCGTAGGCGAACTTGCGGTCCAGGTACTTGGGATCGGTGGGATTGGTGTTTCCCAGACGGTTCCAGCTTTCCCAGAGCCGGTCGATGTTGGCGTGATGGAGATAGAACACGGGGTCGCCGCCGACCGTGGAGAATTCGGCCATGTCACCCCCAAGTGCGAAATGAGTGAAGAAGTGGGGGTTCTGGTCGAGCCTCGGATTGAACCCGAGGCTGCCGTTCGGCGCGTCGATGTAGAACTTCTCGTTGAGGGCGTCCAGGCTGATCCAGTCCCGGTAGAGGGTGTCGATCCGTTCGCCGCCATTGACCCAGAACCAGCGCGTGCCGTTGAACAGCGGGGTGCCCGGCAAACGGAACACGGCGGGGAGGATCAAGTCGTCGGGATTTCCCGTCACAGGGTTCCAGTACGGAAGCGTGAAGTCCTCGTCGTGCAGCACTTCACGAATCACGCCCTCGAACTCATAGAGCATCAGGCGGTGCCACGGCAGGAAGAACCACTGCTGGTAGTGCTCCGGGTCCGACGGGTCGTAGGGGTGCGCCTGGCAGCCGTTCCACACGGCCTCGGCGTCGGCTCGATACTCCTCCGGAAGCGTGGCGATGACCTCCGCCTTCTTCTTTTCCGACAGGTCCCACAGGGCGGCCGGGAAGCCTTTGACCCAGTGGGTGTACCACCACCAGTTCCAGGAATGCTTGTCGTAGGCGGGCAAGGTCCTCATGATCTCGACCGCCTGCGCGTACTTCGCGAGCATCACCTGGCCTTCCGGGCTGTTGACGTTGTAGCGAGTGTGGAGCTTCTTGACGCCGTCGGACGGCGCCGCCGCGCTCGCCGGAAAGCTGACCTTCACGACCGAGGCGGCGCCGGCGCTCGTCTCGGAAAGCGCCGACGCGGGGCTCTTTGCCGCCGCGGCCGGAGGAAGAGGAATCGGGTTGGACGGCAGCTCCAGGATGTCGTGGTTCACCGTGTGGGTGGCGAGCGTCGGGTCGAGGAAGACCAGCGCCCCGGCGGACTGGATCATCCCGCTCACCAGGTACAAGCGATTGCCGATCACCGCACCCGCGGCGCCGTGACGCGGCATGGGCATTGAGGGCAGCGTGCTCCACGAATTCGTCAGCGGGTCGTAGGCCTCGATGGCTCGATACGCGCCGACGAGCTGCTGGGTGGTGACTTCACCCCCGGCCACGTAGATCCGGCGGCCGTCGGTGCCGGAGACGCCTCCGCTGCGAGCGGTCGGCATCCGCTCCTTCGGAACATTCCACGTGTCCGAGAGGGGGTTGTACTCCTCCACCACGTCCGTGTTCGTGGCGGACAGGATGAACGCCTGGCCCGTGCGGCCGCCGATGACGTAGATCTTGCCGTTGACCGCACCGGCGAAGGCATGATTGCGCGGCACCGACATCGGGGAGCGGCGCTCCCACTTGTTCGTCGCGGGGTCGTACACCTCGTTGACGCTGAGGACGCGGGCGGGGCCGAAGGCGGAGAAGAACTGATCGTCCTTCTTCGATTCGCCGAGACGGCCGCGCGAATCATCGGTGACCGGCCCTTCCATCGTCGTCGCGCCGCCGATCGTGTAGACCTTGCCGCCGGCTTCGACGGCCACCGCCGACCCGCGCTTCGTGGGCAGCGGCGCCAGCGACTTCCAGGTATCGGCGACGGGGTCGTATTGCCACGCGTTGTCGATGGGTTGCCAGGCGGCACCGAGCGGGAGAGCCGTGTCCGTGGCCGGCACGAAGCCACCCATCACGTAGATCTTGCCGTTCGCCGCGGCCAGCGCTGAATGGTGCGCCGGCCGGGGCATCGGCTGCCTCTTCGTCCACTTGTCGGTGGCGGGGTCGTACTCGTAGTTGACGCCCCCCGCCTTGCCGTCGTCCCAGCCGCCCATCACGTACAGCTTGCCGTTCACGGCCACGCCGTAGAGCTCCTCATCCGGCTCCGGGAACGGTGCGCCCTTCTTCCAGGGCGATGCCGGCATCTGAGCCAGCGCGGTCGTGACGAACACCAGGCTGGCGATCGTCCCGGCAACCAGTGCGGTTACCCTTTGAAACACTCTCGACATGAAGATCTCCTTCAAAAAGCGATTGATGAGGGTTGATCGGTTACCGGGCCTGGGAAGGTGCCGGCGCCGTGCCATCCGCAGCCGCCGTCGGCGGAATCGCGCCGAACTGCAGCTCGAGGATGTCGTGCATTGCGGTGTGCGCGGCGAGCGTCGGATCGAGGAACGTCATCGCCCCCGCCGACTGGATCATCCCGCTCACCAGGTGGAAGCGATTGCCGATCACCGCGCCGGCGACGCCGTGGCGCGGCATGGGCATGGAAGGCAGCGTGCTCCACGAATTCGTCGCGGGGTCGTAAGCCTCGATGGCTCGAAACGCGGCGACGAGCTCCTTGGTGGTGACTTCACCTCCGGCCACGTAGATCCGGCGGCCGTCCGTGCCGGAAGCGCCTCCGCTGCGAGCGGTGGGCATCCGCTCCTTCGGCATACTCCAGGTGTTGGAGACCGGGTTGTACTCCTCCACCACGTCCGTGTTCGTGGCGGACAGGATGAACGCGTGGCCGGTGCGGCCGCCGATGACGTAGATCTTGCCGTTGACGACGCCGCTGAAGGCGTGGTTGCGCGGCACCGACATCGGCGCCCGGCTCTCCCACTTGTTCGTGGCGGGGTCATAGACGTCGTTGGTGCCCAGAACGCGAGCCGGCCCGAAGAACGTGAAGAAGGGGTCCTTTGACCCTTCCACCGTCGTGGCGCCGCCGATCACGTAGATCTTGCCGCCCACTTCCGCGGCGATCGCGGAACCGCGCTTGCCCGGCAGCGGGGGCAACGGCTTCCACGAATCGGCGGCCGGGTCGTACTCCCACGCGTTGTCGATGGGTTCCCACGCCCCGCCGACGGGGATGGCGGTGGCGCTCGGAGGGACGAAGCCGCCCATCACGTAGATCTTGCCGTTCGCAGCGGCCAGGGCCGGATGGTGGGCCGGCCGCGGCATCGACGCCTTCTTCGTCCACCGGTCGGTAGCCGGGTTGTATTCGTAGGCGATGCCTGGGGCCTTGCCCCCGCCAAAGCCTCCGAACACGTAGAGCTTGCCGCTCACGGGAACGCCGTAGAGCTCTTCGTCCGGCTCCGGGAATGGTGCGCCCTTCTTCCAGGGCGACGTGGGCATCTGAGCCAGCGCGCTCGTGACCAGCGCCAGGCTGGCCACCATCCCCGCGAGCACTGCGGTTCCGCGTCTCAAGACTTTCGACATGACTGGTTTCCTTTCAAGAGAGTTGACGATGACTAACGGCCCGATCGCGTGTTGACGCTCAGGCCGAGCAACAGGTAATGGATGTTTCGGCTGCCGTCACTGCTTTCCCACAGGTATGAAGGCTGAACGGCCAGACGCTTGTTGACGGGCACCGTCACCCCCGACCAGAGACGAGTCCGGTTCCAGCCGCCGATGTGCTCGTAGAAGGTCTCGTAGGAGGCGAAGGGCTTCAGGGTGTGCCTGTGGACGGCCAGGGGATAGGCGACCGCAACTCGACCGCGATAGCGATTGATCCCGTTCGCGGGCGTCGGACGGAACCTCCGGACGTACATGTTGCGGACGGAGATCTCCAGCTTGCCGAACGCGAATCCGGCCGTGCCGTCGACGCGCAACTGGTGTTCGCCGTAGCTGTCGGTGAACCTTCCCGGCTGCAGCGGCAGCTTGTCGAGCCCGCTCGCGGGAACGGAGTAGTACATGTAGCTGGGGGTGATGGTCAGGAACTTCGTCGTCCGGATCGGGAGGTCGAGTTGAACGACTGGAGTCTGCAACGCGCCGATGTAGAACCCGTAGGCCTTGAAGGCGATGTCCTTCTGCACCGGCGTGTTCAGCACCAGCCAGGCCGAGGGTGCGAAGAGCGAGCCACGGCCGGGTCCCGGTCCACCCCCGACATCGGGTGAAGTAGGTGGATCCGCTTCCTGCGCCGCGCACGGCGCGGCCACCGAAATCACGCCGGCCGCGAAAGCGCTCAGCGCCAGGGACCGGGCAAGCTTTGCGAACCGCCACATGATCATCTCCACGGACGTCGCGATCGCCGCGACGTCACTGTTCTGCGAACCTCGTTGGGAGGTCCGGACGGTCACGTGAGATAGCAACGGCGATGCCGCGGCGCGCGATGCAGCGTGACCGCTTCAGAATCGGCGCTGCCGCCGAAGCCGTTGTGGGTCTATGGGGGCGCAGAACTCCTTGCCCGTGCTCATCATCCGACGGGCCGCCCGCTGTGGCCTGACGCCGCTCACCCGCGTGTCCGTAGCTGTCGCCTGGGAGCGATCGAGACGCTGGGAAGCGGCTCAGGCCCCGTGGTCGTTGTGTTTCCACAACGAGCGCGAGCTGCGCATCGCGCGGTGCCTATGCGTGGGGCGAGGGGCGCCGGCGCTCACCGCCGACGGTCCCTAGCGCAAACACCGCGCGAATCACACGCTGACGCCGGTTCCACTGGCGACGACCCGCGCTGATCCTGGCGCACTCACGAGGCGTCGCGCGCCGGCATCGCCGTTGCTACGCACTCGGCCCGGATACGTCCATCGCGGTCCTCGGACATCCCGACGACGCGCGTGGACATGGACGGGAGGGTTTGAAGATGGCACGGCAGACGGTCATGACGATTCTCGGTCTCGTTCTCGCGAGTGTGTGCGCGGCCAGGCCGGCGCGGGCGCAGACGCAGGCGACGACGACCCACGGGACGCAGCAGTCGGAAGATCAGGAGCAGTCCGCGGCCGCGCTGGCGCGAGAGGCGACCAACCCGTTCTCCAGCGGCTGGCTGATGCAGATACAGCAGAACAACAATTGGACGGAATTGCCCCTCGATCGCGGACGTCGGATGCAGAGCAATCTGGCGTTCGAGCCGCTGGTGAGCTTGAGGCTCACCGAGGCGTGGGGGTTGTATTTGCGTCCGGTCGTGACCATCTTCAATTCCCAGCCCCACCTCGATGAAGATGGCGCGCGTGACCGCACCACCGGGTTCGGCGACACCGTGCTGGGAGTTGCCGCGGCGCACCCGCTGTTCGGGGGCCGGGTGGTCCTCGGCGGAGGCCCCACCTTCATTCTCCCGACGGCATCACAGCGGGAGCTCGGTCAGGACACATGGCAGGTCGGTCCTGACCTGGGGCTGACGTTGCTGGGCGAGGACTTCATCGCCTATGCCTTCGTGCAGCAGTGGTTCAAGGTCGGCGGAGACGGCCGGAAGACGAACCAGATGAACACGGTCTTCAACTTCACCCACGCCTTTGCCAACGGATGGACGGTCGGAACCCAGCCGAACCTCTCGGTGGATTGGGAGGCGCGCGACGATGACGGCGTGGCACTCGCGATCGGGCCGCAGGTGGGAAAGATGTGCAAATGCGGACGCACTCCGACGTTGTTCCAGTTGCAGTTCCAGTACTACCCGGTTCGGCCGAACTCCGCCGGTCCGAGATGGAATGTCCAGCTGCAAGTGACGCCCACGATTGCGCCCCTCATCAAGAAAACACTCTTCTGAGACGCCGATGACGGGAGCGCTTGAGTTAGGAGCGTGACGAGCGCGACGTCGTCAGCGTGGGGTCAGCACCTGCGCTACGGACGGGGCGCGCGGCGGCGGAACGCGTTCTTGTCGATCCCGAGCCGGCGAATGCGCGCTTCCAGCGTGCTGGGCGGGACGCCAAGCGCCTCCGCCGCTCCCTCGACGCCGTACACCCGGCCGCGGCTGGCCGCCAGCGCTCGTTCGATCTCCTGACGCTCGTCGCGCGGACGCTCCGGCTTCGGGGGAACGACGTCGGAACAGAGGTGGGGAAGCTCGAAGTCGCCCAGGCCGAGCACGTTTCCCCGAGCGAGGATCACCGCGCGCTCGACCACGTTCTGCAGCTCACGGATGTTGCCGGGCCAGGGATACGCACACAGCGCGGCCATGGCCGATTCGTCGATCCCGCCTATCGTCTTGCCGACGGTTCGCGAGTGCCGGCTCATCCAGTACTCGGCGAGGATCGGGATGTCCTCCGCGCGCTCGCGAAGCGCGGGCACGCGGATCGGAAAGACGTTGAGCCGGAAGAAGAGGTCGGGGCGGAACTTCCCCTCGCGCGCTGACTCCTCCAGGTTCCGGTTGGTGGCGGCGACCACGCGCGCGTCCGTCCGCAGCGTCTCGCTGCCGCCCACGCGCTCGAACTCGCGCTCCTGCAGGACGCGCAGCAGGCGACCTGGACGGGCGGCGGCAGCTCCCCGACCTCGTCGAGGAAGAGGGTGCCGCCGTTGGCCAGCTCGCAGCGGCCGCGGCGCCGTTCGAGCGCGCCGGTGAAAGCGCCTCTCTCGTGCCCGAACAGCTCCGAAGCGACGAGGCCCTCGGGCAGCGCCGCGCAGTTGACCTTCACCATGGCGCGCTTGGCGCGCGGCGATCCGGCGTGGATCGCGCGGGCGAGGAGCTCCTTTCCCGTGCCCGTCTCGCCCGTGATCAGCACGGTCGAGTCGGTCGCCGTGACGCGGGCGACCCGCTCCAGCACCTCGCGCAGCTTCGGAGAACTCCCGATCACCCCGCCCGCCGCCGCCGTCGCGGTGATCTCCTCCCGTAAGGCGACGTTCTCGTCCTCAAGCTGGGACCGGAGTTTTTCGATCTCCTCGAACGCGAGCGCGTTCGCACCGCGGTGGTGACCGGTCGGGCCACGTCTTCGAGGACCCGTACCTCGTCGGGCGTGAAGGGTGACGGCTTCGTGCGGGCGACGATCATCGCGGCGACGAACTCTTCGCCCATGGTCAGCGGCACCCACACCGCGCACTCGGCGCCGGCAATCGTCACACCGGGCCCGGCGACACGCTTGTCGGTGCTGAGGTGGTCGAGGACCAGCGTCCGGCGGTCGCGCTCCATGGCGTCGCGCAGGAACGGGGTGTGCTTCCATTCGGCCCCGGTGGCACCGGCTGCTTCCGAGAACCGCCGCACGAAGGCCTTCTGGCTCTCGCCGGAGGCCCGCGGAGCGCTGCGGTGGTAGATCGCGCGGGCCCGGACCGTCTCGGGGCCGTGGGTGACGACGCCGATCAAATCGATCGGCACGTGCCCTTCGAGCGCGCTCGCCACGACGTCGAGCACGCTCGACAGCTCGCGGCGCGAGTTCGCCGCCTGCGCAACGGCGAGAAGAGCCTGGTACTTCTCCTCACCCTGCCACGCGCCGTCCATGACTGGCCTAAGTAAACCCATTCATCCCCCGATGCAAGCCGGCAGCCGCGCCGGCGTCGCCAACATCGGGGCCCCCCGGCCGTGCGTGGTCTGGCTGTGATTTCGCAACGACGACGGCGATGTTCGGTGGGCGGCCAAACCGCAAGGTCACGCGCTTCAACGGGTGCGCGCGGTGTCCACCGCGCATGCGAGCGGCACGAGACTTGCGATCCGCCATGCCGAAGAGGATGGGCATCGTGGATGAACTGATTTGAGGAGGCCTCGTCGGCCGGCCGTGGCGGTACCGGGACCGCTCGCCTCGAGTCCCCAGGACGCGCGGCAAGGCGGGCGGCTCATGATCGTCCACGAGCCGGACGCGCCGGGGCAGGCGCGCGTCATCGGGTCGCTGTCGGGCGATGGCATCCGGATCCTCCTCGATGCGGTGGATGGCGGCCTCAGCGTTCTCGATTTGTCCGAGGTCGACCAGATCGACGATGCCGCGGTGCGCCTCCTGGTCGGACTGTCGCCGGGGCGCTGCACGATCCTGGACTGCCCGCGGTGGCTCGAGTTGTGGGTGCGGCGCGTCAGGGGCGGCCACTCGGCTCCGAGCTAGGTAGCCATCACTCGGTCGTGGACGCGAGCCCACCGCCAAACTAGACCCCCGCTAGACCCCGACCGTCCGAGGAAGAGTTACGGATCCGCTAAGTTCTTGTGGGATGGTGGAGCTGACGTGGATCGAACCAGTGACCTCGTGAATGCCATTCTAATGGCCTCCCGATTGCGCCACGTCGCGCCCCTCCATCGCCGCGGGTCCTCATTCCTAGCTGGTCAGGGCCGCGTACGCGTTTGGGTCCACTGCACCCGCAGGCGCCCGCTACAGCTAGCCTGGAACGACGTCGCTCGTACGTAGCCTGAGTTTCGAGTCGTCCATCCGCCCCGAACCACCACGTTGAGCAGGCCCACCGCGGGCCGTCGTCAACCTCTGGCTGGAAGCCCCCGACGCCACTCCAGAGGGTGGCCCGCCAGCCCCCGAAGTGAGTGTCCAACGACGATTCTGGGCGTATGGAGGTGCCCGAAGGGAGCTTGTTGGCTCCGTCGTGAACGCCGATTCTCTGCCTCAGCAGGGAGGGCTATCGCGATGCTGGCCACCAACGAAATCGCCGCCGCCCGGGCGGGCACTCGGGGCATCTTCCGCATGGTTTTGGCCGGGATCCTCGGGCTGGCCGCGACCACCTTGGTCTACGGGCAGTGGCGGGACCGCGAGCTTCGCATGGACGTGAAGCAGCTCCGCGATGCGGTGGCGCAGGCCCGCGAGGACCAAAGGCAGTTCCGAGACCGCATCGCCGGGGAACGGCGGCGCGAGGGCGAGGAGAGGAAGCGGTTGGAGGACCAGGCGGCAGAGAAGTGGGTGCGCGCCGACCTCGAGGCCACTCGCAAGCGCATCGCCGCCCTGGAGGCCGAATGCGCGGCGGGAGAGCGAATCATCCGCGATTTCGCGGGCGGGGTAGCGCTCATCGAGGGCCGCTACGCCTTCTACGACGCGGAGGGACGTCCCCTCCGCGTCTCCCTGGACGACGACGGCCAGCCCCGGCACCAGGAGGACGGCTCGCCCGTGCTCTCCCCCGACGCGACCGGGCCTCTCTTTACGCAGGAGTTCTTCGGCACCGGCTTTCTGGTGGACAGACGAGGCCTGCTCCTCACCAACCGGCACGTGGCCGAGCCCTGGTGGAACGACGAGACCGCCGAGCGCCTGCGAGGGGAGGGGATGGAGCCCCGCTTCGCGGTCTTCCGGGCCTTCTTCCCCAACGAGGCCGAGCCTTTCGAGCTCTCGACCGAGCGCGTGTCCGAGACAGTGGACCTGGCCGTGGTCCGGCTCGAGCTGCGTGAGCGTCCCATCCCCGTCCTCGCCCTGGACGTGACAGGCGAGGGGGCGATCCCCGGCCACCCGGTCGTACTGCTCGGCTATCCCACCGGCCTCGACGCCCTCCTCGCCAAGGCCGATGGCGCCGTCGTGCGCCAGATTCTCTCCGAGAAGCTCCGGCAACCCGTCACGGAATCGCTGGGCAAGGCGGCTCTGATCCGCCCTTCCGCCACCCAGGGCCACATCGGGGACATCACCCGAACGGACGTCGTGTTCGACGCGCCCACTACGCAGGGGGGCAGCGGCGGCCCCGTGCTCAACCGGAACGGCAAGGTGATCGCCGTGGAGTACGCCGTCCTCACGAAGTTCGCGGGCAGCTCTTTCGGCGTCCCCATCCGCCATGCGCTCGAGCTGCTCGAACCGCAGAAGAGGAGCCGAACCACCAGCCGGTAAGTCTGATTGGGTCATGTGTTCCAGGTACCCGGAGGGACTATCGCGATTGCCAGGATCGGCGTGAAAGCGGGTGAACGTCTCGGTCACGGGATCGAATCGGTGCAGCTCCTGATCGACGCCGACCCATAAGATCCCGGATCGGTCCTCGTGTATCGCAAAGACTCTGAGGCCGCCCAAGCTGTTCGGGTTGTTCGGATCGGGCTTGTAGATCTTGAAGCGATACCCGTCGTAGCGGTTCAGCCCGTTCAAGGTGCCAATCCAGATGAACTCCCGAGCCGGTCCTGCACCATGCGACCCGAAAGGGTGGCCGGTCAGGCCGAGTGAGTCCCGGTGGCGACGATTTCGAGGTGCATCGACTCGCCCGAACGGAGCTTGTCGCCGTCTTCGTGAACGCCGATATTCGTGTGAGCACGGAGGCAATCGCCATGTTGGCCATTCACGAGAGTTCCGCCGGTCGAGCGGATCGTCAGGGCGCGTGCTTCGGTGAGCGGGGACGGCCCGTCGTGAACGCGTCCACGGGCGAGATGCCGGACGTGACGGCGTCCGAGCTGGCAGAGGTGATCATCGGGGATCTGGGGGCGGTCGCTCTGACAGATCTCATTGCGCCCGTGGGCAGGTTCGTATCTCCACCCGCAGAGAACGTTGTGGCTACCGCCACGTCTCCGATTTCGAGCGCGGACAAATCGATGAATAGGCATTCGAGAGCCAGCGACCGAACGCAAGCGATTTGCCTTGCCTTGGCAGGATGGCGGGCGAACATTTCGAGAATCATTCGGAGTCCTGAGAAGGACGATCGGATTCTTACGTCAAGCCGTAAAAACCCCTTGACAATCGGACGGTTCGACGCGTCCGCGGCCGCGCACGTCGCGGAGTCCGAGATCGGCTGACGATTTGGAGCAAAGTCGACGCGGGCAGCGAATGGAACTGCGCGTTGCCGCCAGCACCGGCTACGCCGCAGGGCGAACGCGGTCCCCGTCGTTCCGAAAGCCGGCCGCGAAGAAATCGAGCGGAAGGGGGGGCGCGCGCCCTTCGACCTTGACCTGCGATCAGCCGCCACGCCGCGCGGCTGCGCAGCGGCCGCCGGTATTCGTGAGCGTTCTGACAACCGCCAATCGCGTCGCTCTGATCACGCAGTAGCTCGGATGGAGACATCGGGCTCACCGTGCGCCACGTCGGCATTCCTCGTTGCCGCCCAACCCCCAAGTTCCCCCTGGTCGCGTACGCGTTTGGGTCCACTGCACTCGCAGGCGCCGGCGAGTCTGGACCCAAGTTGGACCCAACCTGGACCCAAGTTGATGGAGTGGAGCCCCTAAATCATTGAAGGATGGTGGGCGCTGTAGGATTCGAACCTACGACTTCCACCGTGTGAAGGTGGCACTCTACCGCTGAGTTAAGCGCCCAGGGACCGAGAAGTCAGTCTAGCGAATCGCGTGGAGGGGGGTCAAGCAGAGCACGACCGCGCGGGGCTAACGGATCGCCGGCGAGGGCTGGACCTGGCCGTAGGGCGACGAGGACGTGCCGTACCCCGAGTGCATCGAGCAGTACTCGCGCGGCTCCGTTCCCGCCACGAAAGCCTCCGAGATCACCTCGGGACAGGACGGCGTGGCGAGCAGGCCCGTCTGCTTGTCCACGTCCACGAAGATCACGTTCTCCGGCGGCGGCTCGAACTTCTCGCCGTGCATCCCCGCCTGGGCGCCCTTCATGAACTCGACCCACAGGGGAAGCGCGGCCCGAGCGCCGCTCAAGCCCGTCGGCGTGTTGTCGTCGAAGCCGATCCAGACCACGCAGAGCAGGTCGGGGGTGAACCCCGCGAACCAGGCGTCGCGCAGGTCGTTGGTGGTGCCCGTCTTGCCCGCGGCGTCCGCCGTGAAGCCCATGGAGCGGGCGGCGGCGGCGGTGCCGTTGTTGATGACGCTGCGCATCATGTTGACGACCAGGAAGGTCGATTCCGGCCGGGCCACGCGGGGCGGGCTGGGGTAGTGCTGCTCGATCGTGGTGCCCTTCTCGTCCACGACCTTGAGGACCGTCGCCGGCGGCACCTTGAGGCCCATGTTGGCGAGGATGTTGTAGGCGGTGGCCAGCTCCAGGGGCGTGGCCTCGAACGCGCCCAATGAGACGGCCGGGAAGGGCTGCACCTTGTCCGCCATGCCGAAGCGGCGGTTCCAGAGGTCGGCGATGCGCTCGAAGCCGATCATCTCCGCCACCTTCACCGTCGCGTTGTTGAGGCTGTGGGCGAGCGCCGTGCGCAGGGTGACGTACCCCTTGTAGTCGTTCTCGTAGTTCTGGGGCGCGTACTCCTGCTTGCCGAAGAGGAACACGGTGGGCGCGTCCTCGACCACGGTGGCGGGGGTGATCGGCGGCAGGGCGGGGTCGTCGAAGGTCGTCTCGAACGCCGTCAGGTACACGAACGGCTTGAACGTGCTGCCGGGCTGGCGCTTGGCGGTGGTGGCGCGGTTGTACTGGCTCTGAGTGTAGTCGCGCCCGCCGACCAGGGCGAGCACCGCGCCCGTGGAAGGCTCCATCGCGATCAACGCCCCCTGAACGGGCGGATGGTCCTTGCGCTTGATCATCTTGTCGACCTTGGCCAGGCCCTCCCTCAGCACGTCCTGGGCGAGGGCCTGCATCGACAGGTCGAGGGAGGTGTAGACGGCCAGGTTCTGGGTGGCGAGGTCCTTCTGGTCGTAGCGCTCGGAGAGCTGCTGCTTCACGAGGTCGACGAAGTACGGCGCGTCGGAGCTGTCGAGCGACACGTTCTCCACGCGGATCGGCTGGGCGATGGCGCCCTCCGCCGCCGCCGCGTCCACGAAGCCCGACTCCACCATCGCGCGCAGCACCTGGTTGCGGCGCTCGGTGGCGCGCTTCACGTGCCGGTAGGGGTTGTAGGGATTGGGCGACTGGATCATCCCCGCCAGGAGCGCCGACTCCGGCAGGGTCAGGTTGCCCACGTCCTTGTGGAAGTACATCCGCGCGGCCTCGCCCATCCCGCTGATGCTGAAGGAGCCGACCTGGCCCAGGTACACCTCGTTGAGGTACAGCTCGAGGATGTCCTTCTTGTTCGCGCGACGCTCCAGCACGAAGGCGAGCAGCGCCTCCTGCGCCTTGCGGCGGAAGCTCTTCTCGGGGGTCAGGAAGAAGTTCTTGACCAGCTGCTGGGTGATGGTGCTGCCGCCCTGGATGTAGGACTCGGCCCTGATGTTGCGCACGGCCGCCCCCACGATCCGGAAGGGGTCGAGGCCGGGATGGCTGAAGAAGCGGCGGTCCTCGATGGCGAGCACGGCCTTGACGAGGTGGTCGGGGTACTCCTCGAAGTGGACGGTGCGCTTCTTCTCCCGCGACTCGTCGAAGAGGTAGGTGATGAGCTCGGGCTCGAGGGTCATCGTCGCGTAGCTGCGCTTGGTGGCGAGGCCGCGCATCTCCTTGATGCGCTCCTTGTCGATGTCCACGAGCACGGCCTCGCCCGGCGTGGCTCCGCGCGGGGTGAAGGTGACCGTCCGCGCCCCCACCGCGAACTCGCCGGGGGCGGCCGGGATGTCGTCCTTCTCCTCGTACTTGAGGCCGTTGAGCACGTTCACGAACGAGCGCACCGTCATCGGCATCCCCAGGCGCAGCACGAGGGGACGAGCGAAGATGCGGGCCGGGATCTGCCACCGCTCGCCCTGGAGGCGGCGGTCGACCATCACGTTGAACTTCAGGTAGTAGTAGATGACGACGGAGCAGCCGATCACGACCGGCAGCGTCACCGCGGTCAGCAGGATGAGGACCAGCCGCAGCCGCTGGGGGGAATAGGTGTTGCCGCGCGACCCCGTCGGCGCGACCCGGCGGGCGGGATGGGCCACGATCGATTATAGGGGCCGGAGTCGCGCCCGACGGTAGGTCGCGCGCGAGGTCAGCGACGCTTCGTTCGTCCCTTGCCGGACGAGCGCTTGCGCGCCCGGCCGCCGGAGGCCTTGCGCGCCGGCCGCCCGGCCCCGGCCTTCTTGATGATCGGCACCGCGCGGTCGGCGTCCGCGTTGGAGCCGAAACCGAAGACCGACGTGTAGCGGCGCCCGGACACGAGCGCCATCAGGAAGTGGAGGTTGATGCCGGCCTGGCCCATGGAGTCGGAGAGGACCTGCCCCAGGCCCGGCCGGTCGTCCCCTTGGACGAGGAGGGCGGCGATCGCGGCCGGGGCGAGGCCCGCGCCCTGCGCGGCGGCGGAGGCCCTCTTGCCCGCCAGCGGCGCCAGCTCGACGGCGGCCCGGCCCGCCGGCTCCGGATAGCGGTAAGCCATCACCACCTGAAGGCTCGCCCCCGCATCCGCGAGCGGCGAGAGCACCTGGGCCAGGCTGCCGGGACGGTCGTCGATCTCCCGGCGCCACAGCGTGATCTTCTTCACCGAGATTGCCATGGGCTCCTCCGGCGGGCTTTGTACGCCCGCGAGAGGGGGAGGTCAATGGGCCACCGGGTGGCGGGCGTCGTCCGCACTAGAATGGCCAACCGATGAGAACCACCCTGAAGGTCGTCGCCTTTGTCGCCGTCCTGGTCTCGAGCGCGGCCGGTGCCGGCGCCCAGACCCTGCCCCTGCAGACGGAGGAGGCGACGACGGCGCCCAAGGGCACCCTCGTCCTCGAGGTGGCGGCGGAGGCCATCGGCGACGAGCCGAACTTCCTGACCCGCCAGCCGCGCGACCGTTGGGCGGCCCCGGTTCTCCGCCTCGTGCACTCACCGTCCGACAACGTCGAGATCGACTTGGAATGGACGGTGCGGGTCGGCCAGAGCGACGACCCGACCTTCGGCAGCGTGTCCGACTTCGGCGACGTCGCCTTGCGCGCGAAGGTGCGCTTCGCCGACGACGCGGGCGGCCACCCGGCCTTCGGCGCGCGTTTCGGCGTGTTCCTGCCCGAGACCAGCTACGGCAACGGCCTCGGTCCGAACGCGCTGCGGATGTTCGCCCAGGCCCTGGTCAGCAAGAGCCTCGGAGGCCTGACCCTGCACGGCAACGCGGGCCTGGCCCTGTACGACGAGGTGGGCCGCCCGCACGAGCAGCGGGATTTCTTCGCCTACGGCCTCGCCGCCGCCTACCGAACGAGCCCCGGCCTCTCCATCGTGGCCGAATGGGCCGGCCTGGCCGGAAAGGGCATGCCCGGCGCGGACCCGCACAGCGAGCTGCGGGCAGGGGTGCGGCTGGGCTCGGGGCGTGTTCGAGGCGACGCCGCGGTGAGGAGGGGGCTGCTCGAGACCGACGGGGAATGGGGCCTCACGGTGGGGGCCACCGTCCGCCTGCGCTGATCCGCGTCCGGCTCAGCCGACGATCTCGAGCCGGACCCGCCCCGTGCCCGGGCCGATCAGCCCGATCTGCCGGGCCGCCGCCCGCGAGAGGTCGATCACCCGGCCCTTGTGGTTGGGGAACCGGTCGTTGATGCGCACGACCACGCTCTTGCCCGTGCCCAGGAAAGTGACCCGCACGCGGGTCCCGAAGGCCCAGGAGGCGTGGGCGGCGGTCAGGGCGTCCTGGTCGAAGCGCTCTCCGCTCGACGTCTTCTTGCCGTCGTAACCGGGGCCGTACCACGAGGCGATCCCCGTCTCGACGAGGCCGGGGGGCGGCGTCTGGGCGGGCGGGAACTGGTAGTGGGTGTGATGGGCACAGGCCGCGAACGGGAGAGCGGCTCCGAGCAGGGCGGCCAGCAGTGAGAGCCGGGCCAGGTCGGCGGTGGGCGGCCGGCGGACGGCCGTCACGAGATCGTGTGCACCCGCAGCATGTTCGTCGCTCCCGCGGTATGGCTGTGCCCGGCCAGCATCAGGATCATGTCGCCGGTGGCGACGAGGCCCTGCGCCTTGAGCAGCTCCACCCCCTTCACGATCATGTCGTCGGTCGTCTCCGCGAAGCCGGATTTTACGGGCACCACCCCCCACCACAGGACCAGTCGGCGGTAGGTGTCCTCGTTGTAGGTGATGGCGGCGATGGGGGCGCGCGGCCGGTAGGTCGAGAGCAGCTGCGCCGTCGTGCCCGACTCCGTGAAGGCGACGATCAGCTTGCACCCCAGCTCCTCCGCGACCGTGCTGGCCACGCGGGCCAGGCTGCGGGCCACGATCGAGGCGCCGTCCATGGTGACCCGGGCGGGGGCGCGGAACGCTCCCCGGTGCTCCTCGGTGTAGAGGGCGATGCGGGCCATCGTGGCCACCGACTCCACGGGGTAGCTGCCGGAGGCCGTCTCCGCCGAGAGCATGCAGCCGTCGGTGCCGTCGAGGATGGCGTTGGCCACGTCGGAGGCCTCCGCCCGCGTGGGGCGGGGGTTCTCGACCATGCTCTCCAGCATCTGGGTGGCCGTGATCACGACCTTGCCCGCGCCGTTGGCCATGTCGATGATGCGCTTCTGCAGGGTGGGGACCTCCTCCGTCGAGAGCTCCACCCCGAGGTCGCCGCGGGCCACCATCACCCCGTCCGTGGCCTTGAGGATCGCGGGGAGGTCCTCGATGGCCTCGCGCTTCTCGATCTTGGCGATGACCGGGCAGGTGCCGCCCAGCGAGCGGACCAGGGCGCGACACTCCTCCACGTCCGCGGCCCGCCTCACGAAGGACAGGGCCACGTAGTCCACGCCGTGGCTCACCCCGAAGGCGAGATCGCGCCGGTCCTTCTCGGTCAGGGCCGGCGTGGAGAGCTTCACGCCCGGCAGGTTCATTCCCTTGTGCGGCTTGAGGGAACCGCCGTGGACGACCTCGCACTCGACCTGCTCGAGCGCGGCCTTGACCACGCGCAGCTCCAGGTTGCCGTCGTCGAGGAGGATGCGGTCGCCCGGCGAGACGTCGCGCGGCAGCGGGTCGTAGGTCGTGGAGATCCGCTCCGCCGTCCCCTCGATCGACTCGTCCGTCGTGATGGCGACGCGCGCGCCCGTGCGCAGCTCGACGGGCTGGCCGCCGCGGAGGCGGCCCACGCGGATCTTGGGGCCGGAGAGGTCCTGCAGCAGCGCGATCGGGCGGCCGAGGCCGACCTCGATCTCGCGCACGGCCCGCATCACCTGGAGGTGCTCCTCGGGCTCGCCGTGCGAGAAGTTCAGCCGGACGACGTCGACGCCGGCCTGCGCGAGCTGCTCGAGCCTCTCCCGGTCGCGCGAGGCGGGCCCGATGGTGGCCACGATCTTCGTCCGCCGCATCCGCCGCAGAGTATGGGGGCTCAGCGCGGAACGGGCAACGGCCGCGCGATACACTTCCGTGTCCGGCGAAGGGTGAAGGGCGTGGTCAGCCCCCCCAAGGCGTTCGCGGTGGCTGCGGTGGCGGTGGCGGGGCTGTTCTCGGGCTGGATGGTCTGTGCCGACGTGGACGTCGCGCCGCGGGGCGACTGGCGCGCCGTTTCGGAGGGGCTGTACCGGAGCGGCCAGAAGGGCGTCCTGGGGGCGGATCGCCGCGCCCTCATCCATTTTCACTCTCTCGACGGCCGTTCGGGCCGCCTCACCATCAGGGCGGCGGCGCGCCGTCCCGGCGCCCCCGTGACGGTGGTGGGATCCACGGCGGGTCCGAGCCGAACGGCCGTGCTCGACACGTCCTTCACGTCGCTGGAATGGCCGGTCGCGCCGGGATCGCGGCAGCTCGATCTACGCCTGGAAGCCAGCGGCCTGTTCCGGGTGTCGAGCATCGTGCTGCACCGTCACGCGGACTGGACGATGGCCGTCGCGTGCGCCTTGCCGGGGGCGGTCGGGCTCTTCGTCCTGATGACGGCGCTCCGCCGTGGTCCGCTCTGGGCGGCGGTCGCATGGGCCGTGCTGTCCACCCTGGGGACGGCCGCGCTCTGGATGGCCCTGATCGACCCGTCCTCTGCGCTCAGGGCCGAAGGCCCGACGCGTGACGGCCTGCGAGCGGCGGCGCTGGTGATCCTCTGGGCCACTGCGCTCGCCTCCGCGGATCGGAGAGCAGCCGCCACGGCCGCGGTCGTGGGCACGCTGCTGACGATCCACCTTCCCGACCTCGGCTTCGGCTTCCATCAAGACGACTACGTGATGGCGAGGGACTGGAAGGTTGGCGAGCTTCTCCGCGCCCTGGTGGGGCCCTTCGACCCCACGGGCACGCTGGCAAGCTACTACCGCCCGATGGTCACGCTGACCTGGGCCATCGAGCACCGTCTCTGGGGCGCGCACACCGCCTTCTACCATCTCACCAACCTGGCGTTGCATGGATCGGCCACGTTCATGCTGCTCGCGCTCCTCCGGCGTCTTGGCCTGGCGGGAAGCTCCGTCCTGCTCGCGACGCTCGTGTGGACCGCTCACCCCGTCGCCGCGTCGACGGTCGCGTGGGTCAGCGCGCGGGGAGACAGCCTGATGGCCGTCTTCTACCTGGGCGCGCTCGTCGTGTTCTGTGCGCCGACCTTTTCCGCTCGCCGCCGACTCCTTGTCGGCGCCTTGAGCGGCGCGGCCCTCTGCAGCAAGGAAATGGCCGTTTCGCTGCCCCTGGTCGCCCTCCTGCTCGACCGCCTTCTCCTGACTCGAGAGGATCGGGCCCGCCGCCGGCCGGACTTGTGGATCGTCACCGTCGTCACCACTGGATACATCGCGTTGTGGGTGACGCGGTTCGCCGAGCGCCTGGTGGCGCCGTGTGTCGGGGTGTCGGGGAGGGCCTGGGACGGCCTGTCGATGGGGGACGGCCTCCGGCGGATCGCCGGCCTCTACGCAACCGTGTTCGCGCCATTGCCCTACGAGACGTGGTGGGCGATGTCGCCGGCGGACTGGCCGGTGGCATGGCTCTGGGCCGGGATCGGCATCCCACTCGCGCTGTTCTGGGCCGCGCGTCGCGATCGGCGGGGCCAGCGGATGACGTGGGCAGGGCTCTTCTGGGCGGCGGTGACGGTGGTGCCTCTCCTCGCCTTGACGGGGCCGCTGGACTTCTACCGCGTGGGATACCTGAGTGCCGTATCCGTGGCGTTCGCGGTGGGAGCCGTCGTCTCACGATGCCGGATGCCCTGGGTCGGGGTGGCGGCCGCGGTCCTGGCCGCTCCGCTGGCCGTTCTCTCGATCGGCGCTTCTCGCGCCTGGGCGCAAGACGGATTCCAGGTCCGTGGCCCGGTGCGATGGCGGCTCGCCGAATCGGATTGGAATGCGCGGCTCACCCCCGAGATGGCGGACCTGTTTCGCCAGACCGTCGCCCACCAGTGCCATGCCATCGCCTGGGTCTACCCCGACCGGCCCTGTCCCTAGCCTCCGGCGAACCGGCGGGTTCAGCCGCGCGCGACCCCCGGCGCGGGAAAGCTCAGGGAGCGGGCGCGGGGCAGCTCGCGTCCGCGGGGGCCGGATCGCCGCACACGAGCGTCGCGCTCGTGAACGTCCCGCGCGCGAGGCAGCGGTCGAGGACCTCGCCTTTCCGGAAGCACCCGGAGTCCCTGACCTTGCCGCCGTCGTCGATGGCCCAGAAGAACGCGGTGTCCGCGGTCAGACGGAGGTACGTGAAGTGGTGGAACGAGCCGCCGCGGGCATAGCGTGCGTGCAGCGGCTGCTGGCGGTACAGGGGCGCGCCTCCCCCCCCGGTCACGAAGTACCGCACGCCCGACCCCGGCTGCGTGGCCGGGTAGCCGAGACCGTCGAGGCTGCGGGTGCGCGCGTAGAAGTGGTTGTGGCCGCTGAACACGAGGTCGGGATGATGTGGCCCGTTGGACCGCTCGTCCTCCGCCGCCCCCCAGACCACGCGGAGCTGCGCCTTCAGTCCCTCCTCGTCGTCGTGGCCCCCGATGCACTTGCCGAGGAGCCGGAACACGCAGCCGCGCGGGCTGAAGGCCGGGTGGTGCATGACGGTGAGGGTCCAGGCGCCTTCGGGCGCGGTGCGGAGCTGGTTCTCCATCCACAGGAGCTGGAGCGCGTCCGTGCGGCGCGGCGCGGATCCGGCCGGCGGCGGCAGGTTGCCGCCGAGCACGTCGAGGGTGTTCGAGTCCGCGACCAGGACGCGCGCGCGGGGCTCCGAGGCCGCGAGCGCCCCGCCCGCCGCGGGGGCGGCGCCCGGCCAGTCGACGGTGTAGTAGCGCAGCGGCGTCTGCCCGCGCAGGAGGAAGCCGAACTGGCTGTGCCGTAGCGCGGCCGAGGCGTAGCAGGCGCGGCCCTCTCCGCCGGCCTGCGCCTGCTCGTAGGCGGCGTCGAACGCGGACGGACAGTCGGCGGCGGGGACGCGCGAGGCCCGCTCCTGCACCTCCGGATCCAGCCACCGGACCGCCGCCTCCGCCGCCTGCGCGGCCGGGGCCGAGGCCGGCGCCGCCGTCGCACCGTCGCGCCGGACGTCCTCCCTCACCGCGCGCTCGAGCGCGTCGAGGCAGGTCTGGCCGGGAGCGAACCCCGGCTCCGCCCCCACCTGGCACCCCTTGACGTCGTGGTTGCCCAGCGCGGCGTGCACGCGCCGGTGCTCGGGGTCCAGCAGGGCCGGGTACATCGTGTCGAAGCGCGGCCCGAACAGCGTGGGGCTCCCGCCCCAGTAGATGTTGTCGCCCAGGAAGAAGACGAGGTCGGGCCGCGGGCACAGCGATTCCAGGCGCGCGGCGATCGCGGCCTGGGTGTGCGGTCCCCACTCGGAGGAGCCGCCCTCCCCGAACCCGGAATCCCCGAGCAGCGCGATCGACACCTCGCCCGGACGTCGGGCCGCCTTGCAGGCATCGGCGGCCGCGCAGGCGGGAGGAGCCTGGGCGGAGGCGGGGGAGGCGGCGAGGAGAAAGGCGGCGAGGGTCGTGAGCGGACGCGCGCCGCGCATCACATCCTCACCGTGAGGGCGAGCGAGAAGCGCCGCTGCCCGGCCGCGCTGACCGTGCTGACGCGCTGCACCGCGACCTGGCTCACGTCGATGTCGAGGCGGAACGCGTTCTCGTAGAACTCGCCCAGGAGCGACAGGCCGATGGCCGCCCGGAGCGCCGCCGGCGCCGCCACGAAGGCCTGGCGTGGTCCGGCCTCCGCGCCGAGGTATTCGAGCCGGCCGGACGTCTCCCGCCGGATCCCGGCCCGCACCTTGAGGTAGCCGCCCGTCGGCGACGGCTCGGTCAGCTCGATCCCGAAGCGCGGCTCGTACCCATTCGAGACGGAGAAGCCGGCCGCGGTGGCCGCATCCGTGTTGCGCTCGAGCGCCTTCAGCACTTGGTCGTACCAGATGTAGTCCAGCTCGGCCGTGACCAGGAAGGCGTCGGAGAGGCGCCAGGCCAGGCCACCGGCCAGGACGGGCGGCTCGACGACGTCCACGGTCGCCGGCCCGCTCGTCACCACGCCCCGCACGCGGTCGATGGCCGTGCGCTCGACCGACCAGTCGAACAGGTCGTGGTGATAGGCGACGCCCAGGCGCAGGGCGGTGGGATCGCGGGACGGCCCGAAGGTGAGCAACGCGCCCACCACCGCGCGCGCCTTGTTGGCGTCGCCGCTGAGGGTGACGCGGGAGAGCTCGTCGCCGGAGAGGTTGCGCTGGGAGGTCAGGCCCTCCATCGTCAGGTGACGCCAGGCGAAGCTGGCTCCCAGGTCCAGCCAGGGGGTGAGGCCGCGCGCCAGGCCCAACCCGATCTGTCCCGACGTCGCGGAGAGCACGCCCGATTCCGAGAGCCCCGGCCCCTGCACCACCTCGACCTGGTTGTCCTGCGTGACCGCCTGCTCGCCGAAGATGGCGAGCGTGAGCGGCCGGGACCGGCGGACGGGCGAGCAGGGCACGGGCTCGGCGGGCGGGGTCGGAGGGACGTGGGTAGGCGCCGTGGCGCGTCCCAGGCTGTAGGCGGCGCCCACCCAGAGGCCGCCGATGCCGACGGTGAGCTCGGCCTTGGGGATCAGGGCGAGGCCGGCGGGGTTGACGGCCGCCGTCCGGAGGCTGTCCCCCACCGCGACGTATGCGCCGCCGAGGCCGGCCGGGCGAGACCCCTGGTCGGGCGACCGCCAGGTCCATCCGCCGAAGACGATGTCGCTCGTCTGCGCGCTCGCGGGGACGGCGGAAGCCGCGGCCAGGACCGCGACCGCCACCCAGGACCTCAGCCCGCCCGGCATCGCCACCTCCTCTTGCCGCTTCTCGAAGGCGCTTCCCCGAATCGTACGGCGCGCGCCGAATTGTTGACACCCCGTTTCGCTCGAAGCTATAGTCCCCCGGCTCGGGCACTGCCGAGAGTCCACGCTCAGAATGCCTTCCTATGTCCCCATCCTGATCCTCGGCAGCGTGGCTGTCGGGTTCGCCGTCTTCACGCTGGTCCTGTCGAGCCTGCTCGGCCGCTCGCGTCCCAACCCGCGCAAGAGCGAGACCTACGAGTGCGGGGTGCCCCCCATCGGCACCGCGCGCGAGCGCTTCCCGATCAAGTTCTACCTCGTCTGCATGCTGTTCATCCTCTTCGACGTGGACGCGGCCTTCCTCTATCCCTGGGCCCTCATCTTCCGGCAGCTCGGCCTCTACGGCCTCGTCGAGATGGCGGTCTTCGTCTTCCTCCTGGGCGGCGGGTTCGTGTACGCCTGGAAGGCGGGCGCCCTCGACTGGTAAGCGATGCAATTCACCCCGGAGAACAAGGCCGAGTTCGACCGCGTCCTGGCCCGGTACCCGGTCAAGCGCTCCGCCCTGCTGCCCACGCTGCACCTCATCCAGGAGCAGGAGGGCTACATCACCCCGGACGGGATCGAGTACGCGGCCTCGCTGCTCGAGCTGACGCCGGCCCAGGTCCACGACACGGCCAGCTTCTACACGATGTACCGCTTCCAGCCGGAGGGCCGGAAGCACATCGACGTCTGCACGAACATCTCCTGCGCGCTCAACGGCGCGGACGACGTCCTCGCCAGGCTGTGCGACCGGCTGGGCATCCGCGAGGGCGAGACCACCGCCGACGGCGAGTGGACGGTCCATCGCGCCGAGTGCCTGGCCGGCTGCGGGGGGGCGGTGGCCTGCCAGGTGGACGGCCGCTGGGTCGAGAACGCGACGGTGGACGACGTCGACGCGATCCTGTCCGGAACGCTGGCGTCGCGGCCGTTCGCCTATCCGCCGAGCGCGGGGGAGACGATCCTCCTCCGCAACGTCTTCAAGAAGGACTCCGCGTCGATCGACGTGTACCGCCAGGGCGGCGGCTACGCCAGGCTGAAGGAGCTCCTCCAGATCAAGCCGGACGCGATCACGGAGGCGGTCAAGAAGGCGAACCTGCGCGGCCGGGGCGGGGCCGGCTTCCCGGCCGGGCTGAAGTGGGGCTTCCTGGCCAAGAACGACAAGCCGCGCTACCTCTGTGTCAACGCCGACGAGGGCGAGCCGGGCACGTACAAGGACCGCCTGATCCTCGAGCGCGACCCGCATTCGCTGATCGAGGGCTGCATCGTCTCGTCCTACGCGATCAACTGCAAGACCTGCTACATCTACGTCCGCGGGGAGTTCTACGAGGCCAAGGCCGTCCTCGAGAAGGCGATCGCGGAGGCCTACGCGGCCGGCCTGCTCGGCAAGAACATCCTCGGGCTCGGCCTCGATCTCGACATCTACGTCCACCGCGGGGCCGGCTCCTACGAGTGCGGGGAGGAGACCGCGCTCCTCGAGAGCCTGGAGGGCAAGCGCGGGCAGCCCCGGGTCAAGCCGCCGTTCCCGGCGGTGTCCGGGCTCTACAACTGCCCGACGGCCGTGAACAACGTGGAGACGATCTGCTGCGTCCCCATCCTGCTCGAGCGGGGGGCGGAGTGGTTCGCCTCCTACGGGGTCGAGAAGAACGGCGGGCCCAAGCTGTACTGCGTCAGCGGGCACGTGAAGCGTCCGGGGGTGTTCGAGACGCCGTCGGGCAAGATCACCCTGCGCGACCTCGTCTACGGCAAGGACTTCGGCCAGGGCCTGCGCGAGGGGCGGAGCCTCCGCTGCGTGATCCCGGGCGGGTCCTCGACGCCCGTGTTCACCGCCGACCAGCTCGACGTCCCGCTCGACTTCGACTCCATCGCCAAGGCGGGGTCGATGCTCGGTTCGGCGGGCACCATCGTGATCGACGACTCCGCCTGCATGGTCTGGGTCGCGCGCAGGCTCGCCTACTTCTACAAGCACGAGTCCTGCGGCAAGTGCTCGCCCTGCCGCGAGGGCACGGGCTGGCTGCTGCGCCTGCTCGACAAGATCGAGGAGGGGAAGGGGACGGAGCGCGACCTGGAGACGCTCAACACGGTCTGCGACTCCATCGCGGGCAAGACGGTCTGCGCCTTCGGCGACGCCGCCGCCACTCCGCCCTTCACCACCCTGGCCAGGTACCGCGAGGAGTACGAGTACCACGTGCGCCAGAAGGGCTGCTGGCGCCGGGTGGCCAGGACGTTCGAGGAGGCCAGGGCGAAGGCGGGCGCGGCGGCGGCGGCCCAGACGGCGGCCGCGACATGAGCCTGAGCCCGCTCGAGCAGGAGATCGCGATCAGCGTCACCAAGGTGCTGGTCCTCTTCGCGATCCTCTTGACCGTCTTCTCGGGCATGACCTACGTCGAGCGGCGGCTGCTCGCCTTCATGCAGTTCCGCCTGGGGCCCAACCGCACCGGCCCCTTCGGCCTGCTCCAGCCCGTGGCCGACGGCATCAAGCTCTTCTTCAAGGAAGAGGTCACGCCCGAGGGCGCGAACCGCTGGCTCTTCGTGGCCGCGCCCGCGATCTCGCTGGTGACGGCGTTCCTGGCCGTCGCCGTCGTCCCCTACGGCGGAACGATCCACATCAAGGGGCGGCCGATCATGCTCCAGATCGCCGACCTCGACGTGGGGGTGCTGTTCCTGTTCGCGGTCTCTTCCCTGGGCGTCTACGGGATCGTGACCGCGGGCTGGGCCGCCAACAACAAGTACACGCTGATCGGCGGCCTGCGCTCCTCCGCCCAGATGTTCTCCTACGAGCTGGCCCTGGGCCTGAGCTGGGTGACCCTGATCATGGTCGCGGGGTCGTTCCGGATCCACGACATCGTGGACTCGCAGGCGGGCTGGATCTGGCACTGGAACGCCATCCGCCAGCTCCCCGCCTTCGCGGTGTTCCTGGTGGCGGCCACGGCGGAGGTCAACCGCACCCCCTTCGACCTCCCGGAGGCGGAGACGGAGCTGGTGGCCGGCTTCCACACCGAGTACTCGTCGATGCGGTTCGCGCTGCTCCAGATGGCCGAGTACATCAACATGATCACGGCCTCCGCGGTGGGCGCGAGCCTCTTCCTGGGCGGCTGGCACTCCGGCCTTCCCGGCCTGCCCGCCTCGCCGCTGTGGTTCGTGGCCAAGACGCTCGGCTTCCTCTTCCTCTTCATCTGGCTGCGCGGGACGCTCCCGCGGTTCCGCTACGACCAGCTCATGCACTTCGGCTGGAAGGTGCTCGTCCCGCTGGCCACGCTCTGGATCTTCGTGGCCGCGACCATCCTGGTGGTGCGCCACTCGTGACCCTGACCCTCTTCCACGCCATCCTCTTCTATGCGTTCGGGGGCCTGGCCCTCGGGGGGGCCCTGGTCATGGTCTCCCAGCGCAACCCGACCTACAGCGCGTTCGCGCTCATCGTCACCCTCGTCGCCCTCTCCGCCGAGTTCGGCCTGCTCGGCTCGCCCTTCATCGCCGCCCTCCAGATCGTGGTGTACGCGGGGGCGATCATGGTGCTCTTCCTGTTCGTCCTGATGCTGCTGAGCGTCAAGGCGGAGGCGCGCGTGGAAGGGGAGGGGCGCGTCTTCAAGCTGGTCGCCCTCGCCCTGGGCGCCCTCCTGGCCGCGGAGGTCGGGTCGGCGCTCCTGGCCGCGAAGACGCCCATGGCGGGCGGCTTCGACGCCTCCGCGCGCGCGGTGGCGCGACTGCTCTTCAGCCCCCAGTACCTCTACGTCTTCGAGGCGACCTCGATCCTCATCCTGGCCTCCCTCGTCGGCGCGGTCGCCCTGGCCCGGCGGGAGGGAGGACGGTGAGCCCGCAGCTCGTCCAGCACGCCCTCCTGCTCAGCCTGGCCCTGTTCGCGGTGGGGGTGGTCGGCGTCTTCCTGCGCCGCAACATCATCACGATCTTCATGTGCGTCGAGCTGATGCTCAACGCGGTCAACCTCGCCTTCATCGCCTTCAGCCGCGCCTGGGGCAACCTGGACGGCCAGGTCCTCGTCTTCTTCGTGCTCACGGTGGCGGCGGCGGAGGCCGCGGTCGGGCTGGCCATCATCATCTCCATCCACCGGCGCAAGGACACCCTCGACGTGGACGCCTTCCGCGTCATGAAGTGGTAGGGATGACCGACCACGGGCCTCTCGACGCCCCCGCGCTTCCCGGTCCACCCGCGCCCGGCCATCCTCCGGCGCCGGGGATCTCCGGGTCACCCTGGGTCGTGCTGGCCGTCTGGTCGGTGGTGGTGGGGGCCGGCACCTGGCTCCTGCGCTCGCGGCCGGACGCCGTCCCGTTCGCGATCCTGCTCCTGCCCCTCCTGGGCTTCACCGTGCTCGCCCTCTTCGGCGACGCCATCCGCGACCAGGGCGAGGGGACGGGCGCCGCCTGGCTGGCCTGCTCCACGGTGGTGACATCCTTCGCGCTCTCCGTGGCCACCGTCTACCGCGTCATGCAGTTCCCGGGAGGCCACACCGGCCTGCGCTTCACCCAGCCCTACCTCGGGTTCGAGTGGATCGAGGCGGGCGCGTTCCGCGTGCAGGTCAACCTCCTGGTCGACAACCTGTCGTCGGTGATGATGCTGGTCGTGTCCGGGGTGGGCTCGCTCATCCACGTCTACTCGGTGGGCTACATGGCCCACGACGAGGACAAGGTCCGCTACTTCTCCTACCTGAACCTCTTCACGTTCTTCATGCTGCTGCTCGTCCTCAGCGGCAACCTCCCCCTCATGTTCGTGGGCTGGGAGGGCGTGGGCCTGTGCTCGTACCTGCTCATCGGGTTCTGGTTCAAGAAGAAGAGCGCGGCCGACGCCGGCAAGAAGGCGTTCATCGTGAACCGCGTCGGGGACGCCGGGCTGATCCTGGGGATGATCCTGGCCTTCCACACGATCGGCACCCTCGACCTCGTCGACCTCGCCAGCAACGCGACTTCGCTGAGCGAGGAGGCGCTCTGGCAGTTCGGGCCGATCACCGCCATCTGCCTGCTCCTCTTCCTCGGGGCCTGCGGCAAGAGCGCGCAGATCCCGCTGCAGGTCTGGCTGCCCGACGCCATGGAGGGCCCGACCCCGGTGTCGGCGCTCATCCACGCCGCCACGATGGTGACCGCCGGCGTGTACATGGTGGCCCGCCTGGCCCCGCTCTACAGCCTCTCGCCGACCGCGATGCTGGTGGTGGCGGTGACCGGCGCCGCCACCTCCGTGCTGGGCGCGACCGTCGCCCTCGTCCAGACCGACATCAAGAAGGTGCTGGCCTACTCGACGGTCAGCCAGCTCGGATACATGTTCCTGGCCTGCGGCGTGGGCGCGTTCGGGGTCGGGATCTTCCACCTCTTCACGCACGCCTTCTTCAAGGCCCTGCTCTTCCTCGGCTCGGGGTCCGTGATCCATGCCCTGGGCGGCGAGCAGGACATGCGGAAGATGGGCGGGCTCCGCAAGCGGATTCCCTGGACGTACTGGACGTTCGTGATCGGCACCGCCGCCATCTCGGGGATCCCGCCCCTGGCCGGCTACAAGAGCAAGGACGAGATCCTCGGAGGAGCGCTGGCCGCCGGATGGCGGACCCTCTTCGCGGTCGGGCTCGCCGTGGCCCTCCTCACTGCGTTCTACATGACGCGCGCGGTGATCCTGACCTTCTTCGGCACCTATCGCGGCGACGCGGAGACGGAGTCGCACATCCACGAGTCGCCGTGGGTGATGCTGTGGCCCCTGCTCGCCCTCGCGGTGGGCAGTATCGCGGGCGGCTACGTCGACATCCCCGCGTTCGTGGCCCCCGCCCTGCGTCTCGAGGCCCGCGAAGGACATCCGGAGTGGCTGCCCTATCTCGCCACCGCGGTGGCCATCGCGGGCATCGCCCTGGCCTACTACCTCTACGCGCTCTACCGCGACATTCCCGGGCGCATCTACGCCTCCGCGCGCGGCCTCGCCCGCGTGCTCGAGAGCAAGTACGGCTTCGACACCCTCTACGACGGCTTCGTCTCCAAGGTCGTGGTAGGGGGCAGCGAAGAGGTGCTCTGGAAGGGCCTGGACACGCGCGTGATCGACGGCGCCGTCAACGGCACCGCCACCGCCACCGCCGCGCTGGCCCGAAGGGTGCGCGTGGTCCAGTCCGGCCTGGTGAGGGCGTACGCCCTGCTGATCCTGGGGGGCGCGGTCGCCGTCCTGTCCTACCTGCTGTGGGTCCGGCCTTGACGACCGATCTCCTGGCCGTGATCGTGCTCCTGCCGGTCCTGGGGGCCATCGTCCTCGCCTTCGTCCCCGCCTCCGCGGAGCGCGCGCACAAGGTGGTGGCCATCGCCCTCACCACCGCCCTGTTCCTGCTCTCGCTGGCCCTGGTGGAGGGGTTCCGCGCCGAGCCCGGGATGCAGTTCGAGGTCTCGCGCGACTGGCTGCCGTCCCTGGGCGTCCGGTACCACGTCGGCGTGGACGGGCTCAGCCTCTGGCTGATCATCCTCACCACCTTCCTGACCCCGATCTCGCTGCTGGCCTCCTGGCACTCGATCCACTCGCGGGTGAAGGCCTTCAACATCTTCATGCTGCTCCTGGAGGCGGGCATGCTGGGGGTGTTCGTGGCCCTCGACCTGTTCCTCTTCTACATCTTCTGGGAGGCCATGCTGATCCCGATGTACTTCCTCATCGGGATCTGGGGGCACGAGCGGCGGATCTACGCCGCCATCAAGTTCTTCCTCTACACGATGGCGGGCAGCGCGCTGATGCTGGTCGCCTTCATCGTGCTCTACAAGACCTCGGCCGCCCACACCTTCGACATCCTCGCCCTCGTCCAGAGGCCGGTGGCGCCTTCGCTCCAGATGTGGCTCTTCGCCGCCTTCGCCCTGGCCTTCGCGATCAAGGTCCCGATGTTCCCGTTCCACACCTGGCTCCCGGACGCGCACGTGGAGGCTCCCACCGCCGGCTCCGTGATCCTGGCCGGGGTGCTCCTGAAGATGGGCGGCTACGGCTTCCTGCGCCTGGCCTTCCCGCTCTTCCCGGACGCCGCCCATCGCTTCGCGCCCTACATCGGGGCCCTGGCCGTGGTCGGGATCGTGTACGGCGCGCTGGTGTCGCTCGTCCAGCCCAACCTCAAGAAGCTCGTCGCGTACTCCTCGGTGAGCCACCTGGGCTTCGTGATGCTGGGCATTGCCGCCTTCACCACCACGTCCGTGGTGGGCGCGGTGTACCAGATGCTCAACCACGGCATCTCGACGGGGGCGCTGTTCCTGATGGTGGGGATGCTCTACGACCGCCGGCACACCTTCGCGATCGAGGAGTACGGCGGGCTCAAGTCGGTGATGCCCTGGTTCGCCTCCCTGTTCCTGCTCGTGTGCCTGTCCTCGCTGGCCGTGCCCGGCCTCAACGGCTTCGTGGGCGAGTTCCTGATCATGATCGGCTCCTGGTCCCTGAGCCGGCCGATGGTGGTCCTGGCCTCCACCGGCGTGATCCTGGCCGCGGGCTACATCCTGTGGATGGTGCAGCGCGTCCTCTACGGCGAGGTCACCCACGAGGCCAACCGCGCGCTGCCCGACCTCTCCGCGCGCGAGCTGGCGGTGGTGATCCCGATGGTGGTGCTCGCCGTCGTGATGGGGGTGGCCAGCCCCCTCTTCACGCGCCTGATCGAGCCCTCCGTGCAGACCCTGATCTACGACACGCAGTCGCGCGCGACGGCGAGGGCGCGGACGGTGGCGGCGGCGCCCGCGCCGGGCCCGACGGACCGGGGCGTGCGATGACCCCGGGCGCCCTCGACCTGCGTCCGCTGTTCCCCGCGATGGCGGTCGCGCTGGCGGGCGTGGTCGTGCTGCTGGCCCAGGCCTTCACCCCGAAGGGCGGACGCGCTCCCGCGGCCGCTCTCTCCCTGGCCGGCCTCGTCGCGGGCCTGGTCGCGGTGATCGTGATCGCGAGCGGCCGCGGGCGGGGGGCCGTGCTCGCCGGGAGCGTGGCCGCCGACGAGTACGCGCTGTTCTTCCAGGGCCTCATCCTCTCCATCGCCATCCTGGCCGTCCTCCTCTCCCCCTCCTACCTGCGCGAGACCGGCACCGACCGCGGCGAGTACTACGCGCTCCTGCTCTTCGCGGTGGTGGGGATGATGGGGCTCGTCTCCGCGCTGGAGCTGGTGGCCGTCTTCGTGGCCCTCGAGATCATGTCCGTGGCCGTCTACGCCATGGCGGGTCTGCGGCGGGACCGTGAGGAGAGCCAGGAGGCCGCGCTCAAGTACTTCATCACCGGCTCCTTCTCCTCCGCGTTCCTGCTCTACGGCATCGCCGTGCTCTACGGCCTCACCGGGACCACGTCCCTGACGCGCATCGCGGACGTCCTGCGGTCGGGAGCGGCCTCGCCCGTCGCCGGCTCGGCCGGCGCCGCCACCGCCCTGGCCCTGGTGGGGACCGGCCTGCTGCTCGTCGGCTTCGGGTTCAAGGTGGCGAGCGTCCCCTTCCACATGTGGGCGCCGGACGCCTACGAGGGCGCGCCCACCACGGTGACCGCGCTGATGGCGGCGGGAGTGAAGGCGGCCGCCTTCGGCGGCTTCGTGCGCATCTTCCAGCAGGCGCTGCCCGACCTCGCCGCGCAATGGCAGCCGGCGGTGGCGGTGCTGGCCGTGGTGACCATGGTCGTCGGCAACCTGGGCGCGCTCGCGCAGTCGAACCTCAAGCGCATGCTCGCCTACTCTTCGGTGGCGCACGCGGGATACCTGATGACCGCGCTGGTGGCCGCTCCCGGGCGGGGCACGGAGGCCATCCTCTTCTATCTCGTGACCTACGCGGCGGTGAACCTCGGCGGCTTCGGGGCCTTCGCCGCCCTCACCCGCAGCGGCCGCGAGCCGCTGACCCTGTCCGACATGGCCGGCCTCTCGACCCGGCGGCCGCTGCTGGCGGCGGCCCTGACCGTCTTCCTCGTGTCCCTCACCGGCGTCCCCGTGTCCGGCGGCTTCGTGGGCAAGTTCTACCTGTTCAGCGCCGCGGTGGGCGCGGGTTACGTGAGCCTGGCCATCGTCGGCATGCTCATGAGCGTGGTGTCCGCCTACTACTACCTGCGCGTGGTGATCGCGATGTACATGCGGGAGCCCGAGGGCGAGGACACCTGGTCGCCGATCGGCGCCGGGGCCGGCCTCGCTCTCGCCGTGTCCACGGTGGTGGTCCTCGTGCTCGGCGTGTACCCGGGGCCGGTGATGGACTGGGCGAGGATGGCGGCGAGGTCGATCGGGTCGATCGTTTAGACCTGAACGATCTCGGGGCCCGCCCTGGACGCTAGTCGGCGAACGCCTGCAGGATGCGCGGGTCGACCGCCACCCCGTTGACGTAGACGCCCCAGTGCAGGTGCGGCACCGCCGCGATCCCGGTGTCGCCGACGAGGCCCAGCGGCTCCCCGGCCTCGACGTGGTCGCCGCTGCGGACCGGGGTCGAGGCCAGGTGGTAGAAGACGCTGAGCACGCCCTGGCCGTGGTCGACGACCACCGTCTCCCCGGTCAGGAGGAGAGGGCCGGAGAAGACGACGTTGCCGGCGGCGGGCGAAGCCACCGGGGTGCCGGCGGGCACGAGGTAGTCGAGGCCGCGGTGGTACTCGCCCCAGATCGCGTCCGTCTTGGCCTCCACGGGAGGGGGCGCGTCGTAGCTCTGCGCGCAGCCGAAGCTCGTCTCGGGCGAGGCGGCGACGGGGGCGCGGAACGGCCCCCGCCACTCCTGCTTGTCGGACACCGTGCGCAGGTAGAGCTGCACCACGCGGCCGTCACGGACGCCCGAGGACAGGGACAGCATCGCCTTCTTGACCTCGGGGAGGAACACGCGGCGGGGCGGATAGGTCTTCTCCCCGACCGTCACCTGGAGGGCGAAGCGCTCGCGTCCACGGCGGCCGCGGACCTCGATCCCGAGAGTGGCCGGACCCGGCGGCGTGTCCACCGCCAGCGGCACCAGCGCGCGCATCCCGCGGGGCGTGAGCAGGAACGGGCAGCGCCGTCCCTCCAGGATCGCGGAGGCCACCCCGAGCGAGACCCGTGAGCGCAGGCGCACGGTCAGGAGACCGCCCGGATAGGCGGAGGACTCGTCGATCCCCACGCTCAGGCGCCCGACGTGCCGCGTCACCTCTTCGGGGACGGCGGGCGCGGCCGGGGAGAGGAGGGCGGCGGCGAGGACGAGGATCGGCACGGCGGGGAACCGGACCTGCACCATGACCGCCGATGATGCACCGCGCCCTCCGCGGTGGCAAGGCGGCGGCGGCGCTCTCAACGCCCGGCCCCGGCCGCGCGCAGGAGGGCGCGGCCGAGCGCCTCCTCGTCCTCCGGCGCGACCGTGCGCAGGTCCAGCACGAGCGCGCCGTCGGCCACGCGCGCGACCACCGGGGCCTCGCCCGCGCGCAGCTCCTCCGCCAGCCGCTGCGCGGCCAGCCGGGCGTGGCTCACGCGCAGGAGCGCGGTCGGGATCTCGACCGTGGGGGCGGCCCCGCCGCCGGTGGCGGAGACGCCGTCCACCACCGTGAACGCGAGCTCCGCGTCCTCCGTCCCCAGGCGCGCGGCGAGGGCGACGGCCCGGGCCCGCACCTCCTCCGCGGGGGCGGAGAGCATGCGCAGGGCGGGCAGGGCCGCCGCCGCGTGCCCCGACTCGTGGAGGGCCAGCACGGCGTCGAGCGCGGCCAGCGTCATCTTGTCCACGCGCAACGCGCGGTAGAGCGGGTTCGAGCGCATCGCGCCGAGCGGCTCCGCGCCTCCCACCACCAGGCCGGCCTGGGGTCCGCCGAGCAGCTTGTCGCCGCTGAAGGTCACCACGTCGACCCCTCCCCGGAGGCTCTCCGCGACCGTCGTCTCCTCCAGGCCGGGCAGGGGGGCGATCAGCCCGCTGCCGAGGTCCTCCACCATGGGCACGCCCGCCGCGTGGGCCACCGCCGCCAGCTCCTCGCGGGAGGGCGCCTCCGTGAAGCCCACGATGCGGAAGTTGCTCGGGTGGACCTTCAGGACGAGGCCGGTCTCGGGTCCCACCGCCGCCTCGTAGTCGGCCACCCGCGTGCGGTTGGTGGTGCCCACCTCGCGCAGCCGCGCGCCCCCCTTGCGCAGCACGTCGGGGATGCGGAAGGAGCCGCCGATCTCGACCAGCTCGCTGCGGCTCACGATGACCTCGCGCCCCTCCGCGAAGGTGTTGACGGCCAGGAGCACGGCGGCCGCGTTGTTGTTCACGACCACCGCCGCCTCCGTGCCCACCAGCGCGCGCAGGCGCGTCTCCGCGTGGACCTCGCGCTGGCCGCGCTGGCCGTGGCCGAGGTCGAACTCCAGGTTGGAATAGGCGGCGGCCACGCGCGCCACCTGCGCGACCGCCTCCGGCGGGAGGGGAGAGCGCCCGAGGTTCGTGTGCACGACGACCCCGGTCGCGTTGATGACGGGGACGAGAGACGGGCGGCCGGCCTTCTCCAGCCGCTCGGCCAGGCGCGCGGGCAGCTCCGCCGCCGCCTGTGCGGCTGCCGAGAGGTCCCCCGCGCCCGCCCGCGCGCGCGCGTCCTCGACCAGCGCCCGCAGCTCGCGCACGACCACCGCCCGCCCGTGCCGTGCCTCGAGGGCGCGCACCTCCGGTCGCTGGAGAATCTGCTCGATCGAGGGCAACAGTCGTCGAACGTCCGACACGGACGCACTATACGCGACGGCGCCGCGTCGTTGACGTCCGAGGGAGCAATGCCCTATTCTCGCGGCCATGGGTCGGGAGCGAGCCAGGAGTTTTGCCGACCGTCTCCCTCCCGTCCTTCCCGGCGAGGAAGAGGACATCTCCCACCTGTCGGACGAGATGGCGGACATCCTCTATCCGGGCCGCCGGCCGCGTCCGTTCCGGGTGGCCATCGAGTTCGAGCCGTTCGAAGGACCGGAGGCCGCGCGCGCCCTGGACCTGGCCCGCCGCGCGCCCGTGTACCGTGAGAAGCGGGAGGCGGATCGAGTGGTGCACCATGCTGCCTTCGAGACCGGCCAGGCTTCCGGCATGCGCGCGCTGTTCCAGCTCGTGGGCGGGCGCGCGGGGACGGAGGTGCTGGTCGACGGCAAGCGCGTGCCGTACGCGACCGAGCTCTGGTTGCCGCTCGTCTGGCTCTTCGTGGGCGAGGGGGGCTGAGGCGTGCCCCTCGAGGACGACCTCGACGTCCTGGAGCGCTCGATCCGGCAGCTCCAGATCGAATGGGACAAGTTCTTCGGAGGGGTGGAGAAGAAGCCGCCCAACGAGCTCCGGACGCGCGTGGACGCCCTGGTCAAGAAGTACGCCTACGCCGAGATCCGGAACAACGCCGAGCGCTTCCGCTACCAGAGCCTGAGCTCGCGCTACGCGACGTTCAACGAGCTCTGGAACAAGCGGCTGCGGGCCATCGAGGAAGGGCGGCCGCTGGGGCTCCACGGCATCCACGAGCGGCACGCCCCGCCCCCGCCCCTGCCCGCCGCCCGGCCCGCCGCGCCGGCCGCGCGCGGGGCCTCCGGCTCCGGCGAAGTCAGGGTCAAGGATCCGGGCGGCGACGCCGACGCCGTGCGCTCGCTCTTCGACCGCTTCGTGGCCGCCCGCCAGGCGACGGGGGAGTCGGGGCCCGTGAAGTTCGAGAGCTTCCAGAAGGTCATCTCGCAGCAGGCCGCGCGCATCCTCAGCGAGAAGGGGGCGCAGGCGGTCGACTTCCGCCTCGAGACCAAGGACGGCAAGGTCAGCCTCAAGGCCAAGCCCGTGAAATGATCGCCCGGCGGACGGGCCTCGTCCTGCTCCTCGCCCTGGCCGTGCCCCGCCCCGCCCCCTGCTGGCCGGCCACCCTCGTGGAGTCGCTGGCCCGCGACGCGCGCCGGCTGGTGCCGCGCAGCCTCGCCCAGCTCATGGCCGACCACGAGCAGGAGACCTTCGAGGCCACGCGCGCGCTGCCCCCCGAGCTCGGTCAAGCCCTCGTGCGCGACCTGAACTCGGGTACCTTGCGGCCGGACACCGCCGCCGCCCTCGAGGCACAGGCGACGGAGGCCCTCGACCTCCTGCGCCAGCGGCGCGTCCGCGAGGGCGTCGTCCGCCTGGGGGCGCTCCTGCGCGTGCCCGCCGACCTCTCCGATCCCGTCCTCACCGGCGGGCCCGAGGGCTATCCGGCCGGCGTGACCCGCGAGTACTACGCGTTCGTGGCCGAGAGCCTGGACAAGATCCCGGTCGTGCTGGACGACCCGCCCGCCCTCAAGATGGACCGGCACGACCTGCCGCGGTACTGGAACGGGCTGCTCGGCCGCAGCCGCACGCAGGCGGTCGTCATCCGCACCGAGCTCTTCCGCGGCGGGCGCGTGGTCGACCACCGCACCCTCGACTACCGGTCGCCCGTGTTCGGCGTGGCCTCGCTCTCCTACTCGCGGGCGGTGACGGCCATCGCCGCCACCTGGCTGGCGGTGTGGCGTGAGGCCAGGGGGGACCTCACGCGCACGCCGAGCCCGAGCACCGTCCGTCCGAGCGACGCGCCGCCGATCCCGGGCGCGGGCCGCGTTCCCGAGACCGCCACCACGAGGGAGCAGCGGCAATGACACGGCGCGCGATCGTCTCCGTCTACCGCAAGGAAGGGGTGGCCGACCTCGCCCGGGGCCTGGCCGCCCGCGGCTTCGAGATCGTCTCCACCGGCGGCACCGCCCAGGAGCTGGGCAAGGCGGGGCTGAAGGTCACGAGCATCTCCGACGTCACCGGCTTCCCCGAGATCCTCGACGGCCGGGTGAAGACGCTGCACCCGAAGGTGCACGCGGGCATCCTGGCCCGGCGGGGCGTGGCCGCGCACGACCAGGCCCTGCGCGAGCACGGGGTGGCGCCGGTGGACGTGGTGGTGGTGAACCTCTATCCGTTCGAGGACCGCGTGGCCAAGGGCGTCCCCTTCGAGGAGGCGCTCGAGTACGTCGACATCGGCGGGCCCACGATGCTGCGCGCGGCGGCCAAGAACTTCGCGCACGTGGCGGTGGTGGTGGACCCCGCCGACTACGCCCTGCTCCTCGAGCAGCTCGACCGCGAGGGCGGCCCCGACGCCGCCACACGCCTCTACCTCGCCCAGAAGGCCTTCCGACATACCGCGCGCTACGAAGCGGCCATCGCCGCCTATTTCGCCCAGGTGGAGGCCAAGGGCGGAGCCTACTCGGTCGCGGAGACGGAAGAGGTGTTCCCCTATCGTCTCGCCCTCTCCTTCGAGAAGGTGCAGGACCTCCGCTACGGCGAGAACCCGCACCAGCGGGCCGCGTTCTACAGCGACCTCGGCTCCACGCTCTACTCGGTGGCGGCCGCGCGCAAGATCCAGGGGAAGGAGCTCTCGTTCAACAACATCCTGGACCTCGACTCCGCCTGGCGCCTGGCCACGGAGCTCCAGGACCCGGCCTGCGTGATCATCAAGCACACCAACCCCTGCGGCACGGCGACCGGGGCCACGCCCCTCGAGGCCTATACGCGCGCGTGGGCGTGCGACCCCACGTCGGCCTTCGGGGGGATCGTCGCCTTCAACCGTCGCGTGGACGGGCCGGCCGCGCAGCGCCTGGCCGAGGTCTTCGTGGAGGCGGTGATCGCGCCCGGCTACGACCCCGACGCCAAGAAGGCCCTGGCCGCGAAGAAGAACCTTCGCGTCATGGACATGGACACCACCGCCATCCACAAGGTGACGGGGTTCGACCTCCGCCGCGTGATGGGCGGCCTCCTCGCCCAGGAGTGGGACCTGCACCGCCTCGAGCGGAGCCACTGCGAGGTGGTCACGAAGCGCAAGCCGACCGAAGACGAGTGGAAGGCGATGTTCCTGGCCTGGACGGTGGCCAAGCACGTCAAGTCCAACGCCATCGTCTACGCGAGCACCGTCCAGACCGTGGGCGTGGGCGCGGGCCAGATGAGCCGGGTGGACGCGGCGCGCTTCGCAGCGTTGAAGGCGAGCCTGCCCCTCGCCGGCACCGTGGCCGCCTCCGACGCGTTCTTCCCGTTCCGCGACGGCCTCGACGAGATCGCGAAGGCGGGGGCCACCGCCGTCATCCAGCCCGGGGGCTCGGTCAAGGACGAGGAAGTCATCGCCGCCGCCGACGAGCACAAGTTGGCCATGGTGTTCACGGGCGTGCGCCACTTCCGGCACTGAGGCGCCTTTCAGCGCGTCCGATAGCGCGACCGGTGCCGTACCTCGACGTGCGGCCGGGCCACCCGCACGTCCAGGCGGTGGCTCCGCCCGGCCGGCGAGGGGCCCGGCACGAAGCCGACGACGTACTGGGACGACAGCTCCTCCACCAGCCCGTCGAGGACGGCGCCGAGGTCCCGGCCGGGAAGGAGCACGCGGCCACCCGAGGCCTCGGCCAGACGGGCCAGGAAGTCGTGCGCGGCGAGCACGTCCGGCGCCCGCGGCGTGGTCGTCGTCCCGCTGAAGGGGGCGGGGCGGCGCCGCAGGTCGGCCGAGGGCACGGGCACGAAGTCCGACGCCGTGAACGGGATCGGGTAGATCGCGACGTTGGCGGACTCGAGCTCGCGGAAGAGCCGCGTCTCGGTCAACGGGCTCCCGACGTCGGCGCCGTCCGAGAGCAGGATGAGGGCGCCGCGCCCCGAACTCTCGTGCGTGAGCTCCTCGATGCCGGCCGCCACCGCCGAGCGGATGGCGGAGGCGCCGTTGGCCGGCCGCGCGGCCAGCACCTCGGGCAGGAGCGCCACCGGGTCGGCGTCCGCCCGCCAGAAGCGGATGTCCGTGTCGAAGGAGACCACGGTGCGGCGGCGGAGCCGCGGGATCCGTTGCAGCACGGCGAGGGCGGCGCGCTGGGCGCTCTCCAGCTCCGCGCTCATGCTGCCGCTGGTGTCGAGGAGCACGGCCACGTCGAGGGGCACCCTCTCGTCCGTGCCGTGCGAGAACACCTCGACCTCCCGCCGCTGGCCGTCCTCGCGCAGCTCGAAGTCGGAGGGGGCGAGGCCGGTGACCGTCCCCCGTCGCGCGTCGCGCACGGTCACGGTCACGTAGACGAGGTCGAGCCGGGCCTCGAACACGGGGCGCGCGGGCGGCGGCGGCGCGGGTTCCGGCGGCGCCCCGGCGTTGGCGCCGAGGCCACCTTCGATGGCGAAGACCAGCAGGAGGGCCGCGGGCGTGCGCGTCGAGAGGGCGGGGGCCCGGCTCATCCCCGCACGGCGGCGGCGACGTACTGCACCGCGAACGCGGGAGCCGCGCGCAGGAGCCGGCTCCGCAGGCCGAGGTATCCCTGCGTCCCCAGGACGAGCTCTCCCAGCACGTCGCGCAGGGCCCGGCTCCCGGCCGCGAAGCGGACCATGCGGCGGGGGAAGCCGGGCGCGTAGAACCGGTCGTGGAGGGCGGCCGCCTCCAGCAGCTCGCGGCCGAACGACGAGAGCGCGCGCTCGGGATACCGTCGAGCGGATCCGTCCGCGCGCACCGCGTCGGCCAGGACCTCGGCCGAGCGGAGCGCGTAGTAGATCCCCTCGCCCGTGATGGGGTCGGCCAGAGCGGCCGCATCACCGACGAGCGCCCAGCGCTCGCCCGCGATCTCGAGCAGCGACCGCGGATCGGCGCTGGGCGACGGGATCGTGTGCGCGTAGCGCGGGGCCTCCTCGTCGAGGAGGGCGGGGAACGCGCGCGCGACCTCGGAGAGCAGCCGGTCGAGCATGTGCCGCGTCGGCACCCGGGCCAGCGGCGCGCAGATCCCGACCCCGACGTGCCCCGGCCGCGGGAAGAGCCAGAGGTAGCCCTGGAGGTCGGGGGTGAAGCGGACGACCATCTCGGAGTCTCCACGCGCGAACCAGCCCGCCGCCATCATCAGCCGCGCGGGCGGAGTGGGGGCCAGGAGCGTGCGCCTCACCAGGCTGCCCGCGCCGTCCGCGCCCACCACGAGGTCGAAGGTCTCGTGACGTCCCTCCGACGTACGCACGCGGCCCGCCGCGTCCACCGCGACCACGCGCTCGGCGACATGGGTCGCGCCCGCGTCGACCGCGCGGCGCAGCAGCCAGGCGTCCAGCGCGCGCCGCGAGGCCACGCCGACGTCGTGGCCGAGGCGGACCTCGACGGAGTCGCCGGAGCCGGAGTCGAACCGACAGCGATCCACGAACCGGACGGGCAGCGGATCCGCGGCCGGCGCCGGGGGCAGGAGCCGCAGGGCCTTCGCGGTCAGGCCGCCGCCACACGGCTTCTCGCGTGGATGGGAGGCGTCGAAGACCACGACGCGCGCGCCGTCGCCGGCCAGGCGCCAGGCGGCCATGGCCCCTGCCGGCCCCGCGCCCACGATCGCGACCTTCATGCGACGAGTCTAGACCGCGGCCGCGTCCGCCGCCGCCATCACTTCCTCCGGGGTGGCGGTGGCCGTCCCGACCTTGCCCACCACGACCCCCGCGGCCAGGTTCGCCAGGCGAGCGGCGGCCGGCCAGGCGGCGCCGGCGCAGCGCGCGAGGCCGAGGGTGGCGATGACGGTGTCGCCGGCGCCGGTGACGTCGAAGACCTCGCGGGCGGCGGTGGGGATCTGCAGCGGGCGCTGGCCCGGCTCGAACAGGGCCATCCCATGCTCGCCCCGCGTGATGAGGGCGGCCCCGCTGCGCAGGCGGCGCAGGATCTGCTCGCCCGCGGCCAGGAGATCGGATTCGCCGCGGATGCGCACTCCGGAAGCCTGCTCCGCCTCCGTCTGGTTCGGCGTCACCAGGTCCACGCCGCGGTAGAGCCCGAAGTGGGCGACCTTGGGATCCACGAGCACGGGCAGGCCGCGGCGCCGCGCCAGCGTCATCACCGACTTCATGACCGCGGACGTGATCACTCCCTTGTGGTAGTCGGACACGATCACCGCCCCCGCGGAGGGCAGGGCGGCGCGCACGCCCTCGAGGACCGCGCGCTCGAGGGCCCCGTCGATCTCGCCCGGCGCCTCCCGGTCCGCGCGCACGACCTGCTGGTGATGGGCGACGATCCGCGTCTTCACGGTGGTCGGGCGGCCGGCGGCCAGGCGGAGGGCGTCCCCGATCCCGGCCTCGGCCAGGGCCGCTCTCACTCGCGCCCCCGCGCTGTCGTCGCCGACGATCCCGGCCACGATCGCCTCGCCGCCCAGGGCGCGCACGTTGGCGGCCACGTTGGCGGCGCCGCCCAGGTGGAACGTCTCGGAGGCGATCTCGACCACCGGCACCGGCGCCTCCGGGGAGATGCGCGTGACCTTCCCCCACAGGAACTGGTCCAGCATGACGTCGCCGAGGACGAGCACGCGCCGCCCGCGCATCTTCCGGAGCAGGGCGCGCGCGCCGGGCGCGGACGAGGTCATGCGGCGAGGGCGCGGGCGCGCTCGCGTCGCAGGGCGTAGGGGAGAGCGGACACGAGCAGCGTGAACATGAGGATCTCGGAGTCGCCGAAATTGTATTCGAACAGTCCGGCGGCCATGAACGCGGCCAGGAAGGCCAGGGTGGCCACCGCCCACCACCCGGCTCCGCGCCGCACCTCCCGCCAGGCGTCGCCCATGGCCGCCGCCACCCACCACAGCCACCAGGCCAGGCAGGGCAGGCCGCGCTCGGCCGCGATCTGCAGCGCGTTGTCGTGGAGGTGCGGCTGCTGCGCGTTGGGCGCCTCCGGCCACCGGTACTCGGGGTAGACGGCGAGGATCCGCCCCGGTCCCTGGCCGAACACCGGCTTGTCGCGGATCATGTCGATGCCGGCCTGCCACATGTAGTAGCGATCGACGCTGCTGGCGTCCACGACGGTGAGCCGCCCGACCACGGGCCTCGGCTGCACGACGAGGACGACCACCACCGCCGCGGCCAGGCCCCACAGGAGCTTCGGCGCCCGCACCACCGCGAGCACCGCCAGCCCCACCAGCGCGCCCAGCCAGGCGTTGCGCGTCCGCGAGATGACGAGGGCCCAGGCCGCCGCCGGCACCAGCAGGGTCGCGATCGCCGTCCCCGTGGCGGGGCCCGGCCAGGGTCCGCGCGAGAGCGCGAGCAGGACCCCCGCGCCGGCGAGGCCGGCCACGAAGAGGCGCTCCGCCTCCACCGCGAACAGGTCGAAGGCCTGGCAGGCCGCCATCGCGCACAGGGCGCCCGCGAACACGCCGAGCGCGCGGACGTCGTGGACGGACGGCCGCGGCAAGGGGCCGCGGTGGAAGGCCAGGCGCGCGGCGGCCACGACCAGGACGGCCATGATCAGCCCGGAGGCCGTCATGTAGTGGCCGAGGAAGCTGTGCGGCCGGTTGAGGAGGGTGTCGAAGCCGAGGAAGTAGTACTGGAGCAGCGAGCCCGCGGCCAGGGCCAGCCCGCCCAGGAGGGTGGCATCGAGGATCCGCTCGCGGGCCGGCTCGGGAGTGAGCGCTTCCACCGCGAGGTAGAAGAGGGCGAAGAGCACCAGCTTCTTCGCGCTCTCGTGCGAGAGCCACGGATCGGGCGAGAAGGCGGCGGAGAGGAGCGTCCAGACCGAGAAGGCCAGGATGGGCCCGTCCAGTGGGCTGCGCTCCAGGCGCGTGCGCCCGCTCCACAGGCGGGCCAGGAACACGATCACGGCCAGGGTGAGCCCGACGCTCTGGGCGGCGAAGATGGAGACGGGGATGGTGGCCGCGATCGCGGCCATGAGGCCGAGCTGCAGCCGGTCCAGTCGCGTGGGCCTAGCCTTCGACCGTCGCTTCCTCCGGAAGCATGATCGGGATGTCGTCGCGGACGGGGTACACGCGCTTGCACTGGCCGCAGCGCAGGCCCGCGCCGTCCTTCACGACCTCGACCGGCGTCTTGCACACCGGACAGGCCAGGATCTCGAGCAGGTCGGGATGGATCGCCATGGTCGACGAGTCTATCGCACCCGTGCGCGCGATCGGTAGGCGCCGCCGAGACGTGTTACGTTCTGGTCCGAGGATCGCCGAGGATGCTGGACACCGAGCCCGCCGGCCGCCGCCTCCGCCGCAAGGAGCGCAAGCGCCTGGCCGCCGATCGCCGCCCGCTGGCCGCGCGGCGGGCCTACCGCGCGGCCCAGGAGGTCCTCGACCAGGGCATGCACCTGTGGAAGATGGCGGACAACAAGGCGCGCCTGGCCTTGATGCTGCTGGGTCCCCTCAACGTCCTCCTGCTGGCCCTGCTCGCGAACAGCGAGATCTTCATGGCCATACCGCCGCGCGAGCGCATGGTCATCGTCCTGGGGGTCGTGGTCTACGGCGCGCTGGCCATGTCGATGTTCCTGCTCGCCATCGGCACCCTGCGGCCGGAGCGGGAGCAGGCCCCGATCGGCCCCATGACGGCCGCGCAACCGCAGCGGCCGCTCGGGGTGAGGCACTACGAGGACATCCTGCAGCGGGACCTTCCCGCCTACCAGAAGGCCTGGCACGACGTGTCGCAGGGACAGCTCGTGGCGGAGGTGGCGGAACAGGCGCACGCGGTCGCGGTGGCCAACCGTCGCAAGTTCCGCGCGCTCTATTACCTCTTCCTCGGGCTCCAGGGCCTGACCGCGCTGGCCCTGGTGCTGATGGCGGCGACGGCGGGGACGCTCCTGCTCGAGGGCGAATCCGAGGAGATCCGGCTCAAGCACGGCGTCAAGCTGAAGATCCCGAGCCTGCTCGGGTCGCCTTTGGCGGCTCCCGCGGAGCCGGCGGGGGCGGGCGCGACGGCGACCACGGCCGACGGCGGCTCCGGCCGCGACTGGACGCGCTTCCCGGCGGTCGTGGACCGCACGACGGCCGAGCAGGTGGTCGGCCTCGGCGACGTGCACGGCGCGTACGATCGGCTCGTCCACCTCCTGCAGGTGGGCGGCCTCGCGCGCGCGGACGCCCAGGCGCCGGGTGGCCAGGCCTGGACCGGTGGCCGTCGCACCCTCGTCTCCGTCGGCGACCTGATCGACAAGGGTCCGAACTCCCTGAAGGTCCTCGACCTCATGATGAGCCTCCAGACCCAGGCGCACGCGGCGGGGGGCGAGGTCATCGTCACCCTCGGCAACCACGAGGCGGAGTTCCTGGCCCATCCCGGCAAGAAGAAGGCGATCGAGTTCGAGAAGGACCTCGACGAGCGCGGGATCGACCCCCAGGAGGTGGCGGAGGGCGGCAACGCCTACGGCCGTTTCCTGCGCAGCCTCCCGCTGGCCGCGCGCGTCAACGGCTGGTTCTTCGCCCACGGCGGATCCACGTCCCACCTGAGCCTCACCCAGCTCGGCGACCAGTTCCGCGCCGTCGTGGACGGCGGACGCTGGAAGAACAAGTTCCTCATCGGTGACGACTCCGTGCTGGAGGCGCGCAAGTGGTGGAAGGGGGACGAGGACGATCGCGACCTCGCCGCCCTGCCCGCCCGCCACATCGTCTTCGGACACGACCCGGGCGCCTTCCGCGACAAGGGGACGATCCAGACCAAGGGCGACGGCACGCTGTTCCTGATCGACGTGGGGATGACGCCCGTCTTCGACTACTCGAAGGGCGCCTTGCTGATCATCGACGGCAAGGCGGGCACGGAGGTGGCCACGTCGCTCGATGCGTCCGGCGCGCGCCACGAGGTCTGGCGCGGCGCGGCGGCACCCGGGAAGTGACGGTCCAGGCCCTCATCCTGGACTTCGACGGCCTCATCCTGGACACGGAGAGCCCGATCTTCGAGGAGTGGCGCGCCACCTTCCGGGCCCGCGGCCACGAGCTGGGCCTCGAGAGCTGGCAGCACGCGCTGGGCACGTTCGGCGGCTACGACCCGTGCGCGCACCTGGCCGAGTTGACCGGCGAGGAGTTCGATCACGAGGCGCTCCGCCAGGAGGTGCGGGCCCGCAACCTGGCGCGCTGCGAGGCCCTGGAGGTGCTGCCCGGCGTGCGCGCGCGCGTGGAGGAGGGGCGCGCGGCCGGGCTCAAGACCGCGGTCGCCTCCAGCAGCTCCTCGCTGTGGGTGGAAGGGTGGCTGCAGCGGCATGGGATCCGCCCTCTCTTCGACGCCGTCTGCTCCCGCGATCACGTCGAGCGCGTGAAGCCGGCCCCGGACCTCTTCCTGCTCGCCGCCACGCGGCTCGGCGTGCCACCCGAGCGCTGCCTCGTCTTCGAGGACTCGCCCAACGGCATCCGCGCCGCCCGCGCGGCCGGGATGCGCTGCGTGGCCGTCCCCAACCCGGTCACGCGCACGCTCCCGATGGAGGGCGCGGACCTCGTCCTGCCCTCCCTGGCCGATCGCCCGCTCTCCGAGATCCTGGCCACCCTCCCGGACCGGGGCTGACCGGAGGCGCCCGGGGGAAGGGCGAGGCCCGGACCTGCCCTGGCCCGCGGCTCCGATAGGATCGCTCCCGCCTCGGGCCCGCCGCACACGGGCGACGGGGCGGCGCTTCCCGCCCCGACCGGCCGGGTCTCTCCCGCCGGCCTCCTGTCACACTTTGGAGGAGTCATGCGCGTGCAATTCGTGGAGAAAGCCAACGGGCCGGAGCGCCTGGTGTGCGACGCGGAGATCCTGTTCGAGGAGGAGCCCCTCTTCGGGATGAAGCTGGTCGGATTCTCGCTCTGGCGCAACGCGGACGGGGAGGTCTCGGTGACGTTCCCTTCGCGAGCCTTCGGCACCGGGACGGAGCGGAAGTACTTCGAGTACCTGCGCTCGGCGGAGGGCCTGTCCGCCGACGTCAAGCGCGTCAAGGACTGGATCCTCGGCGAGTACCGCGCCTCCCGCGCGGCCTGAGCGTCTGCTGCCCGCCGCCGGGGACGCGGGAGAGCCTCGTCCCCGGCGTCTTTGACTCGTTCGACGCGCGCGTGGGACAATCCCTCTCTTGGGAGTGATCACGCGGTGCTGACCCTTCTTCTCGCGCTCGCCGTCGCCCGGCCCTCGCCGACGGAGCGCGCGGACGCCGATCGCGCCGGCGCCTACCTGCACTTCAGCCTGGCCCAGCAGGCGCGCCTGAGCGGCGAGCTCGACGAGGCGCTGGCCGAGTACCGCAAGGCGCAGCGGCTGGACCCCCAGGCGGGCGAGATCCGGGCCGACGTGGCTCGCCTGCTGCAGCAGACCGGACACTCCGCGGAGGCGCTCGCGGAGGCGGAAGCGGCGGTGAAGGCGGCTCCGGACAGCCCCGACGCCCATCTGGTCCTGGCCCAGCTCCGCCACATGGCCGCGGAAGGGCCGGGAGGCGAGCAGACCCTCCGGCAGGCGGCCGCCGAATACGAGCAGGCGCTCCGCCTCGACCCGACGGACGTGGCCACCCTGCTGATCCTCGCCAACAACGTCTATCCGGCCCTCCAGGAGCACGAGAAGGCGATCGCGGCCTGGAAGAAGTTCCTGGACCTGACTCCGGGCAGCTTCGAGGCCTACGTCCAGCTCGGGACGCAGTACCTGGCCAAGGGTGAGGCGGAGAACGCGGCCTCCGCCCTGCAGAAGGCGGTCGAGCTGGATCCGTCCTCTTCGCGCGCCTACCAGACCCTGGGGGACATCTACGCGCGCGCCCAGCAGAACGACCAGGCCATCCTGAACTACCGGAAGGCGCTGGAGCTCGACCCCAAGAACGTGCGCCTGCACCTGGCCCTGGGCGAGGTGCTGGGCCGCGCGCGCCGCAATCCGGAGGCCCTGAAGGAGGCGGAGGCGGTGCTGGCGGTGGACGCCAAGAACCGCTTCGCCCTCGACATGCAGGCCCGCGCCCTGCGCGACATGCGCCAGTTCGACCGGGCGGACGCGGTGGCGGACGCCCTCCTCGCCCAGGACCCGTCCGACATCAAGGCGTCCTACCTCAAGGTGACGATCCTGGAGGGCCGCCGCGATTTCGCGGGCGCGGCCAAGGCCGTCGAGGCCCTGCTCGCGCGGCCGCGGATGAGCGAGCAGGCGGCGGAGGCGGCCGGCACCGATCGCGTGTTCCTCGTCCACCTCGGCTTCGCCTACGAGCAGCTCGAGCGGTACAAGGACGCGGCGGACGCGTTCGGGCGCGCGGTGAACACGGGCGGCGAGGATCCGGACGCGAACCTGCTCGGGCAGTACGTCGACGCCCTCGTGCTGGCCAAGGAACAGGCCAAGGCCCTCTCCGAGGTGCGGGCGGCCCGGGCCAAGTTCCCCGAGGACCCCGAGCTGGTCGCGGCCGAGGCGAACGTGCTGCGCAGCGGCGGGGACGTGGAGGCGGGGGTCGCCGCCATCGAGAAGCTGCGGCAGCGCTCGCCGGACAACGTCGGCGTGCTCGTCGAGGTGGCCGACTTCTACCAGAAGGCCAAGCGCTACGCGGACGCCGAGCGGATCCTGCGCCATGCCTCCGAGGTCGAGCCGCGCAACCTGCGCGTGCTCTTCCAGCTGGGGGCGGTCCTGGAGCGCCTCAGGCGCATCGACGCCGCGGAGACGGTCTTCCGCGAGGCCCTCAGCGTGGAGCCCGATTCCGCGCCCGTGCTCAACTACCTCGGGTACATGAACGCCGACCGCGGCGTGCGCCTGGAGGAGGCCCTCCAGCTCATCGAGAAGGCGATCGCGCTCGACCCCGAGAACGGCGCCTACCTGGACAGCCTCGGCTGGGCGATGTTCCGCCTGGATCGGGTGGACAAGGCCGAGCAGTTCCTGCGCCGCGCGGTGGACAAGCCGGGCGCGAACGCGGTGGTGCTCGACCACCTCGGCGACGTGCTGCGGCGCCGCGGCTCGGTGCGCGAGGCGGTCGAGTACTGGCGCAAGGCCCTGCAGGCGGAAGACGAGGGCGAGGACCTCGATCGCGCGGGCGTCGAGCGGAAGATCCGCGACGCCATGGCCAGCCTGCATGACTCCGCCCAGAGCAAGCAGCGCTAGCTCGGTTCTCGCCGCCTCCCTCGTCTGTGCCTCCTGCGCCGCCTCCCTGGCCGTGCCGCCGGCGGCGGTCGTGCAACACGCAAGCGAAGTCCCGTCCTACAGCGCGCGCCTCGACGTGTCCCTCCGCGGACCCGAGCTGCGCGCGCGGACGCCCGTCCTGCTGGCCTTCCAACGGCCCGGGGACTTGCGTTTGGAAGTGCCCGGCCCGGCGGGCGCGCGGCTGGTCGCGGTCGCCCAGGGCGAGCGCCTGTGGGCGGTCTTCCCGGCCGAGCGCGCCCTCTACTCCGGCCGCGCCCGCGCGGAGGACCTCGAGTCGCTCCTCGGAGTCGCCCTCTCGCCGGTGGAGGTGATGGACCTGCTCACCGGGGTCGCGTCTCCGCGCCTGCGCTCGTACCGCGCACGCTGGGGGCCGGCGCTGCCGCGGCAGATCGAGGCCATCCTGCCGGACGGGGCCCGGCTCAAGGTCACCGTCGCGGAGGCCGAGGCCCCCGCGAGCACGCTCGGGGAGACGGCGTTTGCAGAGCCGCCCCACCCGGGCTACCGGGCGATCGGCGCCGACGAGGCGCGAGCCCTCTGGAGCCGGTGATGGCGGCGCGGTCGCTCCGCTTGCGCGCGCACGCCAAGGTCAACCTCGCGCTCGAGGTGCTCGGTACGCGCAGCGACGGCTATCACGAGCTGCGCACGCTGTTCCAGACGATCTCGCTGCATGACGACGTCGTCCTCCGGCCGCGCGCGAGCGGCATCACCGTGACCTGCGATCATCCGCAGGTGCCGCTCGACGGCACCAACCTCGCGGTCCGCGCCGCCCGGGAGCTCCAGCGGTTCGCGGGCGTCAAGCGGGGGGTCGAGATCCGGATCACCAAGCGCATCCCGGTGGCGGGGGGGCTGGGCGGCGGCAGCTCGGACGCCGCCGCCGTCCTGATGGGCCTCGACCGGCTCTGGAAGGTCGGACTCGGCCCGGCCGGGCTGCATCCCCTCGCCCGGCGCCTGGGCGCGGACGTGCCGTACTTCCTCGTCGGGGGGACCACCCTCGGCCTCGCCCGGGGCGACGAGGTCTACCCCCTGTGGCGCCAGGTACTTGCCGAGGTGGTGGTGGTCGACCCCGAGCGGCCCGTCTCGACGGCCGCGGTCTTCCGCCGGCTCGACGCAGGTTTGACACCACGCGAGGAGACGAATAGAATCTTTCGCTTCATATCGACTGACTTGGCGGGCCAGGGGACGGCCTTCCCGATCCTGTCCAACGACCTCGAGCGGCCGGCCTTGGAGGAGGCGCCCGACCTGGCGGCTCGCGTGTCCCTCATCCGGGGTATTCTGGTTCGAGAGGGAGCCTTGCTGGCCTCCCTCTCGGGGAGCGGGGCGTCGTACTTCGGACTGTTCGACGATCCCGGCCGGGCCCGTGCGGCCCAGGCACGCCTGACGGCGCGGGGCCTCAAGGCCTTGCGCGGCCGGACGCTCTCCCTGGATCAGTACCGCCGGTTGTGGGGACAACGGCGGTGAGGCGCGCTCGGTCGTTCGGGACCAGCGGGAAGGAGCGGACAACATGGAGATCACAGACGTCAAGGTCATCCCGGTCGATGACGAGAAGCTCAAGGCGTTCGTATCCATCGTGTTCGACCAATGCTTCGTCGTGACGGACATCAAGATCATCCACGGGCCCAAGGGGCTCTTCGTCTCGATGCCCAGCAAGAAGCGGAAGGACGGCACCTTCAAGGACATCGCGCATCCGCTCAACAACCAGATGCGGCAGTACCTGGAGGAGAAGGTGCTGGGCGTCTACCGCCAGCAGGTGGGCACGGCCGGCGGGGGGACGGCGGGCGGGTCCGGGGGAGGCGCGCCCGGAGGCGGAGCAGGGTCGGGCGGCTCGGCGGTCGCGTCGACGGCCGGGAGCACGGCCGGAGCCGGGGCGGGGGAGGGCGAGGCGGGCGGAGACCCTTCGACGGAGCCTCACTCGTAGGCACCGGTTGGGGCGTGGCCAAGCGGTAAGGCGCGGGGCTTTGGACCCCGTATTCGAAGGTTCGAATCCTTCCGCCCCAGCCAAACCGGCGGGCGGTGGTGGGCGAACGAGGGGCGTGGGACTGCACAGAGGGCGGGCGAGCGGGATCGACTCCCGCGAGCACGCGGGGGTTCAGGGGTGCGAGGGTAGCGCCCCCTGGTCAATGAGGGCGGGCGAGCGGGATTGACTCCCGCGAGCACGCGGGGATTCAGGGGGTGCGAGGGTAGCGCCCCCTGGTGAATGAGGGCGGGCGAGCGGGATCGACTCCCGCGAGCACGCGGGGGTTCAGGGGGTGCGACCGTAGCACCCCCTGCTCAATGAATGTCTCGAGAGTTGAGGGTCTTCACGGGAAATGCGCACCCCGCCCTGGGGGAGGCGATCGCCCGCTCGCTCGGCGTGCCCCTGGGCCGCGCTCATCTGGCCCGCTTCTCGGACGGCGAGGTGTGGTTCCAGATCCAGGACAACGTGCGCGGGGCGGACGTGTTCGTGGTCCAGCCCACCGGCCCTCCCGTCAACGAGAACCTGATGGAGCTGCTGGTGATGCTCGACGCGTTCAAGCGCTCCAGCGCCAGCCGGATCACCGCGGTCATCCCGTACTACGGCTACGCGCGGCAGGACCGCAAGGACAAGCCGCGGGTCCCCATCTCGGCCAAGCTCGTGGCCGACCTGCTCTCCAGCGCGGGCACCAACCGCGTGCTCACGATGGACCTGCACTCCGCGCAGATCCAGGGGTTCTTCAACACCCCGGTGGACCACCTCTTCGCCGCGCCCGTGATCATCGACTACGTCTTGCGCCTGAAGCTGCCGCGGCTCACCGTGGTCTCCCCGGACGCGGGCGGCGTGGAGCGCGCGCGCGCCTACGCCAAGCGCCTCGAGGCCGCCCTGGCCATCGTGGACAAGCGTCGCGAGAGCCCGAACGTGGCCGAGGTGCACAACGTCGTCGGCGACGTCGACGGCCGCACCGCGCTCGTGGTGGACGACATGGTCGACACCGGCGGCACCCTGGCCAAGGTGGCGAACGCCCTCAAGGAAGCCGGGGCCCGCGAGGTGCTGGCCTCCGCCTCCCACGCCGTGCTCTCGGGCAAGGCCATGGAGAAGATCGAGCAGAGCCCGCTGAGCCGGCTCATCGTGACCGACTCCATCCCGCTCTCCGAGGAGAAGCTGCGCTCGAAGAAGGTCGTCGTGCTGTCCATCGCGGAGCTGATGGGCAAGGCCATCCGCAACATCCACGAGGAGGCGTCGGTCACCAGCCTGTTCGTGTGACGCAGCACCCCCCATCTAGAACGAAGACGGGAACGCCGAATTTGTTGTGTGACTCGCAATCTTCAGTATCGCTAGAGGAGCACCTCAAGACATGCCTGACATCGTCGTCGCGGCCCAGAACCGGACCGAGACCGGTAAGAACGTCAACCGTCGCCTGCGCACGAAGGGGCTCATCCCCGGCGTGCTCTACGGCTCGGCCAAGAAGCCCGTCGCGGTGGCCGTCTCCCCCAAGGAGATCGGGTCCATCCTGCGCAGCAAGACGGGCCAGAACACGCTGTTCGACCTGGAGCTGGACGGATCCCGCCGCAAGGTGATCCTCAAGGAGTTCCAGCTCGAGCCGATCAAGGGCAGCCTGCTCCACGCCGACTTCTACGAGGTCGCGCTGGACAAGACCCTCCAGGTCAACGTGCACATCGAGCTCGTGGGCACGCCGGTGGGGGTCAAGGTCCAGGGCGGGATCGTGGACTGGGTCACCCGTGAGCTGGAGGTCGAGTGCCTCCCCTCCGACATCCCGGAGAGGATCACCGTCGACATCAGCCACCTCGAGATCGGCAAGCACGTCCGCGTGGCCGAGATCAAGGCCCCGGACAAGGTCCAGATCCTCACCGAGTCCGGCGTCGTGATCGCGCACGTGGTCGCGCCGCGGGCGGAGGAGGAGGTCGCGCCGGCGGCGGAGGCGGCGGCCCCGACCGCGGAGGGTGCGGTGGCGGAGCCCGAGGTCATCAAGAAGGGCAAGGCCGTCGCGGAAGGCGAGGCGGTGGCGGAGGAGCCGGCCAAGGGCGCCGAGAAGGCGGACAAGAAGGCCGAGAAGGCGGACAAGAAGGCCGAGAAGAAGGAGAAGAAGTAGCGGAGGAAGCAGGCGGTGGGCGCGCCAGGCGCCTGGTGGTGGGTCTCGGCAACCCGGGCGACCGCTACCGCCGGACCCGCCACAACGCCGGCTTCATGGTGGTGGACGCCCTCGCCGCCCGCGCGGGAGTGACGCGCGGGCGCGAAGAGGCCGACGCCTGGGTGGGGGAGGCGGACGTCGGGGACGAGCCGGTCCGGCTCGTCAAGCCCCTGGCCTTCATGAACCGCAGCGGCATCGTGGTGGCCCGGCTGCTGGAGGCCTCCGGCGGCAGCCCCGCCGACCTCGTGGTGGTGGTGGACGACGCCGCCCTCGACCTCGGCACCCTGCGCGTGCGCGAGCGCGGCAGCCACGGCGGCCACAACGGGCTGCGCTCGCTCATCGACGTCCTGGGCACCGACGAGTTCGTGCGCGTCCGCATCGGCGTGCGCAAGGGCGAGCTCCCGGAGGACCTCGCCGGCTACGTGCTCGGGGAGTTCCCCTCCGAAGACGTGCTGGTGGTGCAGGAGCTCGTCGGCCTGGCCGCCGACGCCGTGACCTGCGTGCTGAAGTACGGCCCCACGGAGACCATGAACCGCTTCAATGCCCCCCGGATATGAGCTATACTTCGGGGTCGTCTACACATACTCCTTGCTCCCATTAGGCGCCCTTCGGGCCCGACCGGGGCTTCAGATCCATAAGGAGGATCAGCGACGTGAGCGATCGCATCTACGAAGTGCTGTTCATCGCCGACCCCAACCTCAGCGAGCCGGACGTGGACAAGCTGGCGGAGACCGTCCAGGGCTACGCGGAGAAGGAAGGCGCCAAGACCCAGAAGGTCGAGAAGTGGGGCAAGAAGCGCCTGGCCTACGACGTCAAGAAGCACCGCGAGGGCTACTACGTCCTCCTGGTGGTGGAGGCGCGGCCCGAGATGGTGAAGGAGCTGGAGCGTCGCATGCGCGTCGCCGACGGCGTGGTCAAGTTCATCACCGTGCGCGTGGACGAGGACCTGCGCAAGGCCGAGCGCCGGAAGGCACAGCGCGCGGTCGAGGCCGAGAAGAAGCGTGCCCTCGGCATCGTCGACCGCTCGGACCGCGACCGCGGCTCCGAACGCGGCGTGGAAGGTGAGGGGGTGCTCTCGTGAGCTTTGGTGGCGGCGGACTGCGCGGAGGTGGAGGCGGGGGCCGCGGCGGAGCGGGCGGAGCCGGCGGGCGTGGGGGAGCGGCGGGCGGGAAGGGCGGCAAGGACGCCGGCAAGCGCTACTTCTTCCGGCGCCGCAAGGTCTGCAAGTTCTGCGCGGACAAGATCGACTACATCGACTACAAGGACGTGAAGCTGCTCTCCGGCTTCGTGCCCGAGCGCGGCAAGGTCCTGCCGCGGCGCATGTTCGGCACCTGTGCCGAGCACCAGCGGAAGCTCACGCTGGCCATCAAGCGGGCGCGCAACATCGCGCTCCTGCCTTTCGCCGCGGACTGAGGGAGGACCGGCGGAGCGCGGCCGGGGCCGCCTCCGCCCGCCCGGACCAGGTTCGATGACCGACTCGTCGTTGACGGCGCGCGTCCGAGAGAGGCCCGAGCCACGCACCGGCGGGGCCCTGGGGGCGGCCCTCGTCTCCGCCCTCATGTTCGGCGCTTTCGTGCGGCTGCCCCTGCTCCTGCCCCTGGCCCTGCTCGCCCCCCTTCCGCTCCTCGTCGTCCGCCTGCGCTCGGGACCGGTGGCGGCGGGACTGGCCACGGTCTCGGCGGCGGCGCTGCTGGCGGCGGTGCTGGCCGGCGGGCAGGGACTCGCGTACCTGATGCTGGTGGCGCCCGTGCTCCTCATCGGGGAATCGATGGCGCGCGGCCGCGGGATGCTGAGGGGCTGCGGGTGGGCTTTCGCGATCCTGGCCCTGGAGATCGGCACCGCGCTCGTGTTCGCGAACGAGCAGATGGAGGCGATGGCCCTCGCCCCCTTCGAGCACTCCCGCTCGCCCGAGTTCCTGGAGGGGATGAAATCGAGCATGCCGCCCGAGCAGGTCGAGGCCTTCAGCGAGCAGGTGGCCACGACCTACGACGCCATGCGCGTGATCTATCCCGCCGCCTACATCATCAGCGTGGCCGTGATCGTGCTCCTCAACGCCTCCCTGCTGCGGCTCTACCTCCGGCGTCGGGACCCGGGCTGGCTCGACGCCGGCGAGTTCGAGTCGGTGCGCTGGCCGTTCGTGCTCGCGGTGGCGTTCGTGGCCAGCGGCCTGGCCGTGCTGTCGCCCACCCTGCGGCCGGCCGCCTACAACGGCCTCCTCGTCCTGGCCTTCTTCTTCGCCCTGCAGGGGCTGGCCGTCGTCTCGTTCTACGCCCAGCGCCTGGCCGCGCCGCCGCTCTTGCGGGCGGCGGTGCTGGTGCTCGTGCTGATCAACCCGTGGGCCCCCCAGATCCTGGCCCTCATCGGCCTGTTCGACATCTGGTTCGACTTCCGCAAGTGGGCGGAGCCCCCCGAGGCCCGTGCCTGAGCCACTCGTGAACATCGTCAGGAGGACTCGATGGACGTGATTCTTCGAAGCGACGTCGCCAAGCTCGGCCGCCGCGGCGACGTCGTCAAGGTGGCCGAGGGCTACGGGCGCAACTACCTGCTCCCGCGCGGCCTGGCCATGCAGGTGACCGACGCCAACAAGGCCATGATCGCCAAGGAGCACAAGGCCCACGATCTGCGCGTGGCCAAGGAGAAGGCCGAGTTCCAGGTGGTGGCCGAGAAGATCGCGACCCTGCGCTACATCGCGCCGCGCAAGGTGGGCGAGAACGACGTGCTCTACGGCTCGGTGACCTCCGGCGACATCGCCGACTTCCTGAAGAACAAGGGCGTCGACATCGACAAGCGCAAGATCCAGCTCGACGAGCCGATCAAGAAGCTCGGCGAGCACGAGGTGGCGGTCAAGCTCCATCCCGAGGTCTCCGCGAACATTCGCGTGCTCGTCACCAAGGAGGGCTGAGGCCGGCCCGCGGCGTCGTGACAGAAATCACGTGACGCCGAGCGGCCGCGCGGAGTAGGATTTCCTCTCTCCCGAGGATCCTTGGCCACCGACGTCGTCCCCAGAGACAACCGCACGCTTCCGCACAACGCGGAGGCGGAGAGAACCGTGCTGGGCGCGGTCCTCGTCGACAACGCCGCCTTCAACTCCGCGGCCGAGGTCCTCTCCCGGAACGACTTCTACCGCGAGGCGCACCGCCGCGTCTTCGACGCCATGGCCGCCCTGGCCGAGCGCAGCCAGCCGATCGACCTCGTCACCCTGAAGGACGAGCTGGTGCGCATGCAGTCCCTGGAGGCGGCGGGCGGGGCCGCCTACCTGGCCGGCCTCGTGGACGGCATGCCGCGCATCACGAGCGTGGAGCCGTGGAGCCGCATCATCAAGGAGAAGGCGGTCCTCCGGAACCTGATCCACGCCTCCAACCGCATCGCGCAGTCCTGCTACGAGGCGGAGGACGAGGCCGCCCTCATCCTCGACCGCGCGGAGAAAGCGATCTTCGACATCGCCGAGCACCGCGTCCGCCAGGGCTTCGTGGGCATCCGCGAGATCGTCAAGGAGAGCTTCCGCACCATCGACCAGCTCTCCCAGAGCAAGGAGCTGGTCACCGGCCTGCCCACCGGCTTCGTGGACCTCGACGAGCGCACGAGCGGCCTGCAGAAGGGCGACCTCATCATCGTGGCCGCGCGTCCGGCGATGGGGAAGACATCCCTCTGCCTCAACATCGCGCAGTACGCGGCCCGCAAGACCGGAGAGACGGTCGGGCTCTTCTCCCTGGAGATGGCCAAGGAGCAGCTCGTGCTGCGTATGCTCTGCGCGGACGCGCGGGTGGACGCGCACCGGCTCCGCACGGGCAACCTCCAGGAGAAGGACTGGGCGCGGCTGGCCAAGTCCTACGCGGAGCTGTCCGCCTCCAAGATCTTCATCGACGACTCGGCCACCCTCACCCCCCTCGAGATGCGCGCCAAGAGCCGCCGGCTCAAGGCCGAGCACGGCCTCGGCCTCGTCGTGGTGGACTACCTCCAGCTCATGACCGGGGCGGGGCGCGTCGAGAACCGGCAGCAGGAGGTCTCTTCGATCAGCCGCTCGCTCAAGGGCCTGGCCAAGGAGCTCTCGGTGCCGGTGATCGCGCTCAGCCAGCTCTCGCGCGCCCCGGAGGCGCGTACGGAGAAGCGGCCCCAGCTCTCCGACCTCCGCGAGTCGGGCGGCATCGAGCAGGACGCCGACGTCGTGATGTTCATCTACCGCGAAGAGGAGTACAAGGCGAGCGAGGAGAACCACGGCCTGGCCGAGATCATCATCGGCAAGCAGCGCAACGGCCCCACCGGCACCATCAAGCTCGCCTTCCTCAAGGAGTTCACCCGCTTCGAGAACTTCGACTGGCGGGCGGGGTCCTGATCGCCGGAGCTCCTCGACCGGAGGTCTTCGCGGCGGCGCCGGCCAGGTCGCCCCTTGCTCTCAGCGCGCCGGCTCGACCGGGGTCGGGGCCGGCAGCGTGAGGCCGCGGCGGGCGACGACGCGCCGCAGCCGGTCCGGATGGTCGGAGATGAGACCGTCCACGCCCGCGGTCATCAGGGCGTCCATCTCCGGCTCCTCGTTCACCGTCCAGGCGACGACCTTCAGCCCCTCGGCGTGCGCCTCCGCCACCGCGGCGGGCGTGAGGTCGCGGGCGTTGGGCGACCACACCGCGCATCCGGCGGCATGGGCCAGCTTCGGCACCGACCCCCCGAAGTCGTCCGCGTCGAGACCGCCCAGCCAGGGCGACGGCCCCGCCCGGCCCGCCTGCACGTTGTCGTCGCCCGGCTGCTGCGTGGTGAGGCAGACCGTCGCGATCTCGGGCGCGACTGCGCGCGCGTGGCGCAGCGTCCTCCAGTCGAAGGACTGCAGCGTCGTACGGGCGCCCATGCCCGCCTCGCGGACCACCGCGATCACCGCCTCCACGAAGCGCTCGGGGGGCGCCGTCTGCTCGGGATGGCCGGGATCGAGCTTGGTCTCGACGTTGAAGCGCACGCTCGCGTTCTTCGCCCTCCGCGCCAGCGCGAACACGTCGGCCAGCCTCGGGATGCGCTGGCCGTCCACCGCCACCTGGTCGGGGAAGCGCGCGGCGTAGGGCGTGCCCGGCCGCAGCCGTCCCACGTCGTAGCGGCGCACCTCGTCCAGCGTCAGCTCGCGGATGACGGGGCCGGGCGCGCCGATCCACCGTCCGGCGGCGTCGCGGGTGAGGTCCGGGTTGAGCAGGGAGTCGTGGCTGACCACCACCACGCCGTCGCGGGTGACCCCCGTGTCCAGCTCCAGGGTGGTCACGCCCAGGGAGAGGGCGCGCGCGAAGGCGGCCAGCGTGTTCTCGGGAGCGAGGCCGCGGGCGCCCCGGTGGCCCTGGAGATCGAAGGGTCTCGGGCTGGCGCCCAGGGCGAGGGCGGCCGCCGCCGCCACCATCGACATGGCCGCGGGCGCGGTCGCCGCCCGCGCGATGAATCGCCGCCCGCTCACTCCCCGGTCGCGGTGCGCGCGGCCAGCGTCGCCAGGTACTCCCGCACCTGCCGGTCCCCGTCGCCGGTGAAGGCCTCGAACCGGAGGCCGACGTTCTCCTCGGCCGGCTGCCGCACGACCCGCGCGCGGCCCTCCACGGGATGGCTCAGGCCAGGGAGGGGGAGGCTCAGGTGGACGTCGTCTCCCGGGTGCAGCCGGAGATCCCGGCACTCGACCAGGACCCCGCCCGCGCTCATGTTCAGGGCCAGGCCTCGGTGCGCCGACGGCTTCGAGGGGAGGGTGGTCAGCACGTCGAACCGGACGGCGTAGCGGGCCTGCTTCCGGGTAGGGATGCCGAGCACGTCGACCAGGCGGTCGTCCCAGGACGGGCCGGACGGGAGCGGCAGGACGGTATCGATGCCGCTCTCCGCGCGGCTCGGGCCTTCGGCGGCCCCCTCGATCAGGGCGACGATCGAGACCGGATGGGGCAGGGCCTGGGACCGCAGGGATTCGATGAGCGCAAGGGCGCCCGCCAGGTGCAGGTCGACCACCACGACGTTCGGCTCCGTGGAGAGGGCGAGCGCGCGAGCCTCGTCGACCCGGTCCGCGACGTAGCGCTCGAGGTCGTCGCGCCAGAACAGCGTCCGGCTGAGGTCCGATTCGAGGTCCGGCCTCGCACAAACGAGTACGGTCGTCACCGCGTCAAGACCCTACCACACGCGGCCGCCGGCGCCCAGGCCGCCACTGCCATCGATCGCGTCGAGGCCTCCTCGGCCCCGCACCCCGGGGCGCGTGTTCTAACATGGCGGCATATGCATCGAGACCGGGCGGCGGCGGAAGAGGCCCTCCGCCATCTCCGCCCGGCGCGCGCGCGCATCGACCTCGACCGCCTGGCCGCGAACTACCGTGCCCTGCGCGCGCTCGTCCCCGCCCCGGTGATGCCGGTGGTCAAGGCGGACGCCTACGGCCACGGGGCGGCCACGGTCGCGCGGCGGCTGGTGGAGGACGGCGCGCCGATCCTCGCTGTCGCCTACGTCGAGGAGGCGGTGGCCCTGCGCGAGGCCGGCCTCAGCGTTCCCTTGGTGGTCCTGGCTGCGTTCGGTCCCGGCCAGGAGCGCGCGATCCACCAGCACCACCTCACCCCCGTCGTCTCCACCCCCCGCACCCTGGAGGCGGTGCTGGGCCCCGCGCGCGAAGGGCGTCGGCCCCTGGCCGTCCATCTCAAGGTCGACACCGGGATGAGCCGGCTCGGCTTCACCAAGGACGCGTTCGTGGAGGCGGCCCAGCGGCTGAGCGAGGCCAAGGGGATCGCCCTCGACGGCGTGATGACCCACCTGGCCGCCGCGGACGAGGACCGGGACGCCACCGAGCGCCAGCTCGACCGCTTCGACGAGGCGGTGGCGGCGCTGGGCCAGCGGGGCATCCGGCCGCCGTACGTTCATGCCTGCAACAGCGCCGGGCTCGCCTCCTTCCGGCCAAGCCACACCCTGGTGCGGCCGGGCCTCCTCCTCTATGGAATCCGGCCACGCCCGCTCTCGCCGGAGGTGGACGTGAAGCCGGTCATGACGGTGTCGGCCGACCTCGCTCTCGTGAAGGAGATCCCGGCGGGGACGCCCGTGTCCTACGGCGGCCGATGGGTCGCGCCGCGGCCGTCGCGCATCGGTACCCTCCCGATCGGCTATGCGGACGGTGTCCCTCGGACCGACGGCATGCGCGACCACGGCGCGTTCCTGGTGCGGGGCGCCCGCGCGCCCGTGCGCGGCACGGTGTGCATGGACCTCACGATGGTGGACCTCACGGACCGGCCGGAGGTGGGCGAGGGCGACGAGGCGATCCTGGTCGGCGACGAGCCCGACGCCTGGCAGGTGGCGGGCTGGGCCGGCACCAACGCCTGGGAGGTCGTCACGCGCATCGGCCCCCGGGTGCCCCGCGTCTTCGTCGAGTCCGGCCGCGTGACGGGCGTCCAGTCCCCGTTTGTCCGGGGCTGACCGCATACTGCCGGCCATGGTGGCATCCGCGAAGTTCAAGACCGTCTTCGGCTGTCAGGCCTGCGGGTTCGAGAGCAGCAAGTGGCTGGGCCGCTGCCCCGACTGCGGCGAGTGGAACAGCTTCGTCGAGGAGCGCCAGGAGCTGCCGAGCGCCTCCGCCAAGGGCCGGGCGCCCTCCCCCTTCAAGGACGCGGGGGGCCGGCCCCAGCCCTACGACGTCGTGGACGCGACGGACTCCCCGCGCATCCCCTCCGGCATCGGCGAGTTCGACCGCGTGCTCGGGGGCGGGATCGTGCCCGGATCGATGGTCCTGATCGGCGGGGAGCCGGGCATCGGCAAGAGCACGCTGCTGCTCCAGGTCGCGCACCTCCTCGGCCGCCAGGGCGGCGCCGTCCTCTACGTGTCCGGCGAGGAGTCGGAGCGGCAGATCAAGATGCGGGGCGAGCGGCTCGGCCTGAGCGGGGCCGGCCTGTTCCTGATGGCGGAGACGAGCCTGGAGCGGATCCTGGAGCACGTGGACCAGCTCAAGCCGGCGGCGCTGGTCGTGGACTCCGTGCAGACGGTGTACTCGTCGCGCTTCCCCTCCGCCCCCGGCAGCATCAGCCAGGTGCGGGAGGTCGCCACCCAGCTCCTGATGATGGCCAAGGGGCGCGGGATCACCACCTTCCTCATCGGCCACGTCACCAAGGACGGCGCCCTGGCCGGACCCAAGTCCCTCGAGCACATCGTGGACACCGTGCTGTACTTCGAGGGCGAGCGGCACCAGCACCATCGGATCGTGCGCGCGGTGAAGAACCGCTTCGGTGCCATCTCCGAGCTGGGCGTCTTCGAGATGACCGGCGCCGGGCTGCAGGCGGTGCCCAACCCGTCCGCGCTCTTCCTCTCCGAGCGGCTGGCGGGACGGCCGGGATCCGCGGTGGTGGCCACCGTCGAGGGGTCGCGTCCCATGCTCGTCGAGGTCCAGGCCCTGGTCTCCCCGACGTCGTTCGGCACGCCGCGGCGGATGGCCATAGGCCTCGACGCCAACCGCACGACGCTGCTCATGGCCGTCCTCGAGAAGCGCGTGGGCCTGCAGCTCCTCGGCGACGACGTGTTCGTGAGCGTGGCCGGCGGCCTGGAGGTGGCGGAGCCCGCGGCCGACCTCGGGGTGGCGGCGGCCGTCGCCTCCTCCTTCCGCAACCGCGCGCTGCCCGCGCGGACGGCCGTGTTCGGCGAGGTCGGCCTGGGCGGCGAGGTCCGGGGCACGGGTCAGGCCGCCCTGCGCGTCCGCGAGGCGGCGCAGATGGGGTTCACGCGCTGCATCCTGCCCGCCCGCAACGTGCCGGACGACGTGGAGGGCATCCAGCTCGTGGGGGTGGGCACCCTGGAGGAGGCGCTCGAGCGGCTGGAGACGGAGTGACTGGCCCGGACGGCCCGAGACCGGTATATTGTGCCCGACCGTGAGGTGCATTCATCCCGGCGGAATTTCATCGGGGGTCTCCCGGCGGGGATCCCCAGCGCGGGCGGCCGTTCCATCCGGCCCTCGAGAGGTCCCCCTATGTGGCTCGTCCTCGTTCGAGTCCTCGTCCTCGTCCTGCTCGCTCATTCCGGCTACGTGTACGCGCCGTTCCCGCAGCAGCGCTGGATCGGCCTCGTCCTCGGGGTCCTAGCCGCCGTCGGCCTCATGACCCTGGAGCGCCAGCTCCGGGGCGTCCCGGGCCACAACATGGTGGGCGCCCTCATCGGGGGCGTCATCGGCCTCTTCGGCGCGCGCATGGTCTGGGGCGCGCTGGACGGCCTCGACATCATCGGCGAGCACTTCGTCCACGCCCTCGTCGTCGTGTTCCTCGGCTACATGGGAGTGGTGATCGGCGGGTCCAAGGGCGAGTGGTTCGAGCCCGCCCGCATCATCGCCGCCTTCCGCGACTCGAGCCGCCTCCACCAGTACAAGGTGCTCGACACCTCCGTGATCATCGACGGCCGCATCGCCGACATCTGCGAGACGGGCTTCCTGGAGGGCACGCTGGTCGCGCCGCAGTTCGTGCTGCGCGAGCTGCAGCAGGTGGCCGACTCCTCGGACAGCCTCAAGCGCAACCGGGGGCGGCGCGGCCTCGACATCCTGCAGAAGATGCAGAAGATGACCAACGTGGCCGTGCAGATCGTGGAGACGGACTTCCCCGACATCCGCGAGGTGGACCTCAAGCTCATCGAGCTGGCCCGCAAGCTCGGGGGCAAGATCGTCACCAACGACTTCAACCTCAACAAGGTCGCCCAGCTCCGCGGGGTGCCCGTCCTCAACATCAACGAGCTGGCCAACTCCCTCAAGCCGGTGGTGCTGCCGGGCGAGCTGATGAAGGTCTTCATCATCAAGGAAGGCAAGGAGCAGGGACAGGGCGTGGGGTACCTCGACGACGGCACGATGGTGGTGGTGGACCAGGCCAAGAAGGCGCTCGGCCGGACCATCGAGGTGAGCGTGACCAGCGTTCTCCAGACCACCGCGGGCAAGATGATCTTCTGCCGCTGGCCGGAGGCGGCCTCGGTGCCGGAGGAGCCGCGGCGGGCGGAGAGCCGCCTGGGGGACCGCCGCGACCTCGTGCGCAACGGACGGGATCCGCGCGTCTCCGACCGCCGAGAAGGCGAGCGCCGCGAGGGCGAGCGGCCGGGCCTGGCTCCGATCCCGCCGTCCGCGACCCCGGGCTCGATGGCCACGCTCGGCTCCGTGCCCGCCGGCTCCGTCCCCGGTCCCGCGGGCGACGGCCGTCCGGCCGCCGAGCCCCGCCCGCTCGAGAACGGCGGCGCGCCGGCGCCTCCGCTCCCCGGGCTCCTGGACCGCCCGGTCGCCAAGGCCGAGTAGCGCCCTTGTTCCGGGCCGTCCTCGCGGTTCCCTTCATCGTCGCCGAGACCCTCGCCTTCGGCGTGCCCGCGGTGCTCTGCGGCCTCCTGGGCCAGCCCACCGCCGTCCGCGGCCTGACCGTGGCCTGGGCGCGCGCCGTGCTCTGGACGCTGGGGGTGGACGTGAAGGTGTGCGGCGCGGAGCGGTGCCCGGCCGGCCCGGCCGTCTACGCCGCCAATCACGGCAGCGCGCTCGACATCCCGATCCTGTTCGGCCACCTGCCCGTGGACTTCCGGATCCTCCACAAGCGGTCGCTCTACCTGGTGCCGGTGCTCGGCCTCTACCTCTGGGTCGCCGGCCACATCGGGATCCACCGCGGCCACGCGTTCCGCGCCCGCAAGGATCTCGAGCGCGCAGTCGCCCGCATCCGCGGCGGGGCCAGCATGGTCGTGTTCCCGGAAGGGACGCGGAGCCGCGAGGGTGCGGTGGGACCGTTCAAGCGGGGCAGCTTCCTGATCGCGCTGGCGGCCGGCGTCCCGGTGGTGCCCCTCTCGCTCTGCGGCGTGAAGCACGTGGCGCCGGGAGGTCTGCGCGTGCGCGGGGGGCGCGTCGACCTCCTCGTCCACCCGCCGGTGGCCACCGCCGGGCGTGACGCGGAGCAGGCGGGCGCGCTGGCGGAGGAGGTGCGGCGGATCGTGATGGCGGCCTGCGAGGCGGCATGAGCCGGATGCGAGCGGCTCCCGCGATCGCGCTGGCCGGGCTCACCCTGCTCGCCGGCGCCGTCCCCGCCTCCGCGGCCGCCCCGGCCGGGAGCCGCCTCCAGCGCACGCTGGACGCGATCGTGGACGCGCCGCGCTTCGCCCACGCCTGGTGGGGCGTGGAGGTGCGCAGCCTGCGCACGGGGCGGGTCGTGTACGCGCGGGACCCCGAGCGCAACGTCAAGCCGGCCTCGACCCTGAAGCTCGTCACCACCGCCGCCGTCCTGGACGCCTTCGGTCCCGACGCGCGCCTCCGCACGACCGTGGAGACGGCGGGCCGGCTCGACGGCCTCGGCCGCGTCATCGGCGACGTCTACCTCGTCGGCCGTGGAGATCCCGACCTCTCCGGGCGCTTCACCGATGGCCGGCCCACCGCCATCTTCGAGGAGATGGCGGACGCGCTGCGGCAGGCCGGGGTCCGCCGGATCGAGGGGAGGCTCGTCGGGCACGAGGGCCTCTTTTCCGGCGACCGGCGTGGCGACGACTGGGCGTGGGGCGACCTCGTGTGGAGCTACGGGGCGGAGGTCTCCGCCCTCTCCTTCAACGACAACGTGGCCACCCTGAGCGTGGCGCCGGGCGAGCGCGCGGGCGACCCCGTCGTCGTCGACCGCGTCCCCATCAGCGCCTACTACCGGGTGGTGTCGACCGCGGTCACCGGTCCGCGCGGGGCGGCCCGGGATCTGACCCTGCAGCGCGACCTCGGATCGACCCTCATCCGGCTCTCGGGCACGATCGCCGCCGGCTCCGGCCCGGAGAGCCTGGCCGTGGCCATCGAGGACCCGGCGCGCTACGCGGCCACCGTATTCGCCGAGGTCCTGGCCGCCAAGGGGATCCTCGTCAGCGGCGGCGTGGACACGACCAGCCAGCCGCTGCCCGTGGGCGCCCGCGTCCTGGCCGCGCACGAGAGCCCGCCCATGGCCGAGATCGTGAAGGTGGTGAACAAGGTCAGCCAGAACCTCCACACGGAGATGCTGCTGCGCCTGCTCGGCGCGAGCGTGAAGGGCGAGGGCACCCTCGACGGCGGGCGCCAGGCGGTCGAGGACTTCCTGCGCCGCCTGGCCGTCGGCTCCGAGAGCTGGGCCATGGAGGACGCCTCCGGGCTGTCGCGCTCCGACCTCGTCACGCCGCACGCCATGGCCGGGCTGCTGGTGGGGATGGATCACCACCGCCACGCGGCCGCGTTCCGCGACAGCCTGCCCGCGGCGGGAGTGGACGGGACGCTGGCCACGCGGATGGAGCAGCCGCCCGCCCGCGGCAACGTCCTGGCCAAGACGGGGACCATCCGCCACGTCAACGCGCTCGGCGGCTACGTGACCGCGCGCAGCGGGGAGCGCTTCGCCTTCTACGCCGCCGTCAACCATCACGCCGGGCCCCCGTCGGAATCGCTGGCGGCGCTGGACGCGATCGCGTCGGCGCTGGCCGCGCAATGATGGGCGCTCCGATCGAGGTCTCCCTGGCCCCCGATATGACGGGACGGGTCCGCCTCGGGGTGGCCGTGCTCGAGGGCGTGTCGGTGCGCGAGTCCGATCCGGGATTGGCGGCAGAGATCGCGGCCTACGGCGAGGAGCTGCGCCGCCGGTACCCGGAGGCCCGCAGCGGGGAAGTCCCGGGGGCGGCGGACGCGCGCGCCCTGTACAAGGACCTCGGCCTCGATCCCACCAAGATCCGGCCCTCGAACGAGGCCCTCCTCCGCCGCGTCCTCAAGGGAGAGTCCCTCTACACCGTGAACACGCTCGTGGACGCGCTCAACCTCTGCTCGCTGCGCGCGCAACTGCCCTTCGGCCTCTACGACCTCGATCGCGTGGAGCCGCCGGTGGTGTTGCGGCGGGGAGGTCCCGGCGAGTCCTACGAGGGGATCCGCAAGGGCGCGGTGAACGTCGAGGGCCGGCCGGTGCTGGTGGACGCGAAGGGGCCGTTCGGGAATCCCACCTCCGACTCCGCGCGCACGATGATCACCCTCGCCGCCCGCCGCGCCCTCGTGGTCGTCTACGCCCCGCGCGGGATCACGGAGGCGCGCCTGGCCCGGGTCGTATCCGAGAGCGCGGAGACGCTCGTCCGGCACTGCGGTGGCCACGTGGCGACCGCGTGGCCGCGGACCTGACCGCAGGGCTCGAGACCACTCGTCGTCCGCAGGGCGTCGAAGAGGGCGCTCTGGCCTCCGGACCTCTCGCGGCGGGCGCGACGGCCACACTGGCGGGACATGGCGACCCTCACCGCGACGGACCGGATCCTGGACGGGCTCTCGCCCGCGCAGCTGGAGGCGGTGGTCCACGGCGACGGCCCGCTGCTCATCATCGCGGGGGCGGGCACGGGGAAGACGACGGTCCTCACGCGCCGCATCGCGCACCTCATCGCCTCCAAGCGCGCGCGGCCGGAGCAGATCCTGGCCCTGACCTTCACGGACAAGGCCGCGGTGGAGATGGCGGAGCGCGTGGACCAGCTCATCCCCTACGGCTACGCCGAGACCTGGATCGGGACCTTCCACGCCTTCGGCGACCGCGTGCTGCGCGAGAACGCCATGGAGGCCGGCCTCAGCCCCGAGTTCCGCGTCCTCACGCGGCCGGAGCAGATCATCTTCTTGAGGGAGCGGCTCTGGCGCCTGCCCCTCGACCGCTACCGCCCGCTGGGCGACCCCACCCGCCACCTCGGCGCGCTCCTCACGCTCGTGAGCCGGGCCAAGGACGAGGACGTGTCGCCCGCGCGCTATCACGAATGGGCGCGCGCGCGGGCTGACGTCGCCACGTCGGGTGAGGATCGGGACGAGGCGGATCGCCACCTCGAGCTGGCCGCGTTCTACGAGACCTGCCAGGCCCTGATGACGGAGGCGGGCGTGGTCGACTTCGGCGACCAGATCGCGCGCGCCCTCACCCTGCTCCGCGACCGCCCGTCGGTGCTCGCGAAGCTGCGCGACCGTCATCGCTACGTGCTGGTGGACGAGTTCCAGGACACGAACCACGCGCAGCTCGAGCTGGTGCGGCTGCTCGCCGCCGGCGACCGGCCCAACATCACGGTGGTGGGCGACGACGACCAGGCCATCTACCGCTGGCGCGGGGCCGCCGCCGCCAACCTGCTCTCCTTCCGGCGGCTCTGCCCGGAGGCGCGCGAGGTCGTGCTCACGGAGAACCACCGCTCGACCCAGGTCATCCTCGACGCCGCCTCTCGGCTGATCGCGTACAACAACCCGTACCGGCTGGAGGTGATCGCCGGCCTCGACAAGCGGCTGCGCTCGGCGCGCCGGAGCGGGCCGCCCGTGCGCCATTTCCACCTCGACAGCGCCTCCGCGGAAGCGGACACGGTCGCCTCTTGCATCGAGGAGCGGATCGCGCGCGGGTACCGGCCGCGCGACCTCGCCATCCTCGTGCGCAGCAACTCCGACGCCGACCCCTTCCTGCGCGCCCTCAACGTGAAGGGCCTGCCCCACCGCTTCACCGGCAACCGCGGCCTCTACGCGCGCGAGGAGGTGCGGCTGGCCGTGTCGTTCCTGCGCGCGCTGGCCTCGCCGGACGACTCCCTGCCCGTCTTCCACCTCGCGGGGGGCGAGCTGTACGCGATGCCGGAGCGGGACCTCATCCGCCTCAACCGGCACGCCGCGAAGAGGAACCGCCCGCTCCTCGAGGTCCTGCGCGGCCTGCCCGGGGACGAGGAGCTCAAGGCCGTCGGCGCGGCCACGCGCGAGGCGGCCCAGCGCCTGGTCGCCGACCTCGACGAGGCGGCGAAGGACGTGCCCGGGCGCCGCACGGGCGAGGTCCTCTACCGGTTCCTCCAGTCGTCCGGCCTCCTGGCCCGGCTCTCCAAGGAGGCGAGCGCGGAGGCGGAGGCGCGGGTCAAGAACATCGCGCGCTTCTTCGAGATCGTGAAGGGCTACGGCGACGTGGCCGAGCACGACCGCGTCCCCGCCTTCGTGGCCCACCTCGACCTGCTGCGCGAGGCCGGCGACGACCCCGCGGTGGCGGAGGCCGATCCCGACGACGACGCGATCCCCGTCCTCACCGTGCACAAGGCCAAGGGCCTCGAGTTCCCGGTCGTGTTCCTGGTCGGCGCCGTCGAGCAGAAGTTCCCCCTGCGCGCACGGCGCGACCCGCTGGAGCTGCCCGCCGAGCTGCTCCCGGAGGCCATGGCCGGCGGCGATCCGCACCTCCAGGAGGAGCGGCGCCTCTTCTACGTGGCGATGACGCGGGCCAAGGAAGAGCTGATCCTGACCTCCGCCGCCGACTACGGGACGGCGCGGGCGCGCAAGGTCTCGCGCTTCGCGGTGGAGGCGCTCGACCTGCCCTCGCCGGCCCCCGCCCCTCGCAAGAGCCAGGCCCTGGAGGCGCTGGCGCGGCACCAGCCGTCGCCGCCGGAGACGGCACGCCCGGATGCGCCGATGCGGGAGGCGGAGACCCTCACCCTCTCGTTCCGCCAGATGGACGACTACCGGACCTGCCCCCTCAAGTACAAGTACATCCACCGCCTGAAGGTCCCGCTCCTCGTCCATCACCGCGTCGTCTACGGCAGCGCGGTGCACAAGGCGGTGCAGGCCCACTTCCGCGCGAGGGTCGAGGGGCGTCCCTCGTCCGAGGAGGACGTGATCGCCGCCTTCCGCGCGGCCTGGATCTCCGAGGGGTTCCTCTCCCGCGAGCACGAGGAGCAGCGCCTGCGCGCCGGGGAGGACGCGCTGCGCCGGTTCGTGCGCGAGGACGCCCTCGACCCGCTCACCCCGACCGGCGTCGAGCAGGAGTTCGCGTTCTTCGTGGAGCGGACGCGGGTGCAGGGCCGATACGACCTCGTGGTCGAGCGCGAGGGCCGGGTCACCATCCTCGACTTCAAGACGGGCGCGGTCGACGATCCCGAGGAGGCGCGCAAGCGGGCGAAGGAGAGCCTGCAGCTCGACGTCTACGCGCTCGCTCATCTGGAGACGGCGGGCCGCCTGCCGGACTGGGTCGAGCTCCGCTTCCTGGAGTCCGGCCTCTCCGGCGGCAAGCGGCCTACCGACGAGGACGCCGCGCGCACGCAGGACGTGATCCGCGACGTGTCCGCGCAGATCCGGCAGCGCCGTTTCGAGGCCCGGCCGTCGTACATGGCCTGCGGCCAGTGCGCGTTCCGGGACATCTGCCCCTACACGGCGCGCAACCCCGAGGCGGAGACCTAGCCGGGCGACGCGCAGGCGTCGGCCGGCGGGAGCGTGTCCTGGCGGACGCGTTCTCGTTCCGGAACGAAAACCGACAAGAAGTGTCGGCCCGAGGTAGGATCCCGAGCGCCATGGGCCTCGAAGCGACGTGCCCTGCCCGGATGGGCCGGCGGAGGACGACCGGCAAGGCGCGACTGGAAGAGACGGCACCTCGGCGACCAGGCCGCGCGGTGGGCGGAGAAGATCCGCTCAGCGCCGTCAAGATGATGATCCCGCGCGCACAGCGCTAGGAGGCCACTCGTCATGCCGCAACGCATCGGTTTCGCCGGGCTCGGGCTCATGGGCAGCCGCATGGCCCGCCAGTTCCTCGACAAGGGGTTTCCGCTCGCGGTGTGGAACCGCACGCCGGCGAAGGCGAAGCCGCTCACGGAGCGCGGGGCGAAGCTCGCGGCCACGCCCAGGGAGCTGGCCGAGATGTCCGACGTCGTCATCTCCTGCGTGGCCGATCCCAGCGCGGTGGGCCGCCTGGTGTTCGCGGAGGACGGGATCCGGCCGGTCGCGCGTCCCGGCTTCGCCTACATCGAGACCTCGACGATCTCGCCCGGCCTGATGAAGCGCGTGGCGGAGGTCCTGGAGGGCCAGGGGGCCAAGGTCCTGGAGGCGCCGGTCACCGGCTCGAAGAACGGCGCGGACAAGGGCACGCTCCTGCTCATGGTCGGCGGCAAGAAGGACGTCCTGGACGAGCTGATGCCGGTGCTGATGGTCATGGGCACGAAGGCGGTCCACTGCGGCCCCATCGGGCACGGATCGGTCGTGAAGCTCATCGGCAACACGCTCATCACCTTCATGCTCGAGGGCTTCTGCGAGGGCCTGGTGCTGGCGAAGAAGGCCGGCGTGGATCCGGACAAGGTGCTGGAGGTCGTGATGGCCTCCGGGTTCTCGTCGCCCTACTACCCGTTCAAGGCCACCGCCATCGCCAAGCGCGACTTCGACCAGCACTTCTCGGTGGACCTGCTCGTCAAGGACCAGACCCTCATGCTCGAGGAGGCGGCTGCCCTGAAGGTGCCGCTCCCGGGGCTGGCCGCGCTCCGGGAGGTGTTCCAGGCCGCCCGCGCCAAAGGCTGGGGCCAGGAGGACATCGCGGCTGTGTACAAGGTCATAGAGGCCGCGGCCGGGATCCAGTAGGCTCTCGGCGCCCGTGCCCGAGCCCTCCGCCGCCCCCACCGTCCCGACGCGCATCGGCCGCTACGAGGTCCGCAAGGAGCTCGGGCGCGGCACGATGGGCGTCGTCTACGAGGCGCACGATCCCGCCCTGGGCCGGACCATCGCCCTCAAGACGATCCAGGTGCCCTTCGCCGCCTCCGCGCGCGAGCGGGAGGACTTCGAGCGGCGCTTCCTGGCCGAGGCGCGCATCGCCGCCGGGCTCTCCCACGGCGGGATCGTGGTCGTGCACGACGTCGGGCGCGACGCCGGGCACGGCATCCTCTACATCGCGCTCGAGCACCTCCACGGGCGCACGCTGGCCGAAGTGGCGGCCGACCGGCGGCTCTCCTGGCGGGAATCGCTCCGCATCGTGGGGCGGGTGGCGGAGGCGCTCGGCTACGCGCACGCGAAGGGCGTCGTCCACCGCGACATCAAGCCCGCGAACATCATGCTCGTGGGACACGGCGAGCCGAAGATCATGGACTTCGGGATCGCCAAGCTGGAGGCGGGCGATCTCACCTCCACCGGCCAGTTCTTCGGGACCCCGCTGTTCATGTCGCCCGAGCAGGCCCTCTCCCAGCCCCTCGACGCGCGCACGGACCTCTTCTCGCTGGGCTCGGTCGCCTACCTGCTGCTGACCGGCCGCCCTCCGTTCGAGGCCGCGAGCGTTCCCGGGGTCCTCTCCCGCGTGGCCTACCAGCATCCGAAGCCGTTGCGTGAGGCCGCGCCCGAGCTCCCGGCCGAAGTCGAGTACATCGTGGCGCGCGCGATGGCGAGGAACCCCGCCGACCGTTATCCCGACGGCCGCACGATGGCGGACGACGTCGAGGACGTCCTCGCCGGGCGGCCGCCGCGGCATCGCGGGACCTGGACGCCGCCCGAGACGGGCGCGGGGACCCTGGCTTCCGTGCGCGACGACGAGCTGCCGGAGCTGTCTCTCGAGCCGGTCGAAGAGAGGCGTCCGCGGCGGCCGCGCCGCCGGCGGATTGCCGTCCTGGTGGGTCTGCTCGCCGCCGTCACCGCCGTGTACTTCTACCAGCACCCGGCGGACCGCAAGTTCTGGGGCCGCGCCGCCGCCGAGTTCAGGAGATCGCGCATCGTCGAGGAGGTGCGGGCCTGGTGGGGACGCATCGGGGTGGAGTCGCCGGAGGCTCCGGCGGCGCCCGTGGCGGCGGCCCCGAGCACGCTGGCGCCGGCGGTGGCGACCCCAGCGGCCAGTCCGGTCGCGTTACCCTCGACGGAGGCCAGCGCGCCGCCCGTCGAGGCTCCGACTCAAGCCAGTGATGAGCAACCGGAGAAGCCGGGGAGTTCCGAGGTCAGCCCGATCCGGCCCGTCGCGCCGCCGCCTGCGCCGGCGGCGGCGCAGGCACCCCTGGGCGACACCAGCCATGCGCCGGCACCCCTCGATGACCCAGGACATAACCAAGTCCATCTCGCCATCGAGTTCGAGCATCACCTCCGGCACGGCACCCTGCAGGTGTGGGTGGACGAGCAGCGCGTGGTGCGTGAAGAGTTCGACGGCCGCCTCACGCGCAAGATCCTCTCCTTCGAGCTGCGCAAGGGCCTGGTCCAGCAGAGGCTCACCCTCCCGCCCGGACGCCACGACGTCCGCGTGGAGGTCCGCTGGGACGACAACGTAAAGTCCGCGCGGAGCTCGGCCACGTTCAAGGCCGGCGCCTCCCGCAAGCTCGAGGTGCACGTGAGCCGGATCGGGGGCAAGCTCGGCCTGGACTGGGAGTAGGGAACAATGGCGGCACCCGGCCTACTCCGGCCCAATCAGCCTCTGCCGGCGCGACTCCAACTGGTCGAAGTGGAGAGTGCCGCCGGCCCCGCCCTTGACGCTCAACGCTCCCATCCGCACGAACTCGATCGGGCTCTGGTCGTTGTCGAGCCCGCTCATCGTCGCGACCGACACACCGTCGATCCATAGCTGCAGGGAGCCGTTGCTCGCGCCCGGCCCCGTCGCGCGCTGCCAGTCGTACTCGAAGAAGTGCGGCGCGTCCGTGATCGGGAAGAACCCCGTGTCGGCCCGGCTGCCGTCGCTCCTCCGTACGCGCGCCTCCACGCTGTAGGCCCCGCTCCGCCTCCTCAGCACCAGCGTGATCACGCGCCGGGAGGACGGGTCGAAGGCGATCAAGATGCGGACGCGGAGGTGGCCGGTGGCCTCACCGGGGTCGAATCCGTTCGGGTCGACGTAGAAGCGGGCGCGGTATCGGCTCTCGGCGCTGGGCGTGTCGTCCTGGACGAAGAGGGCATTCGTGTCGTTGACGACGGCCTGCAGGCCGAAGGCGGTGCCGGCCATGGCCGCGGCCCCGCTGACGCTCAAGTCGCCGCCGTCCGTCGAGGCCGAAGACCAGCGGGAAGGATCGCCGGAGTCGAAACCGTCTTCGAAGATGATGTCGCCGTACCGCCGGCCGAAGATGCTATAGCTCGAGTCCGGGTAGTTGCCCTGCCACACGACGACGAAGTCTCCATCCGGGCTCGAAGCGACGACGGGCACGTTCTGATTGTTCGTCGTGTACGAGGAAAGCTGGAACTCGCCCCCATCCGGCTGTCCAGTGGAGGTGAAACGTCGGCCGAAAACGCCGAAGCCGCTTCCATCCTGGTCCGTGCTCTCCCACACCACTACGAAATTCCCGCTGGCGTCCGAGCTCACGATTGGAATCGTCTGGATGCCGCTCGTGTTGGTGGTGACCAGGAAGTCGTCGCCCAGGGGAGCGCCGGAGGCATCAAAGCGCCGGCCCACGATGCCGCCAACGCTTCCGAAGCTGCCTGCGCAGACGACGACGAAGTTCCCGTTGGCGTCCGATGCCACCGCAGACTGAACGTGGTAACCAAACGGCTGTGAGTGGACTCGGACCTCGCTCCCCTGGGGTGCGCCCGCAGCGTCGAACCGCTGGCCGAAGATGCCCGCGAAGGTCCCGTTCTGGGCGAAGCTCTCCCAGACGACCACGAAGTTGCCGGTCGGGTCCGAGGCCACCGCTGGGTTCCGCTGATCGTTGGTGGTGTACGAGTTGACGCGGAACTCGCTTCCCAGGGACGCGCCGGAGGCGTTGAAGCGCCGGCCGAACGTGCCGTAGCCACTGCCGTCCTGGCCGGCGCTCTGCCACACGACCACGAAGTCCCCGCTCGCGTCCGACGCCACGGCCGGGCGACCCTGGAATCCCGTTGTGTAGGAGTTGATCTGGAACTCGGTGCTCTGGGGGATTCCGGACGCGCTGAAGCGCCGGCCGAAGACGCCGGAGCCGCTGCCGTCTGGGCCGACACTGCCCCACACCACGACGAAGTTGCCGTTGGCATCCGAGGCCACGACCGGGTCGGTCTGTGTGTTCGTCGCGTAGGAGTTGACCTGGAACTCGCTCCCCTGGGCGATGCCGGCCGCACTGAAGCGCTGGCCGAAGATGCCGAAGTCGCTGCCGTCCTGGCCTAGGCTCGCCCACACCACGACGAAGTTCCGATTGGCGTCCGAGGCGACCCACGGGTTGAACTGGACATCCGTGGTGTACGTGTTGACCTCGAATTCGCTCCCAGCGGGGAACTGGGCCCAGACGGTGGAAGGAAGCGCTCCCAAGATGGCGGCGAGGAGCACAAGACTCTTCATGTGACCCCCATTACTTCAGATCGAGACTGGAGGCCGAGGAGTGTCTCACCGCCCTCCGTCGAGGGTCAAGAGAGATCTCACTGCGTCCCCAAGTTATCGGTTCCCGAGTGCCGGGTGACCGAATCGGGCCTGGAGGGTGATCGGCGGCGCGACGCTGCGGAACTCGACGTCGCCCGCGCCCGGACCCGGGGCGGCCGGCCGCCGTGTCAGGCTAGGAGTCCCCGGGGGGTTTCGTGGAACTGGTGGGCTACGCAATCCTGGCGATCGCGGTGGTGGTGGCGGGGGCCCTGCTCGCCCGTCGAGGGCCGGACCGCGCGTCGGTGCAGGCGCTGGAGGGCCTCGTCCAGGGGCTCGCGCGCCTGCAGTCCGACCTCACGCGGCTGCACCGCACCCAGGACGACCTGCGCCAGGACGTCCATCGCGGCCGTGAGGCCTCCCTCCTCCAGCTCTCGGACGTGGCCCAGGGGCTGCGCGGCGAGCTCGGCCAGGCCCACCGCGCGCTGGCCGAGGTGAAGGCGATAGAGCAGGGGCGGGCGCGACAGATGGAGCAGGCCTCGGACAGCCTGCGGCGCCTGGAGGCGGTGGTGGCGGGCTCGTCCACGCGCGGGGCGGCCGGGGAGAACATCCTCGCCCGCGCGCTGGCCCAGCTCCCCGCCGACCTGCTCGAGGTCAACGTCGCCTTCGGCAACCGCATCGTCGAGTACGCCCTGCGCCTGCCCGGCGGCCGGTTCCTCCCCATCGACAGCAAGTGGACGAGCGTGGGCGTGCTGGAGCGGCTCGAAGACGCCGAGCAGCCGCTGGAGCGCAAGCGGCTGATCGAGCTGGTCACGCGCGACGTCCGCCTCCGCATCCGGGAGATGGGGAAGTACCTCGATCCCGAGCGTACGCTGTCGCTGGGCGTGCTCGCCGTCCCGGACGCGGTGTACGAGGCGGCTCCGGAGGCGCACGGCGAGGGCTACCGGGCAGGCGTGCTCGTGGTGCCGTACTCGCTGGCCCTGCCCTACGTCCTCGCTCTCTATCGGCTGACCGCGCGCTTCGGCTGCGCGGTCGACACCGACCAGCTCGCCGACCGCATCCGCGGCCTCGAGGAGACGCTCCGCCAGGTCGACGAGGAGGTGGAGGGCCGCCTCTCGCGCGGGCTCGTGCAGGCGGGCAACGCCCGCGACGCCCTGCGCGACCACGTCGTCGAGGCGCGCCGGGCCGCGCAGAAGCTGCTCCTCACCGCGGAGGCGGAGGCGGCGATCGCGCCCGTCCCGATCGCCCCCGTGGCGCGGCCGGCCCTCGCGGGCGGCCAGCGTGCCCTCCCGCACATCGTGCCGGCGTCGGTGGCCGAGGCCGATTGAGGAGGATGGTCCCCCCGCCGCGGGAGAGCCGATTGACGCTCGGCGGCGGGCGCGGATAGGCTCGTCGGTGGTGCCCAGCTGCATGGCCGTCCTGGTCGCCGCGGGCCGCGGCGAGCGCATGGGTGCCGCGCGCCCGAAGGCGTTCCTGCCCCTGGCCGGCCGGCCCCTCCTCCTGCGCGCGGCGGAGGCCTTCGAGGCCACGGCCGAGGTGGAGGCCATCGTGGCCGTGGTGCCTGGAGGCGAGCAGCGCGCGGCCCGCGACCTCCTGGCCCCCCTCCGGAAGGTGACGGCGGTGGTGGCGGGAGGGGCGGCGCGCCAGGACTCGGTGCGCGCCGGCCTCGACGCGCTTCCGATCGTCTTCGACGGGATCGTGCTCGTGCACGACGCCGCGCGCGCGCTCGTCGAGCCCTCCCTCATCGCGGCGGTGGCGCGGGCGGCCGCGGAGGCGGGCGCGGCCATACCCGTCCTGCCCCTGGTGGACACCATCAAGCGCGTGCGGGACGGCGACGTGCGCGAGACTCTCGACCGCTCCGAGCTGGCGGCGGCGCAGACCCCGCAAGGTGTCCAGCGGGCGCTGCTGGCGGAGGCCCTCGACCGCGCGGCCGCCGACGGGGCCGTCCTCACCGACGAGGCGATGGCGGTGGAGCGGCTCGGCCGCCGGGTGGCGGCGGTGGTGGGATCGCCGCGCAACATCAAGATCACGACCCCGCACGACCTCCGCTGGGCCGAGCTGCTCCTGGCCACGGTCGTGGAGAGGCCGTGAGCGTGATGCGCGTGGGGACCGGCTTCGACAGCCACCGGCTCGTGGACGGCCGGCCCCTCATGCTGGGTGGCGTGCGCGTCGAGCATCCGCGCGGCCTGGCCGGCCATTCCGACGGCGACTGCCTGCTGCACGCGGTCTGCGACGCGATCCTGGGCGCGCTGGGGGCGGGCGACATGGGCCGCCACTTCCCGAGCACGGACGCGCGCTGGAAGGACGTCCCCAGCCTGCGGTTCCTCGAGCGGGTGGCGCGGCTGATGGACGAGTCCGATTACGCGCTCGGCAACCTGGATGCGACCGTGATCGCGCAGGCGCCGCCGCTGGCGCCGCATCTCGAGGCCATGCGCCAGCGGATCGCCCAGGTCCTGGACGCCCCCGCGGAGGCGGTGTCGGTCAAGGTCAAGAGCCCGGACGGCCTCGGCGCCATCGGCCGCGCGGAAGGCATCGCGGCCCAGGCCGTGGTGCTGCTGCTCCGGCGGGACTGACGGCTCTTTGCGACCGCCCCGTTTCTGGTCAATATAGGCAGACATGAACCTCATCTGCGGGATCAACCCCGTCCTGGAGGCGCTCGGCGCGGGCACGCGGCACTTCGACCGCCTGCTCGTGGTCAAGGGGCTGCGCAACCGGCGGATCTCGGAAGCGGTCAGCCGGGCCGGCCACCTGGGCATCCCGCTCCGTTTCGAGGCGCGCGAGACCCTGGACCGCATGGCCGGCGGCGTGCCGCACCAGGGCCTGATCGCCGTCGTGTCCGCCAAGCCCGTGACCACGGTCGAGAAGCTCCTGGCGGAGGCGCGCACGCCCGCCCTGGTGGTCGTGCTCGACGGCGTCGAGGACCCGCGCAACCTGGGCGCGATCCTGCGGACGGTGGAGGCGGCGGGGGCGGACGGCGTCCTCCTGCCCGACCGCCACAGCGCGGGGCTGTCGGAGACGGTGAACCGCGCCTCCGCGGGCGGCCTCGAGCACGTCCGCGTGGCCAGCATCGGCAACGTGGTGCAGTCGATCGAGGAGCTCAAGAAGCGCGGCCTCTGGGTGGTCGGCTTCGACGCCGCCGGCACCGAGCGCTGGGACGCCGTCGACTACCGGAGGCCCATCGCGCTCGTGCTCGGCGGGGAGGGCCGCGGGATCCGGCGGCTCGTGCGCGAGCACTGCGACCACCTCGTCTCGATCCCGCTGTTCGGGCACGTCGGCTCGCTCAACGTCTCGGTGGCGGCGGCGGTGGCGCTGTACGAAGTCGTGCGGCAGCGGGGGGCGGTGCCGAGCCACGTGCGGCCGATCCCGGCCCGCGCGCCGGCGGGGGCGCGGGTCGTGGGACCGGGGGCGGAGGACGCCGAGACCGATCCCGGGCTCGTCGAGCGCCAGGTGGAGGAGGAGGAGGACTTCGAGGAGGACGAGTCGCAGGCGGAGCCGATTGGCCTCGGCGAGGACGAGGACCGTCCGGCCTGGGCGGGTCCGACGGTGCTGAAGCCGGTCGGCCCGCGGCGCGAGCACGCCGGGCGGGGCGGGCGGCACGGCCCCCCGCATGGTCACGGACGCGGACAAGGTCGCGGGCAAGGTCGCGGGCATCGTCGCGGCCCGGCCGACCTTCCGCCGGCGCCGCACGAGAGGCCGGGGGAGACGCGCGGCGGCGGTCCGCACGGCCCGGCGCGCGATGAGGCGCGCGGAGAGGAAAGAGGCGGCGAGCACGGGGCCGAGCGCGCTCGCGAGCACGGCGACTCTCCGCCCCCCGACACCTCCTCCCCGCACGGACCGCGGGGCCCGCGCCGCCGGCGCCGCCGGGGCGCAGGCTCGAGGCCCGGCCCGGGCGGCGGTGGTCCGCCGGCCGATCGGCCTCCGCGGCACGAGGGTGGAGGTCCGGAGACTGCGCCCCAGAAGGGCGACGCGGGTCCGCGGCCGGAGGGATCGGAAGGCCACTCGGCCGCGCCGGAAGGCGGTTCTGGAGGCCCGCCCGGCGGGATCGACCACCGCCGCCGCCGACGCCGGCGGCGGCATTGAGGCCCGGCCAGGCAAACCCCCTCACCCCTCACGAAATATCGTCCGGGCACTGGGCTTGCAAGCGCCGGCCGCCTTTGGTAGAGTCGGGGTTTGTCGCTGGCGTAGCTCAGCGGTAGAGCGGCTGATTTGTAATCAGCGGGTCGGGGGTTCAATTCCCTCCGCCAGCTCCAACCGCGAAGGCAATCCCGGAAGCGCTTCTCACGGAGGGTGTTCGGGGCGGCGGACCGGCGGCTGCTAGTGGGGAGGTAGCGAAGCGGCCAAACGCATCAGACTGTAAATCTGACGCCCCTCGGGCTTCAAAGGTTCGAATCCTTTCCTCCCCACCACCGCGTGGGATCCGGGAGTAGAAGACGTGACAGGCGGGTGTAGCTCAGCTGGTAGAGCTCCAGCCTTCCAAGCTGGATGTCGCGGGTTCGAATCCCGTCGCCCGCTCCACGCGGAGAGGGGAAGAGGCGAGGGCGGCAGTCGGATGCGCGCGGACGCGAGAGACGTGCTTGAACACGCCCACGTAGCTCAGTTGGCAGAGCGCGTCCTTGGTAAGGACGAGGTCATCAGTTCAATTCTGATCGTGGGCTCCAGGCTCTCATTGGGTCGGTATCGAGGGTAGAGGCAGGGAAGCACGATGGCGAAGGAGAAGTTCGACCGGAACAAGCCGCACGTGAACATCGGGACGATCGGTCACGTGGACCACGGGAAGACGTCGCTGACGGCGGCCATCACGAAGGTGCTGGCGGCGACGAACCCGAAGGTGGTGTACAAGGCCTACGACCAGATCGACAACGCCCCCGAGGAGCGGGAGCGCGGGGTGACG
>JBGPBV010000003.1:0-102742 GCA_041481445.1 Vicinamibacteria bacterium
AGGAGGAGGGCGGGCGCCACACGCCGTTCTTCACGGGGTACCGGCCGCAGTTCTACTTCCGGACGACGGACGTGACGGGAGTGGCGCACCTGCCGGCGGGGACGGAGATGGTGATGCCGGGCGACAACACGCAGATGGAGATCGAGCTGATCGTGCCCATCGCGATGGAGAAGGGGCTGCGCTTCGCCATCCGCGAGGGCGGGCGCACGGTCGGCGCGGGTACGGTCACGGAGATCATCGAGTAGTGGGTCAGCGTTTTCCGCAGCGGAGCGTCTCCGCGGCCGCCGAAGCCGCGATTCACTCGCGGCGAGGCGCACAGGGAAGACGAACGCGGAGCGAGGACGCCTTATGATGATGAACGAGAAGATCAGGATCCGGCTCAAGGCCTACGACTACCGGATCCTCGACCAGTCGACGAGCGAGATCGTCGACACCGCCAAGCGGACGGGCGCGCGCGTGGCGGGGCCCATCCCGCTCCCGACCGTGATCAACCGCTGGACGGTCAACCGCTCGCCCCACGTGGACAAGAAGTCGCGCGAGCAGTTCGAGGTGCGCACGCACAAGCGCCTGCTCGACATCTTCGAGCCCACCCCGCAGACGGTGGACGCCCTGATGAAGCTGGACCTGCCCGCGGGGGTGGACGTCGAGATCAAGGCGTTCGGGAAGGAGCACGCGAAGTAGCCATGGCCATCGAAGGCATCATCGGGCGCAAGGTCGGCATGACCCAGGTCTACGCCGACGACGGCCGGGCCATCCCCGCCACCGTCATCCAGGCCGGGCCCTGCGTGGTCGTGCAGCGCAAGAGCAAGGCCATGCGCATGGCGGAGCGGACGGACAAGAAGACGGGACGGGTCAGCCGGCGCCAGGTCTCGGACGGATACGAGGCCGTGCAGATCGGCCTGGTCGAGGACCGCAAGGTCAAGAAGGTCACCAAGGCCATGGCCGGGCACTTCAAGAAGACGGGGAAGGACCTGCCTCCGGTGCGCGTCCTGCGCGAGCTGCGGGTCGAGAAGGACGAAGAGGCCAAGGTCGGGGACAAGCTGAACGTCGAGATGTTCAAGGCCGGCGACACCGTGCACATCGTGGGCACCAGCAAGGGCAAGGGCTTCCAGGGCGTGGTCAAGCGCCACCACTTCCGCGGGGGCGCCGCCACCCACGGCTCGATGTTCCACCGCGCCCCCGGCTCCATCGGCTCCTCCGCCTTCCCCAGCCGCGTGCTCAAGGGGATGCGCGCGGCCGGCCACATGGGCGCGGACACCGTGACCCAGCGCAACCTCACCGTCGTGCGCGTGGACGCGGAGAAGAACATCCTGGTCGTCAAGGGATCGGTGCCCGGCGGCAGCGGCGGGTACGTGGTCATCAGGAAGGGCTAGGGGACATGGCCGACAAGAAGAAGGCCGGCAAGGCCGACAAGGCCGAGGCCGCGGGCAAGGCGGCCGGCCGCAAGAAGAAGAAGGACCCCATCGCGGACGCCGACACCGCGGACGTGGGCACGGCGGCCAAGGACTTCGCCAAGTCCGCGGTCGACGTCTACAACACGAGCAACGAGAAGGTCAGCAACATCGTCCTGCACCCCGAGGTCTTCCGCACGCGCGTGAACGACCACCTGCTCTACGAGGCGGTCAAGCAGTACCGCGCGGGAGGCCGCCGCGGGACGCACATGACCAAGAACCGCGCCCTGGTCAGCGGCTCCGGCAAGAAGCCGTGGCGGCAGAAGGGCACCGGCCGCGCCCGCATCGGCTCCGTCCGGAACCCGCTCTGGCGGCACGGCGGCACCGTCTTCGGCCCCACTCCCCGCGACTACTCCTACGACATGCCGAAGAAGGCGCGGAAGGCCGCCCTGCGCTCCGCCCTCAGCAAGCGCGCCCAGGACGGCGGCCTCAAGATCGTCGACCACTTCGACATCGCCCAGCCGAAGACGAAGGAGCTCAAGACCATCCTGGTGTCGCTGGGGGCGGACGGAAAGACCCTGCTCGTCGACAGCAAGCCCACGGACAACCTGATCCTCTCCGGCCGCAACATCCCCGGCCTCAAGGTCGTGGACGCGAGCCAGGTGAACGTCTACGACGTGCTCGATTGCCGGACGATGCTCGTCTCGCAGGAGGCCCTCACCAAGCTGGAGGAGCGGCTCACGCCGTAGGTATTCCATGAAGAACGTCTACGAAGTCCTCCGGCGTCCCCTGATCACGGAGAAGTCGACCGCCCTCAAGGAGACCCAGCGCACCCTGGGCTTCGAGGTGCACCGGGACGCCACCAAGCCCGAGATCAAGAAGGCGGTGGAGACCCTCTTCGGCGTGAAGGTCGAGGAGGTGCGCGTGGCCAACGTCCACGGCAAGGTCAAGCGCCAGGGCCGGTTCGTGGGCCGGCGGCCGGACTGGAAGAAGGCCTACGTCGTCCTGAAGAAGGGCGAGAAGATGGTCGAGTTCTTCGACCAGGCATAGGGAAATGGCACTCAAGAACTTCAATCCGACGTCGCCGGGCCGCCGCTTCATGACCCACCTGTCCTTCGACGAGCTCACGAAGGCGACGCCCGAGAAGTCGCTGACCGAGCCCATCAAGAGGACGGGCGGGCGCGACAACCGCGGGCGCATCACCGTGCGCTTCCTCGGGGGCGGCCACAAGCGGCGCTACCGCGCCGTGGACTTCAAGCGGGACAAGACGGGGATCCCGGCCAAGGTGGCCGCGGTCGAGTACGACCCCAACCGCTCGGCCCGCCTCGCCCTCCTGCACTACGCGGACGGCGAGAAGCGCTACATCCTCTGGCCGGAGGGCCTGGCCGTGGGCGCCACCGTGGTGAGCGGCGAGCAGGCGGACATCCTGCCCGGCAACGCGCTCCCCCTCAAGGCCATCCCCGTCGGCACCATGGTGCACAACGTCGAGCTCCGCCACGGCAAGGGCGGGCAGATGGTGCGCACCGCCGGCGGTCAGGCCCAGCTCGTGGCCAAGGAAGGCGACTACGCCCAGCTCAAGATGCCCTCGGGTGAGATCCGCAAGGTGGCGGTGGTCTGCATGGCCACCATCGGCCAGCTCGGCAACATCGAGCACAAGAACGTCTCCTTCGGCAAGGCGGGCCGCAAGCGCTGGCTGGGCCGCCGGCCGCACAACCGCGGCGTCTCCATGAACCCCGTGGACCATCCGCACGGCGGCGGGGAGGGCAAGACCTCCGGCGGCCGCCACCCGGTGACGCCGTGGGGCAAGCCCACCAAGGGCGCGAAGACCCGCAACAACAAGCGGACGGCGCAGTTCATCGTCAAGAGGCGCAAGTAATGGCTCGCTCATTGAAGAAGGGCCCGTTCATCGACGATCACCTCATGAAGAAGATCGAGGCGATGAACGCGGCCAACGAACGCAAGGTCGTCAAGACCTGGTCGCGCCGCTCCACCATCACGCCGGAGATGGTCGGCCACACCCTGGCCGTCTACAACGGCCGCAAGTTCATCCCCGTCTACATCACGGAGAACATGGTCGGCCACAAGCTCGGCGAGTTCTCGCCCACCCGGCAGTTCAAGGGGCACTCGAGCAAGGTCGAGAAGGTGGCCAAGATCGCGGGCGCTCCCGGGGCACCGGGCGCGGGCGGGCCGGGGGCGGGGGCGGGAGCGGGCGCGGGAGCGGGCGGCGGCGCCGGGGCCGGCGCCAAGCAGGGTTAGCCCATGCTCGAAGTGAAGGCCACCAGCAAGTACCTCCGCACGTCGGCCCAGAAGGCGGGCCTCGTGCTCGACCTCATCCGCGGCAAGAAGGCGGGGGAGGCCCTCTCCATCCTGCGCTTCACCAAGAAGTCGGTGGCGCGCGACGTGGAGAAGACGCTGCGCTCCGCCATCGCCAACGCGGTGAACGTGGCGGACAAGAACCAGAAGCGGCGGCTGGACGAGGACGACCTCGTCGTCTCCGCCGCCTATGCCGACCAGGGCCCGACGCAGAAGCGCGTCCGCCCGGCGCCCATGGGCCGCGCCTACCAGATCCTGCGTCGCACGACCCACGTCACGGTGTGCGTGGCCGAGAAGGAGTCCAAGTAATGGGTCAGAAGGTCCACCCCACCGGGTTCCGCCTCGGGTTCAACAAGACCTGGCGCAGCCGCTGGTATGCCGAGAAGGACTACGCGAACCTGCTCCACGAGGACATCGGCCTCAAGAAGGACCTCAAGAAGCGGTTCGCCCACGCGGGGGTCTCGCGGGTCGAGATCGAGCGCGCGGCCAACAAGCTCAAGATCTCCATCTACACCTCGCGCCCCGGCATCATCATCGGGCGCAAGGGGCAGGAGGTCGACAAGCTCAAGCAGGAGATCCAGAAGAAGACCGGCAAGGAGGTCTTCATCAACATCCAGGAGATCCTGAAGCCGGAGCTGGACGCCCAGCTGGTGGCGGAGTCGGTGGCCCTGCAGCTCGAGAAGCGCATCGCCTTCCGGCGCGCCATGCGCAAGGCGGTGGACGCCGCCCTCCGTTTCGGGGCCAAGGGGATCAAGGTCCGCGTGTCCGGCCGCCTCAACGGGGCGGAGATCGCGCGGTCCGAGTGGTACCTGCACGGCCAGCTCCCGCTGCACACCCTGCGCGCGGACATCGACTACGGCCTCCACGAGGCGCGGACGAACTTCGGCCAGATCGGCGTGAAGTGCTGGATCTACAAGGGCGAGCAGGACGCGCTCAAGCCGAACAAGGGCCTGTAGGGGGATTTCGTCATGCTCATGCCGAAGAAGGTCAAGTACCGGAAGCAGCAGCGGGGCAAGATGAGGGGCAAGGCCTGGACGGGCTCGGAGGTCTCCTTCGGCGACTACGGCCTGAAGGCGCTCGAGTGCGGCTGGGTGACCGACCGCGAGATCGAGGCCGGCCGCATCGCCATCACCCGCTTCATCAAGCGCAACGGCCGCATCTGGATCCGCATGTTCCCGGACAAGCCCATCACCAAGAAGCCGCAGGAGACGCGCATGGGCAAGGGCAAGGGCGCGCCCGAGCAGTGGGTCATGGTGGTCAAGCCCGGCCGGATCCTCTACGAGATGGAGGGCATCCCCGAGAAGGACGCGCGGGAGGCGCTGCGCCTGGCCGCGCACAAGCTGTCCATCCGGACGAGGTTCGTGAAGCGGTTCGAGGCGGAGGTTGTAGCGTGAAATCCGACAAGGTCCGGGAGATGAGCTCCGAGGAGCTGACGGCGAAGGAGCGCGAGCTGCACGAGCAGCTCTTCAAGCTGCGCTTCCAGAAGTCGATCGGCCAGCTCGACAACGCCCTGAAGATCCGCGAGACCCGCCGGGACATCGCCCGGGTCAAGACGGTGCTCAGGCAGAGGCGCGCCCAGGCTGCGGCCGAGGCGGGCAGGTAAGGGAAATGGCGCGCAAAGGCGACAACGAAGCGACGAAGAGGGCGCCGAAGAAGGCCCCCGACGCGGGGACGGACACCAAACCGTTCGTCTCGGCGGGCAAGGGCACGGGCACGAGGCAGCGCCACGAGCAGATCGGCACCGTCGTGAAGGCCAAGATGACCAAGACGGTCGTGGTCGCGGTGGAGCGGCTCGTCCAGCACGCCATGTACCGCAAGACGATCCGGCTCACGTCCACCTTCATGGCCCACGACGAGAAGGGGGCCAAGCAGGGCGACCGCGTGCGCATCGTGGAGACCCGGCCCCTGAGCCGCAACAAGCGGTGGCGGGTGGAAGAGATCCTGTCCAAGGGGCTGGCGGAAGACGTTGCCGGCACCGGGGCGTAGGAGGAGAGGCCCGTCATGATCCAGATGAGGACGATCCTCGACGTGGCCGACAACTCCGGCGCGAGGAAGATCTCGATGATCCTTCCCCTCGGCGGGTCGACCGGCCGCTACGCGGGGCTGGGCGACATCATCACCGCCAACGTCAAGGAGTCGGCCCCCGACGCTCCCGACCCCGTCAAGAAGGGCAAGGTCGTCAAGGCGGTGATCGTGCGCTGCGCCAAGGAGACCCGGCGCCGTGACGGCTCCTACATCCGCTTCGACAAGAACGCGGCCGTGCTCATCAACGACGCCGGCGAGCCGGTGGGCACGCGCGTGTTCGGGCCGGTGGCGCGCGAGCTGCGCGACAAGAAGTTCATGAAGATCATCTCCCTGGCCCCGGAGGTCCTGTAGCCATGTCCGCCGCCGCACCGCGGGAACGCACCCGCATCAACCTCAAGAAGAACGACACCGTGACCGTGGTGTCGGGCCGGGACGCCGGCAAGCAGGGCAAGGTCCTGAAGGTGATCCCGGAGAAGAACCGGGTGATCGTGCAGGGGGTCGGCTTCGTCAAGAAGCACACGCGGCCCAACCCCCAGCGCAACATCAAGGGCGGCATCGCGGAGCGCGAGGCCGCCATCCACGCCAGCAACGTGATGATCGTCTGCGGCGAGTGCAGCAAGCGCACCCGCATCGGTCACAAGGTGCTGGCCGACGGCCGCAAGGTGCGCGTGTGCCGCCACTGCGAGGGAGTGCTGGACAAGTGAGCGAGAAGGACAAGGACGAGAAGGGCAAGGACGAGAAGGGCAAGGGCGGCGACAAGGGCGCGGACAAGCGCGACCCCGCCGGCGCCGAGAAGGCGGCCGCGCGCGCGGAGGCCAAGGCCAGGAAGGGCGGCGAGGCCCCCGCGGGGGCCAAGGCGGAGAAGGCCAAGGCGGCGGCCAAGCCGGCCGGCCCCAGGGTCCCGGCCCGGGTCAAGGAGACCTACACGAAGGAGATCGTGCCGCGCCTGATGAAGGAGCGGAGCTATCCCAACGTGATGGCGGTGCCCCGGCTGCGCAAGATCGTCGTCAACATGGGCGTGGGCGAGGCCACCCAGAACATCAAGCTGCTGGACGCGGCCATGGACGAGCTCGGCCGCATCACCGGCCAGAAGCCGGCCATGCGCCGCAGCCGCAAGTCGATCGCCGCCTTCCGGCTGCGCCAGGGCATGCCCATCGCGGCCACGGTGACCCTGCGCGGCGACCGCATGTACGAGTTCGTGGACCGGCTCTTCAACGTGGCCCTGCCGCGCGTGCGCGACTTCCGCGGGGTGCCCACGAGCGCCTTCGACGGGCGCGGAAACTACACCCTCGGGCTCAAGGACCAGCTCATCTTCCCCGAAGTCGACTACGCGAAGGTGGACAAGATGCGCGGGATGAACGTCACGTTCGTGACCTCCGCCCGCACGGACGAGGAGAGCCGGCTGCTCCTCCAGTACCTGGGCATGCCGTTCCGGCATCAGGAGGGTCGATAAGTGGCGAAGACGTCTCTCATTGCCAAGCAGCAGCGGACGCCGAAGTTCGGCGTGCGCAAGTACAACCGCTGCCGCTCGTGCGGCCGTCCTCGGGGCTACCTGAGGAAGTTCCAGCTCTGCCGGATCTGCTTCCGCCAGAAGGCGCTCTCGGGCGACGTGCCCGGCGTGATCAAGGCGAGCTGGTAGGCCAGAGGTATCCACATGAACATGACTGATCCCGTCGCCGACATGGTCTCGCGCATCCGCAACGGGGTGCGCGCGAAGCTGCCCAAGGTCGACGTCCCCTCCTCGAAGCTCAAGGTGGAGATCGCCCGCATCCTCAAGGACGAGGGCTACATCGCGAACTTCAAGGTGAACGAGGACGACAAGCAGAACGTCCTGCGCGTCTTCCTGAAATACGGACCCGGCATGGAGCGCGTCATCACCGACGTGCAGCGGGTGAGCCGTCCCGGCTGCCGGATCTACTGCGGCAAGGACGAGATCCCGCGCGTCTACGGCGGTCTCGGCATCAACATCCTGTCCACCTCGCGCGGCCTGATGACGGGGCGCAGCGCGGCCCGCGAGGGCGTGGGCGGCGAGATCCTCTGCAACGTCTGGTAAGGAGCGCTCACCAATGTCTCGGGTCGGACGCAAGGTCATTCCGATTCCCAAGGGAGTCCAGGTCCAGGTGAAGCCGGACCGCCTGGAGGTCCAGGGCCCCAAGGGCAAGCTGACCACGCCGGTGCCGGCGGGCATCACCTTCAAGCTCGAGAACGGTGAGCTGCAGGCCTCCCGCCAGAACGACGAAGGCTCGCAGCGCGCCCTGCACGGCCTGGCCCGCGCCCTGGCCAACAACGCCGTGCGGGGAGTGACCGAGGGCTTCACCAAGGAGCTCGACATCGTGGGGGTCGGCTACCGCGCCAACGTCGAGGGCTCCAAGGTCGTGTTCGCCCTCGGCTACTCGCACCCGGTGGTGTATCCGATCCCGGAAGGGATCAAGATCGCGGTGGACGCCAAGGCCAACCGCGTGACCGTCTCCGGCATCGACCGGCAGAAGGTGGGCCAGGTGGCGGCGGAGATCCGCGAGCTGCGCAAGCCGGACCCCTACAAGCAGAAGGGCATCCGCTACGTGGGCGAGGTGCTGAAGAAGAAGGCGGGCAAGGCGGGAGCCACGGGAGCGGCGGCCAAGTAATGCGTTTGGACGCGGGGAACGCCTGACGGCGAGAGATCGCCAGGCAGCGCCCGTCGAGGGATATCGATGAAGACGAAAGAAGAGATCCGGACCCGAATCCACGCCCGCATCCGCAAGAAGCTGGCGGGCACGCCCGTGCGCCCGCGGCTGGCCGTGTTCCGCAGCCAGAGCCACATCTACGCGCAGGTCATCGACGACGACCAGGGCCGGACGCTGGCCGCGGCCTCGTCGCGGGACAAGGACCTCAAGGGCGAGCACAAGCGCGGCGCCAACATCGCGGCGGCGAAGGCGGTCGGGAAGCTGATCGCCACGCGGGCCAAGGAGAAGGGGATCGAAGCGGTCGTCTTCGACCGCGGCGGGTTCCAGTACCACGGCCGCATCAAGGCGCTGGCCGACGCCGCCCGTGAAGGCGGGCTGAAGTTCTAAAGGACGGTCATGAAAACCTCTTTCGAGAAGATCGACGTCGGCTCGCTCGAGCTCAAGGACCAGGTCGTCTCCATCAACCGCGTGACCAAGGTCGTGAAGGGGGGCAAGAACCTGTCCTTCTCGGCCCTGGTGGTGGTGGGGGACAGCGCCGGGCACGTGGGCTACGGGATGGGCAAGGCGCGCGAGGTCTCCTCCGCCATCAAGAAGGGCGTGGAGGCGGCCAAGAAGAACATCGTGCGCGTGCCCATCACGGACAAGGGATCGACGATCCCCCACACCGTCACCGGCCGCTTCGGCTCGGGAGCGGTGCTGCTCAAGCCGGCCAGCGAGGGCACGGGCGTGATCGCGGGGGGAGCCGTGCGCGCGGTGATCACCGCCGCCGGCATCCAGAACATCCTCACCAAGAGCCTGGGCTCCACCACCGCCCACAACGTGGTGAAGGCCACGGTCGACGCCCTCCTCCGCCTCAAGCGGCCGGAGCGCGTGGCCCGGCTGCGCGGCAAGGAGATCGCGGACATCCTGCCCCCGGACGAGAAGCGGAAGAAGGCGGAAGTGGCTCCGGCGGCCGCTCCGGAGGAGCCGGCCGCTCCCGAGGCCGGAGCCTCCGAGCCCGGTCCCGGCGAGGCGCCCGCGCCGGCGCCCCAGGCCTAGGGGAGACCCATGGCCAAGAGCACGAAAGCGGGCGCCGCCAAGACCGGCGGCACCATCAAGGTCAAGCAGATCGGCTCCGTCATCGGCTGCACGGACACCCAGCGCGCCACCGTGCGCGGGCTGGGCCTGCGCCGGATGCACCAGGTCGTGGAGCGCAAGGACTCGCCCGAGATCCGCGGGATGGTGAAGGCCATCCCGCACCTCGTGACGATCGTCGAGTAATCAGGGGGAATCGTGGCTCTCAACACACTCAAGCCCGCGCGCGGCAGCGTGCGCCAGCGCAAGCGCGTGGGGCGCGGCCCCGGCAGCGGACTGGGCAAGACCTCCGGCCGCGGCGAGAAGGGGCAGAAGAGCCGCAGCGGCTTCAGCCAGAAGCCGGGGTTCGAGGGCGGCCAGATGCCGCTCCACCGGCGGCTGCCCAAGCGCGGCTTCTCGAACGCGCGCTTCAAGAAGGAGTACTCCGAGATCAACCTCGGCCGGCTGGAGATCTTCGAGGCGGGCACCATCGTGACCCCGGAGATCCTGGTGGGCCGCGGCCTGATCAAGCGCGTGGGCGACGGCCTCAAGGTCCTGGGTGACGGCGACCTGACCAAGGCGCTCACTGTGCGCGCCCACAAGTTCTCCGCCCGCGCCACCGAGAAGATCACGACGCTGGGCGGAAAAGCGGAAGTAATCGAGAAGGCCTAGTCAGCCATGCTGCAGAGCCTTCGGAACATCTGGGACATCCCGGACCTGAGGAAGAGGGTGCTCTTCACCCTCGGCCTGCTGGCCGTGTACCGTCTGGGAAACCACGTCCCCACCCCCGGCATCAACGCCAAGGCCCTGATCGACTTCTTCGAGCAGAACCGCACGAACTGGTTCGGCCTCGTCGACATGTTCTCGGGCGGGAACCTCTCGCGGGTCACGGTGTTCGCCCTCGGGATCATGCCCTACATCTCGGCCTCGATCATCCTCCAGCTCCTGACCGTGGTCTGGCCCTACCTGGAGAAGCTCAGCAAGGAAGGCGAGCTCGGACGCCGCAAGATCACCCAGTACACCCGCTACGGGACGGTGCTCCTCTCGATCGTGCAGTCCCTCGGCATCTCGGTCTACCTCGAGAAGATGACCCTGGGCGCGCAGTTCCAGATCGTCGAGCACCCCGGCATCGCCTTCAAGCTCATGACCGTGCTGACCCTGACCACCGGCACCGCCTTCATCATGTGGCTGGGCGAGCAGATCACCGAGCGCGGGATCGGCAACGGGATGTCGCTCCTGATCTTCGCGGGCATCGTGGTCGGCTTCCCGCGCGGCGTGCTCGACTCCATCCAGAAGATCTCGCGGGGCGAGCTGGGCCTGCTCACCGCCCTCATCCTCGTGGCCATGATGGTGCTGGTGGTGGGCGCCATCGTGTTCGTGGAGCGCGGCCAGCGCCGCATCACCGTGCAGTACGCCAAGCGGGTGGTGGGACGCCGCATGTACGGCGGCCAGTCCACGCACCTGCCCCTGCGCGTGAACACCAGCGGCGTCATCCCCGTGATCTTCGCCTCCTCGATCATCGCCTTCCCCCAGACCATCGCCTCCTGGTGGTCGGCCCAGAACCCCTGGATGCAGTCGGTGTCCGAGCAGCTCAAGTGGGGGATGCCGCTCTACAACCTCCTCTACGTGGCCTTCATCATCTTCTTCTGCTACTTCTACACCGCCATCGTCTTCAACCCCGACGACGTGGCCGAGAACATGCGGAAGTACGGCGGCTTCGTGCCCGGCATCCGCCCCGGCAAGCGCACCGCGGAGTACCTCGACCACATCCTCGGCCGCATCACGTTCGGGGGCGCCATCTACCTCGCCCTCATCGCCATCCTCCCCGAGTTCCTCATCACCGGCTTCAAGGTGGCCCCCATCCCCCTCGTCGGGCCCTGGATGGATGCCTTCCTGACCAACAACAACATGGAGTGGGTCACCGAGGGCCTGGGCCTCAATTTCTATTTCGGCGGAACCTCCCTCCTCATCATCGTCGGGGTGGCGATGGATACCGTGGCCCAGGTGGAGGCGCAGCTCATCATGCGCCACTACGAGGGCTTCAGCGGACCAGGCAAGGGGAGAAGGATTCGTGGCCGACGCTAGGCCGCGACCGGAGCCGGCGATGGGCGGGCGCGTCATCTTCCTGGGTCCTCCCGGCGCGGGCAAGGGCACCCAGGCTGCCCGCCTGGCCGGACACCTGGGCGTGCCCAAGATCTCGACGGGCGACATGCTGAGGGACGCCATCGCGGCCGGGACCGCCCTCGGACGGGTGGCGGGGCCCCTCATGGAGAAGGGCGGGCTGGTGCCGGACGAGCTCCTCAGCGGCATCATCCAGGAGCGGCTGGGCCAGCCCGACGCCGCGCACGGGTACATCCTCGACGGGTTCCCGCGCACGCTGGCCCAGGCCGAAGGGTTCGAGCACATGACCCGCATCGATCGCACGCAGGACTTCTTCGTGATCAACGTGGAAGTGCCGCGCGAGGAGCTCCTGCGCCGGCTCTCCGGCCGCCGCTGGTGCCCGCACTGCCAGTCGACCTACCACGTGCACAACAACCCGCCCAAGGACGATTCGCTCTGCGACAAGGACCGCACCCTCCTGATCCAGCGCGAGGACGACAAGGAGACGGCGGTGGCCCGGCGCCTGGCCGAGTACGACGAGCGCACCGCCCCCCTCATCGGCTACTACCGCGGGCGGTCGCGGTTCCACACCGTGAACGGCTACCGCTCGCCGGACGCGGTGTTCGCGGAGCTGACCACCCTGGTGAGGAAGGAGTCGTGAGCGTTTTCCGCAGCGGAGCGTCTCCTTGCTCGCCGAGGCGCGATTCACTCGCGCCGAGGCGCTCGATGATGAAGGCGCGGAGCGAGGACGCCTCTCGATGACCACCAAGTCCTGGCGGGAGCTGCAGGCCATGCACCGCGCCTGCACGATCGTGGTCGAGACCCTCGAAGCCCTGGCCCAGGCGGCGGTGGCGGGGACCACCACCAAGGAGCTGGACACCCTCTCGCGCGAGCGGATCGTGAAGGCGGGGGCCACCCCGGCCTTCCTCGGCTACCGCGGGTACCCGGCCACGCTGTGCATCTCGCTCAACCACGAGGTCGTGCACGGCATCCCGTCCGCGAAGCGCACGCTCAAGGACGGGGACATCGTGAGCCTCGACCTCGGCTGCATCGTGGACGGCTTCTACGGCGACGCCGCGCGCACGGTGGCGGTGGGGCGCGTGACCGCGGAGGCGGAGCGCCTCATGAAGGCGACCGAGGAATCGCTGCACGCCGGGATCGCCCAGTGCCGGCCCACCCGGCGGGTGGGAGACATCGGGGCGGCCGTGCAGACCGTGGCCGAGGGCTACGGCTTCTCGGTCGTCCGCGAGTTCGTGGGGCACGGGATCGGCTCCAGCCTGCACGAGGACCCCCAGGTCCCGAACTACGGCCCGCCCGGGCGCCGCGAGCGCCTGGTGCCCGGGATGTGCCTGGCCATCGAGCCGATGGTGAACGTCGGCCGGCCCGAGGTGCGCGTCCTCGACGACGGCTGGACGGCGGTCACCGTGGACGGCAGCCTCTCCGCGCACTTCGAGCTCTCGCTGGCCGTCACCCGCCACGGGCCCTGGATCCTGTCCGAGCCCTACCCGTACGGCCGGGAGGCGGAGGCGGAGGCGGCGGTGCATGCCTGAGAGCCGGCCGGAGCCCCGCCCGGAGGCCCTGGAGGTGAACGGACGCGTCGTGGAGAGCCTGCCGGGAGCGCTCTTCCGGGTGGAGCTGGAGACGGAGAGGCGGCAAGAGATCACCGCCCACGTCTCCGGGTCCTCGAGCCTGCTGCGCGTCCTCCCGGGAGAGGCGGTCGTAGTGGAGCTGATGCCCTACGATCCCCGGCGTGGCCGGATCGTCCGCAAACGGACTTGACGGTTGTGACTTCGGAAGCTTTTCGTGTAAAATCAGAGGTTCCGCCAGGATCCGCGGTGGCGGAACCCCGAAGAGGAGTGCAAGACAGGTGAAGGTCAGGTCGTCGGTCCGGAAAATCTGTGTCAAGTGCAAGGTGGTGCGCCGCCAGGGAGTGGTGCGCATCATCTGCCCGAACCAGAAGCACAAGCAGAGGCAGGGATAAATGGCACGTATCGCAGGCGTCGACCTGCCCCGCGCGAAGCGGGTGGAGATCGCGCTGACCTACATCTACGGGATCGGGGTGAGCCGATCGAACCGCATCCTCGGAAAGGCCGGCATCGACCCGAGCGTCCGGGTCAAGGACCTCTCCGAGGAGGAGGCCAGCCGCATCGCCAAGATCATCGACCAGGAAGGCGACGTGGAAGGCGACCTCCGCAAGGAGGTGGCGATGAACATCAAGCGCCTGATGGAGATCGGCTCCTACCGCGGGCTGCGCCACCGCCGCAACCTGCCCGTGCGCGGCCAGCGCACCCACACCAACGCGCGCACGCGCAAGGGCCCGCGCCGGGCGCTCATCCGTCCCAAGGCCGCGGCCCCCTCCAAGCCGTAAGGAAGGAATCGAATGGCCGAGCCCACGCCCCCGCCCACGTCCGCCGCCGCCCCCGCCGCCCCGACCGCGAAGAAGTCGAGCTCCAAGAAGCCCAAGAAGGAGAAGCGCCACGTCGTCCACGGCATCGCCCACATCCACGCCTCCTTCAACAACACGCACGTGACCATCACCGACATGGAGGGCCACGTGGTGACCTGGTCGAGCGCGGGCACCCTCGGCTTCAAGGGCTCGCGCAAGGGCACGCCGTTCGCCGCCCAGCAGGCCGCCTCCGCCGCCGCCACCGTGGCCAAGGACGCGGGGCTGCGCTCGCTGGACATCCGCGTCAAGGGTCCGGGCTCGGGTCGCGAGTCGGCCATCCGCGCCCTCCAGGCCGCGGGGGTCGAGATCAAGTCGATCAAGGACGTGACCCCCATCCCGCACAACGGTTGCCGGCCGCCCAAGCGGCGCCGGGTTTAAGAGGACATCGCATTGGCACGCTATACGGGTCCGGTCTGCCGGCTCTGCCGCCGCGAGGGCATGAAGCTGTTCCTGAAGGGTGATCGCTGCTTCACCGAGAAGTGCGCGATCGAGAAGCGGAACTACGCCCCCGGGCAGCACGGCAAGGGCGGCCGAATCAAGACGAAGCTGCAGGGCTACGGGCTGCAGCTCCGCGAGAAGCAGAAGGTCAAGAGGCTGTACCGCATGCAGGAGGGCCAGTTCGGGCTCACCTTCGACCGCGCCGCCCAGGAGAAGGGCGTCGTGGGCGAGGTCCTGCTGAGCAAGCTCGAGCGGCGCCTGGACAACGTCATCTACCGGCTCGGCTTCGGCGCCTCGCGCGACCAGGCGCGGCAGCTCGTGCGGCACGGCCACGTCAAGGTCAACGACAAGAAGGTCAACATCCCCTCCTACCAGGTGGAGCAGGGCGACGTCGTGAGCCTGGCCGCCCGCGCGGCCAAGAACGCGCAGGTCGCCGCCTCCGTGGAGGCGGTCAAGGGCCGGGGCGTTCCCAAGTGGCTGGAGCTGGACGCCGCCGGCATGAAGGGCCGCGTCCTCTCCATGCCCGCCCGCGACGACGTCAACTTCCCCATCCAGGAGCAGCTCATCGTCGAGCTGTACTCGAAGTAATCTCGCCGTAGCGCAATTTCGCCGGAGGACTAGTACACGATGCTTTGGAAAGGCTTCCAGAAGCCGAAGCGGCTCGAAGTCGACAAGGACGGCCTGTCCGACAACTTCGGACGGTTCACGGCCCAGCCCTTCGAGCGGGGCTTCGCGACCACCGTCGGGAACGCGCTGCGGCGCGTGCTGCTCTCCTCGATCGAGGGAGCGGCCATCACGGCCATCCGCGTGGAGGGCGTCCTCCACGAGTTCTCGCCCATCCCGGGCGCGATGGAAGACACGACGGACCTCATCCTGAACCTCAAGCGGGTGCCCCTGAAGATGCACGTCGAGCACCCGAAGACGCTGCTCCTCAAGACCTCGGAGGCGGGGGAGGTGCGGGCCAAGCACATCACGCCCGATCCCGACCTCGAGATCCTCGACCCCGAGGCCTACATCGCCACCCTCGGCCAGGGCTCGACGCTCTCGGTCGAGATGCGCGTGAAGCAGGGCCGCGGCTACCAGTCCGCGGACAAGAACTTCGACGAGGACCTCTCGATCGGCTGGATCCCGGTGGACTCCGTCCACTCCCCGGTCAAGAAGGTCAACTACTTCGTCGAGAACGCGCGCGTGGGCCAGGCCACCGACTACGAGAAGCTCACCCTCGAGGTCTGGACCAACGGCGCGGTCACCCCGCGCGACGCCGTCGGCCTCGCCTCCAAGCTCATGAAGGACCACCTCGCGATCTTCATCAACATCGAGGAGGACGAGGACGAGACGGAGACGCCGGTGGAGCTGAGCGAGGCCGACCGCGAGGTCTGGTGGGAGAAGCTGGGCAAGAGCGTGGACGAGATGGAGCTCTCCGTCCGCTCCTACAACTGCCTCAAGAACGCCAACATCAAGACCATCGGCGAGCTGGTGCAGAAGACCGAGGCCGAGATGCTCAAGACCAAGAACTTCGGGCGGAAGTCGCTCAACGAGATCAAGGAGATCCTGGCCGGGATGGGGCTCTCCCTGGGCATGAAGCTCGACAACTATCCTTCCCCGACTCCGCAGGGAGAGGCCAGGTAGGCACATCGCCCAGCGCGCCGCCTCCGCCGGCGGCGCGCGGGTGGGTACGAAACCCAATACATCATGAGACATAGAGTCGGGTTCCGTAAGCTCGGACGCGTCACGCCGCATCGGATCGCGCTGCTGCGCAACATGGCGACCGCGCTGTTCGAGCGCGAGCGCATCCGCACCACGCTGATGAAGGCCAAGGAGCTGAGGCCCTACGCGGAGAAGCTCATCACCCAGGCCAAGCGCGACGACGACCGCCTGCACGCGCGGCGGCTGGTGGCCCGCGAGATCCACGACGTCACGGTGGTGAAGAAGCTCTTCGACGACCTCGGGGCACGCTACGCCACGCGCCAGGGCGGCTACACCCGCATCCTCCGTCTGGGGCCCCGCCGGGGCGACGGCGCGGAGATGGCCATCGTCGAGCTCCTCGGCTCGGAGTACAAGCCCGAGAAGAAGGACGAGAAGGGCAAGAAGGCCGAGGGCGAGAAGAAGCCCGAGTCCAAGGCGTCCGGCAAGTCCGCGGGCGGCCGGGCCAAGACGCCCAAGGTGCCCAAGGAACCCAAGGAGCCGAAGGCAGCCAAGGCGAAGGCCACGGCCGAGGGCGGCGACAAGAAGAAGGCGTCGGCCAAGGGCAAGGGCAAGAAGAAGGCGGCGGGGAAGGAAGCCTAGTAAGGCGCTCCCCTTTTCGGTTCGAACGTAAAGTGAAAAGGCCGACCGCAAGGTCGGCCTTTCCTTTGGCCGCCGAGTCCCCCTGTTCCTCGAGCTTCCTGTCCTTGTGGAACTTCAGGGGCCTGTACTCGAAGTTCTTGAACAGCGGAACTGGTCCTTGAAGGCCTCCGGCCGCCCGCCCGCGGCAAGGGCTGCGGCTTCCAGGGCACCGGCCTTGATCTCGCCATAGCTCGGGAAGAGATTCGCGCCGGGGACGGTGGTCAGCTGCGTCTGGTGCAAGCCGTCCGCGTCCATGACCCAGAGTTGCTGCTGTCCCGCCACCAGCCGCTGGAAGGCGATCTTCGACCCATCGGGCGAAAACGACGGCGTCCCGTCGAGGACGGCATTGTCGGTCAGTACTTTCTTGTCGGAGCCATCGGCGTTCATCACGCAGATCTCGAAGTCGGTCCCCGTTCCGCCTGGAGCGTTCGTCCGGCACATGTACGCCACGCGCGCTCCATCCGGAGACCACGTGGGACCTCGCTCCTCGAAGCCGTTGTTGGTCAGGTTGACCCGGCCCGAGCCGTCGACGTTCATCACCCAGACTTCCTTCGAAGGGGAATTGAGGGGGTTGTCGCTGGCGTTGTGAAACGTCCACAGGATCTTCTGTCCGTCGGGCGACCAGGCCGCGTCATCGTCGATCTCCGTCGGGCTGTTGGTGATGTTCGTGGGAGGCACCCCGGCGAGGATCTCGCACACGCTGGCCACGAAGATGTCGCTGTCCGAGGTCGGAGCGCCCGGGTCGCTCTTGATCGGCAGGCCGGCGCCCGAGGCCGACCGGTGGAACGCGATGCGCGTGCTGTCCGGGGACCACGTCGCGGAGTCGCCTCGGGTCAGGAATGTCTGGGCGCTTCCATCATGCTTCATCAGGAACAGGTCCGAGGTGTTGAGGGGCTCTGAAGGAGTTCGCAGCCGGTTGCTGTCGAAGACGATCGTGCCTTTTCCGTTTGGCGACAGGCTCGGCATGGAATCGCCCCAGACGTTGTTGGTCACCCGCACCGGGTTCGTGCCGTCCGGGTTCATCAGGTAGATCTCGGCGGTGAGGAACGGATTGCCGACGATGTCGTCGCGCCCAGACACGAACGCGATGAGCGTGGTGAGGTCGCCGTGGAGGCCGCACACGCCGGCGTCACATACGTCCGGTCCGGAGCACGAGTCGGTGTCGGTGCACGCCGTACCGTCCGGAGCCGCGGGGTCCGAGCAAGCGCCTGACGCCGGGTCGCACGTCCCCGCGACGTGGCACTGATCGCTGGCCGAGCAGACGACCGGGTCCGCACCCGTGCAGGCGCCCCCCTGGCACGAGTCGCTTCGCGTGCACGCGTCGGTGTCGGTGCACGCCGTCCCGTCCGGCGCCGAGGGGTTCGAGCAGGCACCCGTTGCCCGGTCGCACGTCCCGGCGACGTGGCACTGGTCGCCGGCCGCGCATTCGACGGGGTTGCTGCCCGTGCAGCTTCCCGCCTGGCAGCGGTCCGACCGAGTGCATGCATTGGCGTCGTTGCAGGCGGTGCCGTTCGCCACGTTCAGGCCCGCGCACACGGCACCGTGGCATGCGTCCCCGCCCGTGCACAGGTTCCCGTCGTCGCACGCGATGGGATGGCCGTGATGAGGCTCGTGCGGCTTGGATACGCACCGGCCGCCCTTGTGGCCGCCCTTCTTGCGGCACTTGTCCTTCGTGCAGGGGTTGTGGTCGTCGCAGTCTCCGTCCGTCCGGCACGTGGCTCCGCCCTCGACGTCGTCGTCATCGTCGTCGTCGCGTGTGGCCCACGAGGCCGACACGGACGATGCACGGTCCTTCTCGGCAAAGATGTCCGGCACGCCGCCGATGTCCAGGGCCGTCCAGGCCGTTTCGGCGGCCTGGCTACGGCCGGCCGCCACGACCGACACCAGCACGACAAGGGAAATGGCAAGGGCGAATCGAGGCCGCTTCTTCATGGCTCTCCTCTCAGCGTGTCCAGACCGGGCGATAGCCCTCGAGTGAAAGAGGTGCCCGTTGCGGTGGCCTCAAAGATCGGCGGCCAGGGCCAGCGGTCAATAACCGGTGGCTCACTTCCAGCTATCTTTCGCGCGAGCGGCGCGAAACGCCTGGTCCAGAAGGTCTTCCGGACCTCCGCCTTGCGGCCATGGCAGAAGGAGCGAAGCGGAGGTAAGCTCTTCCACTCGCTCCGCAGACCCAAATGGAGACCCTCGCTCGGCGCATCGTCCGATTCGGTGCCTTCGAGGTCGACACCCTGTCCGGTGAGCTCCGCGAGGGCGGACGGAGAATCAGGGCCCCCGAGCAGTCGTTCCAGGTCCTTGCCCTGCTGCTCGACCGCGCGGGCGAGGTGGTGACACGGGAGGAGCTGCGGCAGCGACTCTGGCCCGCCGGCACCTTCGTGGATTTCGACGCGGGACTCAACAACGCGGTCCGGAAGCTGCGCGACGCGCTGGGAGACTCTGCCGAGATCCCCCGCTACATCGAGACCCTGCCCCGCCGCGGCTATCGCTTGTTGGCAGCGGTCGAGGCGCAACCGTTGCCGGCTCCTGAAGAGGCAGACGCCACGGCGCCGGTCCGGCCGGTGGCCGGGCTCCGGTCCCGGGGTGTGGCCGCGCTGGTGACGGCGGTGACCGCCGTGCTCGTCCTCCTGGCCCTGGCCGCGACGGGGGACCGGTGGCGTGCCGAGCGATCAGGTCCCGTGCAGGTCGGATCGATTGCCGTGCTTCCCTTCGTGAACCTCAGCGGAGATCCCGAGCAGGACTACTTCGTCGATGGCATGACCGACGCCGTCATCACCAACCTCGCGCAGGTCCGGGCCCTGCGGGTGATCTCGCGCACGTCGGTGATGCACTACAAGCGAACGAGCAAGCTGTTGCCCCGCATCGCCGACGAGCTGCAGGCCGATGCGGTGGTGGAGGGCACGGTGACGCGGGCGGGCGACCACGTACGGGTCACGGCGCAGTTGATCCACGCCTCCACCGACCGCCACCTGTGGGCACGGAGCTACGAGCGCGAGCTGCGCGACGTGCTCGCCTTGCAGGCGGAGCTGGCGGGGGCCATCGCGCAGGCCGTGGAGGTGAAGCTGCGGCCGGAAGAGAGTCGCCGGCTGGCGGTGCGCGCGACCGTCAACGCGGAGGCGTACGACGCGTACCTCAAGGGACGCTTCTTCTTGAACCGCCGTGGGCCCAGGGACATTCCCAAGGCGGTCGAATACTTCCAGCAGGCAATCGGACGGGATCCGAAGTATGCGCCTGCCTATTCGGGCCTGTCGGACGCCCACCGCATGTTCGGGCTGCAGGGCCTGTCCCCGCGCGAGTGCATGCCGAAAGCGGAGGCCGCGGCCCGAAAGGCGCTGGCCCTGGACGACACGCTGGCCGAAGCGCACGCTTCGCTGGCCGGAGTCCTCTACCGTTACCAGTGGGACTGGGAGGGCGCGGAGAGGGAGTTCCGTCTCGGCTTGGAGCTGGACCCCAACTACGCGGAAGGCCACCGTGCGTATGCGATGTATCTGTTGACCGTGCGCCGCAACGAGGAAGCCGTCGCCGCCGCCCGACGCGCGCGGGCGCTGAGCCCGCTCTCGATGGGCATCAATGTCGAGCTGGGATCGGCGCTGGTGCGCGTGGGTCGTTACGGCGAGGCGATCGAGCATCTGCACAAGACGCTGGAGCTCAACCCCAAGAACCCCAGCGCACACGCGGCCCTGGCCGCGGCCTACGACGGACAGGGTGACAGGGCTCGAGCCGTGGCCATGCTCGAGAAGGCGGTCTCTCTATCCGGAGGGGCGGCCAACCCCTGGCTCGGGTATGCGTATGGAATCACTGGGCGACGGCGCGAGGCGCTGGAGATACTGTCCCGGCTCGAGACGCGCTCCCATGAGCATTACGTCACACCCCAGGATTTCGCGGTCGTCCACCTTGGCCTGGGGGACAAGGACCAGGCCTTCGTCTGGCTGGAAAAGGCCTACGAGGACCGCGCCTTCGAGGTCCTCGGCTTCTCGGGTCTGCTCTTCGACCGGCTGAGCGACGACCCGCGGTTCCAGGACCTGCTGCGCCGGATGAGGCTGCCCGTGCCGACGGGTGGTCCGCGGACCGCCGCCGAAAACTCTCGTTCGGAGTCGAACGGACAACCACGCCGTTGATCCGCCGCTCGCGGGTTTACGGCGCGACCGTGGTGGGCGACGGCGTCAAGTTCGGATTGTCGATGAAGTCCGGGTGGCTGAGGAAGACGGTGGTGCGGCCGGTCAAGGTCTCGAAGACTTCCAGGGTGACGACCAGCACGGCGCTCAAACGCGCGGTCTGCAGCCGCGCGATGCCGACGAGTCCGGACCTCATGTGCGGGGTGGGGCCGGCCGACACTCCGGCCGGACTGAAGGCGGTGGCGACCAGGGCCAACGGCCAGGCCGCCAACCACACGTGCGATCCGTTCCGATTGCTCATGACTTGTCCTCCTCTTCCTTTCATCGCGCACGACCGGTCCCGGAAAGGGCGATCGCGCGGGGGCTGCCAGGGCCGTCGTCCGTGATCGTCACCGCCCCCGTCCGGGTACCGGCTTTGATGGGGGTAAACCTGACGGTGATGACGCAGCTCGCGCCGACGGCCACGCTGCTGCCGCAGGTATTGGTCTGAGCAAAGTCCCCGCTGGCGACGATGCTGGAGACGATCAAGGCGGCGCTGCCAATGTTGCTCAGGGTGACGGTCTGGGCGGCGCTGGTGGTGCCGACCCGCTGTGTGCCGAACGTCAACATGTCCCGAGAGAGACTGACCAGAGGAGCCGTACCGATGCCGCTCAAAGAAACGGCATGAGGGCTGCCAGGGGCGTCGTCGGTGATCGTCACCGCGCCCGTTCGGGTCCCCCTGGCCGAGGGAGTGAAGGTGATGCTCACGGTGCAGGTGGCGCCGGCGCCGACACTGCCGCCGCAGGTGTTGGTCTGAGCGAAATTCCCGCTGGCTACGATGCTGGCGACGGTCAAGGACGCCCCCCCGGTGTTGCTGAGAGTCACCGTCTGCGGGGCGCTGGTCGTACCGACCCGTTGGCTGCCGAACGACAGGCTGACGGGACTGAGGGCGACCGAGGGCTGAGTGCCGGTGCCGCTGAGGGAAGCCCTCCGCGGGCTGTCGGCCGCGTTGTCCGTGATCGTGATCCATCCGCTCCGCGGCCCGAGGGCCGTCGGCGTAAAGGTGACGATGAGCCCGCATTCGCTGCCGGCCCCGAGGACGCTCCCGCAGGGATTGCTCGGGGAGCTGGTCACGGCGAAGTCGCCGCTGGCCACGATGCTCGAGATCAGCAACTCGGCGCTCCCGCGGTTGCCGAGCATGACGAGCTGCACGGCGCTGGTGGTGCCGAGCCGCTGGCTGCCGAACGCCGCGCTGGCCGGAGAGAGCTCGGCCCGGGGGGCCGTGCCCTGACCACTCAAGGAGACGACATGCGGGCTGCCGGTGGCGTTGTCCGTGATCGCAACCGTCCCCGTTCGCGTGCCCTCGGCGGTCGGCGCAAAGATGACGTTGACCACGCAGCTCGCGCCGGCGGCCACGCTGCTGCCGCAGTTGTTGGTCTGCGCGAAGTCCCCACCGGCGGCGACGCCGGAGATGGTCAAGGCCGCGTTGCCCCGGTTGGCAAGGGTCACGGTCTGCGGGCCGCTCGCGGTGCCGATCGGTCGTGGGGCGAACGTCAGAGTGCCTGGAAATAAACCGACCACCGGGGCGGTTCCGATGCCGACTCCCTCCAGGTACAGGCGATGCGGACTGTGGGCCGCGTTGTCTGTGATGGTCACCGTACCGTTCACATGACCGGTGGCGGTCGGCGTGAAGGTGACGCTGATCGTGCAGCTCGCGCCGGCGGCGATCGGGCTCGGGCAGTCGTTCGTCTGCGCGAAGTCCGTGCTGGCCACGACGCTGGAGAGGATCAAGCCGGCGCTGCCGATGTTGGTCAGGGTCACGGTCTGGGCCGCGCTGGTGGTGCCGACCGGCTGGTTCCAGAACGTGAGGTTGCTGCGAGCGAGGATGAGCTGGGGAGCGGGTGCGATGCCGATCCCGGTGAGCGAGATGAGGTGCGGGGCGCCGGGCGCGTTGTCCTCGATGGTGATGGTGCCGGTTCGAGTGCCGGCCGCGGTGGGGGTGAAGGTGACACCGAGCGTGCAGGCCGTGCCCGGGTCCAGGACGTACGGACAGTAGATCTCCAGCGCAAAGTCTCCTGTGACCGAAAAGAGATAGCCCTCCGACCAGCCCGCGTCGCATGCTCCTCCCTCTGGCGGGCACTCTGGAGGGCCGCCGACGCCGAGGATCAACGGATCGCTGCCAGCGGCGGTGAGCCTCGCCGTCCGCACGGCACTGGTGGTGCCGACCGCCTGGTTGCCGAAGGCGACCGTCGCCGGGCCGACGGCTATGCCCACGCCCGCTCCGCTGGCGATCTTCGCGACGAACCCTTCCCCGGCCCCGGGCCACGCTCGGGAGGCGCTGTAGCCCCCGGGAACGACGGGGAAGTCGCCCGAAGAGGCAAACCCGGCGACGTAGAGATTCCCCACGGGATCGAGAGCCACCGCGGACCCACCATCATAGGAAGTGCCGCCGAGGTAGGTGGAATAGACAATCCCGCTGCCGGCAGCATCCAGTCGGGCCACGAACGCATCCGTGACCTGGGGATTGCCGGTGAACGCTCCCTGGATTGGGCTCGCGAGCGGGAAGTCCGCGGAGTCCGTCGCTCCCGTCACGTAGGCGTTGCCGGAGGCGTCGACGGCGATGCCGTAGGCGTGATCGGAGCGGCTACCGCCGAGGTACGTGGAGTAGTCGAGCGCGGTGCCGGCGGCGCTGACGCGGGTGACGAAGGCGTCCCACGACCCGCCGGCCACGGCCTGGTAGGCCGCGACGGTGGGAAAGTCGGTGGAGCCCGTCCGGCCCGTGACGTAGGCGTTGCCGGAGCCGTTGACGGCCACGGCGAAGCCGGTGTCGTGGCCGCTGCCGCCGAGGTAGCTCGAGTACACGAGAGCGGAGCCCGTCGCGTCGAGCTTGGTCAGGAAGGCCTCGCCCGACCCAGGGTTTCCACCGCCGAGAGCCCCCGGGATCTGATTCACGGCCGGGAAATCGGTCGAATTGGTCTGGCCCGTCACGTACGCGTTCGCCGCCGCGTCCAAGGCGATTCCGAATCCCCAGTCGTCCGCCGTACCGCCGAGATAGGTGGAATAGAGGAGCGCGGTGGCCGTGGAGTTGAGCGCGGCCACGAACGCGTCCCCGCCTCCCGCGCTGCTCTGGAGTGGGTTGGCGGTCGGGAAGTCGGCGGACTCGGTATCCCCCGTTACGAAGGCGTTCCCCGCTCCATCGATGGCGATGGCGCGTCCGTGCTCGCCGCCGGCGCCGCCCAGGTAGGTCGCGTAGACCAGCGTGGAGCCCGTCGGATCCAGCTTGGCCACGAACGCATCGGGGATCGTGTAATAGATCCAGTTCTCCCAGTCCAACCACAGACAGTCGCAGGTCGTATCGATGGCTCCCGGCGTCGCGGGAAAGTCCCATGATTCCGTCGTGCCCGTGACGTACGCGTTGCCTTGGGAGTCCACTGCGATGCCCGCGCCAACGGTCCCCCCGCCGCCGCCGATGTAGGACGTGTAGATGAGAGCGGTGCCGTCGGGGCTGAGCTTGTTCACGAAGGCGGGCACGGTGCACGGCGGCTCGTATCCATTCGTGGCGCAACCGCCGTTGCTCATCCCCGTCACGTAGGCGTTGCCGTCCGCGTCGACCGCGATGGCATTGACGCTGGGCAAGCCGCCCAGATAGGTGGAATAGCGGAGCACCGGGTCGATGACGAGGGGTTTCGTGCGGTCATAACGTCCGACGTCGAAGCTGACGCGACGTGCGGTGGATGGGCCCCGGAGGACGTAGCGGCCGGGAATCTCCTGCCGGCGGCCCCTCGTCTCCTGGTAGAGGCGCGGCTTCTCGAGGCGCAAGGTCCGACGCGCGCCGTTCACGGTGCTCGGTGGTCCCGCAGCCGTGAGGGACAGAACGAGGTCGCCGTGGCCGTCGAGCTCGATCCGGCCCACACCCTCGAAACCGAGCTGGATCGCCCGCGGATCGGCGCCGGGGCGGACGACGAAGTCGTGCTCCAGGCGGCCTTCCTGGTTGCCGTAGAAGACCAGGTCGATGCCGGGATACGTCTCCTGGTATCGGACCTGGGCGAATTGAGGGATGTCGGTTCGCCACCTCTTCGGATCGTTGCCGATGAAGTAGTGGCTCCGGCCAGGCAATCGATCGCCTCCGACGATCCGAGGCGCGGAGCTCGCGCCAATGAGCTGCATTCGAAGCGTGGCCGGAGAGGAGTCGCCCAAGACGTCAAGGTCTCCTCCCGGGGGGCGTTGCGGTGCGTTGACCGACAGCAGCATCGCCGTGGGCGTCAACCGCAGCGTGTAGCCCGGGCCGCGGGCGAGGAACCGGACCGCAGGGTCGGTTTGCCCGCGGTTGACCTCGAAGCTGAGAGGCAGCTTGCCATAGACGCCTGCGACCCTCTTCCTCACGTCCTCCATCCGGGCTGATGGCTTTCGCACGATTGGCGCGGCCACGGTCGTCGTGGGCCGCTCGGCGGGCCGGACTGGCGGGTCGGCGAGGGTGCGTGGGACCGGCGTCAGTAGAGCGGCCAGCACCAGCAAGACCGCGAATGGAAGCGACGGCCCTTTGTGCCTCATCCAGCACCTCCCCCGCGCTCCACCTGTTTCAGCCCGGCCGCGCATGACTACCTGACGGGTGGAAGGTCGCTCGAGGCCGGGCGAAACACCATCACTGGGGGCTGACTTGTTGCTGACTTCTGTCTGTCTGACGTCGCAAGTCGCTGAAGAAACGAGTCCTGACTCTCATCCGGCTTCGTTGTGGTTGCCGCCGTGGTCGCCCTCGTCGATGCGAAGGACCTCGCCGAGCGGCCTGTTCGTCGCGCCGTCAAGGTCGATCACCCTGTTGGTGCCGTGGTTGGAGACGTACAGCACGCCGTCCGGGCCGATGACGATCGCGGTTGAGACTTGCGCCCGGTGGGCCGGAGGAACAAACTGCGGACTCAAACGAGGCCAGCCTCCCATGGCGTCTCCCAGCGAGGGCCAGCAAGAGCGCTGCCCCGCGACGGCCGCTCAGCGCGATCGTCACATGCGACGTGTGACGACACTGACGGCCGCTGTGCTGACTGCGGTGACCACCCTTCCGGCGGCCGCCCAGCAGGGCACGGCCGAAATCCGGGGCCGTGTGCTGGACGCCGCGGGCGGCGTGCTGCCCACCACGACGGCGGTGCTCCGGAACCAGGAGACGGGCATGTTTCGCCAAGTCGTCTCCAACGCCGAAGGGAGCTATTTCCTGAGCGGAGTGATGCCCGGCGTCTATGAACTTTCGGCCGAGCGCGCAGGGTTCAAGAGGTTCGCGCGTCGGGGCATCCGTCTGCAGGTGGGCAAGACCGTCACCGTGGACGTCGGCCTGGAGGTCGGCGGGCCCGACGAGCAGATCACGGTCAGCGGTGAGGCTCCGATGGTGGACGTCACCTCCAAGGAGGTGGGAGGCAACATCACCATCGGCGAGCTGACCGACCTGCCCAGCCTCAACCGCAGCTTCATCGGCTTCGTCGGCCTGCTGCCGGGAGTCGTCCCCATCACGAACACGGGTTCGTTCGCCGCCGACTCCATCGTTGCCAACGGGCAGGATCCCCGCAACAACAACTTCATGCTCGACGGTGCCAACGACAACGACGACGTGTCCGGCCAGTGGGCCGGACCGCAGGCCCGCATACCGCTCGAGGCCGTGCAGGAGTTCCAGGTCCTGACCAGCCAGTTCGACGCGGAGTTCTCACGCACGACGGGCGCCGTGGTCAACACCGTGACCAAGCAGGGCACCAACGCCTTCCGCGGGAGCGCCTTCGCTTTCCTGCAGGATGCGTCCCTGACCGAGAAGGACTTCTTCGCGAAGCAGGACGCCCTACCCAAGCCCGACACCACCTTCCAGCAGTACGGGTTCACCCTGGGCGGCCCCATCGTCAAGAACAAGGCCCACTTCTTCGCCAGCGTGGAGCGCCTGATCATCGACGACGCGCGCACCATCAACATCCCGGCTCGGCCCGACCTCAACGCGACCCCCACTACGCAAAATCGGGTCTGGAACACCCTCGTCCGCTTCGACCACCAGATCAGCGCCGGCCACACCTGGAACGTGCGCTGGCTGCGGGAGCACGCGCTCCAGTTCAACCAGATCACCTCCGCCGGCGCCCTGACCCGCACCCTGGCCGCGGCTGGCCAGGAGGACGACCTGGACCAGACGATCGCGGCCGCTTTCAACTCCTCGCTGGGCAATACACGTTTCAACACCCTGCGGCTGGCCTTCACTCAGGAGGACCTGGTCATGGCCAACCCCGGGTTCATCGCCAATGGTCACCGGCAGGACCTGCTCCCGTCCACGCTGCGCTACCTCACCTACGCCGACCAGCAGAGGGAGGGGGCCCAGACCAAAGTCGACAATGCCTACCAGGCCGAGGACACCTTCGCCTGGTTCCTGCCGGGGAAGAAGGGCGACCACAACATCCGCCTGGGCGTGCAATACGAGTACGTCGCCGCCGACGTCACCGTCCATGGCAACCTGAACGGAACCTTCTCTTTCCGCACGAACAGCCCGTTCGACGCCGCCGATCCGCGCACCTACCCCGAGCGCCTCACCATCCGCGTGCCCGGGCCAAGCGCCCTCTCCCTGAACACCCACTACGTCGGCGGCTTCGTCCAGGACAAGTGGAAGCTCAGCAAGCGGCTGACCCTGAGCCTGGGCCTGCGCTACGACCTGGAGGTCATCCCCTTGCGCGAGGAGGACAACCCGAGCTTCGCGGACCCCGCTGACTACCCGGTCGACCGCAACAACCTGGCCCCGCGTCTGGGGTTCGCAATCGACCCTCGTGGGGACGGTCGGACGGTGATCCGCGGGGGCGGCGGCCGCTTCTTCGAGAAGACGCACTTCGAGATCATCTCGGCCATCGTCACGGCGGGCGTGTACTCGAACTCGTTCACAGCGAGCTTCCCGGCCAATGCTGCGGACCCGGGGCCCTCCCGGGGCGAGCTGCCTTCCGACCCGTTCCTGCGCAACGGGCCCACCGTCGACCGCGCCTTGCTGGCCCCGCTCTTCCCGCCCGGCTCGCGCGTGCGCAACACGGGCGACGTGTCCCTGGACAACGCCGATCGGCGGATCCCGTACACCGACCAGCTCTCGCTCGGCTTCGAGCAGGCGCTGCGTCCCCACCTCTCCGTGAGTGTCGACTACGTGCATGCCTTCGGCCGCGACCAGTTCATGACCCGCGACCTCAACCCCGGCGTTCGCGTGGACACCACCCGGACCGGGCGCATCGTGCGCCGGGCCCCCGCCTTCGTCTCGTCCGTGTTCACGCGCGTGAACACCGGCCGCACGGATTACGACGCCCTGCAGCTTCAAGCGGAGCGACGCTGGGCCGGCAGCCACCGCTTCCGCGTGTCGTACACCCTGTCCCACTCCCGGGGGAACACGGGCGGCGTCACCGTCCCGGCCGTGCCTACGAGTCCCTTCCAGTACCTGGACGACATGCGGCTCGACGCCAACCAGGGACCCACCGACACCGACCTTCGGCACAACCTCGTGCTCAGCGGCTCGGCGGTGGTGCCCAGGACGGGCGGGTTGACGGTGGGGGCGGTGGTGCGCGCGCTTTCCGGCCGGCCCTTCACCGTCCTGGACACGAACGTCGACGCCGACCGCAACGGCGTGCTGTTCGATCCGCTGCCCCCCGGCACATACTCCGGCACAGGCAGCAACGCCTTCACGGTCGAGAACGCGGGCGGTCGCAACGGTGCGCGCGGTCCGAGCTTTTTCCAGGCGGACGTGCGCCTCGGCTACCGTTTCCGGTTCGGGCAGCGGCGGCTCGAAGTGTTCGGCGAGGTGTTCAACCTCACCAACAGGGCCAACTTCGAGCTCGCCGCCGCCGACCGGCGCTCGACCGACTTCCTCACCTACACGGCGCTGCGCGCGGGCGCCGTGCCAAGGACGGGCCAGTTGGGCGTGCGCTTCACGTTCTGAGCGGCGAAGCCTTCGCGGCGGCGACGAGGGGAGCCCACCACAGCCACCTCACGAGGTTCGCTCCAGCGCGCCCTGATCCAGCCGCAGCACGGCCTGGAGGAGCACGTTGGCCCCGTTGGCGACGTCCTCGGGGCGGCTGTACTCCTTCGGCGAATGGCTGATGCCGCCTACGGACGGCACGAAGATCATGCCCATGGGCGCGATGCGCGCCAGCTCCTGGGCGTCGTGGCCGGCCCCGCTGGGCAGGTCGAGATGGCGCAGCCCCAGCTCGTCCGCCACCGAGGCGATGAGGCCGCGCATGCGAGTGTCGGTCAGGGCCGGCCGGTCCGGCGGGCGCAGGACGTACTCCATCGTGCACCCCTGCCGCTCGGCGATGGCCCGCGCCTCGGGCTCGATGCGCGACCAGAGCGATTCGATCGTCTCCGTCTTCAGGTCGCGCAGCTCGACCGTGAATTCCACCTCGCCCGGGATCACGTTGGGCGCGCCCGGCCGCACGAGGAGCCGTCCGACCGTCCCGACCTGCCGCCCGGGCACCGCCCGCACGACGCGGTCCACCGCCAGCACGACCTCGGAGGCGGCCAGGAGCGCGTTCCGGCGCTGGTTCATGGGCGTGGTCCCGGCGTGGTTGGCGAAGCCGCGTATCGTGACTTCGTAGTGGTGGATCCCCACGATCCCCTCCACCACCCCGATGGGGACGCCGGCCGCGTCCAGGGTGCCGCCCTGCTCGATGTGGAGCTCGAGGTAGGCGGCCACCGCGCCCTTGTCGTGGCGGGCCTCGGGCCGGCGCGCGGGGTCGCCGCCGATGGCTCGGATGTTGTCGGCCAGGAGCCTTCCGTTGCGCGCCGGCCGCTCGAGCTCCTCCGCGGCGAGATCGCCCACGAACCCCCGGCTGCCCGTCAGCCCGCTCTCCTCGTCGCACCAGATCGCGACCTCGAGGGGGTGCCGGTTGCGATAGCCGTTCGCGCGCAGGACCTCCGCCACCTCGATGGCCGACATCGACCCGACGTCGCCGTCGTAGTTGCCGCCCTCGGGCACGGAGTCGATGTGGGACCCGAACAGGATCGGCGCCGCCCCCGCGTCCAGGCCGGGGCGCCGGCCGAGGATGTTGCCCACGGGGTCGATGCGGGCCTCGAGGCCGGCCGCGCGCATCATCTCCATCGCGAACGCGCGCCCCTCGACGTCCGCGGGCGAGAAGGCGACGCGGCTGACTCCCCCCTGGGGGTTCGCGCCGAACCGCGAGAGGTCGGCCAGGCGCCGGCCCAGCCGCGCCCCGTCGACGCGCCAGGTGCGGCCGCTGGCCTCCGGCACCGCGGCCAGGCCGCGGCGCGCGGTCCAGAGGGCGGCCGCCGCTCCGCCCGCCACGCCCAGGAAGGTCCGCCGGTCGAGGATCGCCATCCCGCCCTCCGCGCGGAGTCTACCTCGCGCGCGGAGCGAGGGCGGCGCGGACGGCGGCCACGGCGGAAGAGTCGGGACGGAACCTCAGCCGGGCGCAGGGGACCTTCTCCGCCACGCGCGCGCACAGGGCGAGCACGCGGGCGATGCCGGCCGCTTCCCAGGGGGGAGGGAAGGAGCGCGCGAACAGCTCGGCCGCCGCCTCCGCCGCCTTCATCGGCGTCACCGTCGGACGGTCCCCCCGGGCCAGGAAGAAGATGCCGCCCAGGGGGAGACCGCGCGGGGAGGCGAACCGGCCCGAGCCGTGCCAGGGCGTGCCGAACGCCCAGGGCTCGCCCCGCCGCTCCCGCACGACCATGCGGTCGTCGCTGAGCACGTCCGCGGGGGGACGCTGCCGGCGCCACAGTCCGGCCATCGTCGTCTTGCCCGCGCCCGACACTCCCAGGAACAAGAGCGCGCGGCCGCGCCAGGCCACGCCGCAGGCGTGGACCTCCATGCCGCCGTGGCGGGCCAGGTGGTGCTGGAACACGAGCTCGTCGAGCGGGTAGTGCAGGGCCAGGGGCGCCCCCGGGGGCAGGAACAGGCGGCCGCGCCGTCTCGACTCGTCGATCACGAGGGCAAAGAGGGGATCCGGGCCGCGGGAGGAGTCGCGCACGACGTACAGGAGGCCGCGGCCGTGCCGGTACACCGTCCACAGGCCGCCCGACGCGAACAACGCGCGCGTGGCCGGCACCGCGGGTGGCGGGCCGGAGACGACCTCCACGTCCACGTCCCCCCCACGCGCGACGGTGAAGGGACGGAGCTCGGCGGGCAGCCGGAGGGCGAGGCCCCTCGCGTGCAAGCGGAGGGTCACGCCGCCGACGCGCACACGTGCGGTCACACCGCCGCTGGCGCCGGGACGGCGGCGCGGGCGTGCGCGGCGTACGCTCAGGGAAGGCGGCGCCCGGGGATCGCGTCGCGCCGGCCGATCTGGATGAGGGGCGGGGCCGCCGTGGCCCCAATGTCCGCCACCGCCTGCGTGGCCGCGTCGAGGCAGCACGACGCGTCGGCCCGGTGGCCGGGGACGCTCGCCGAGAGCGCGAAGGTCCGCGTGTGCGTGATCCGGCAGAAGTGGGCCACTACCGCTTCCGGGTCGCCGTGCTCCAGCTCCGCCGCTCCCGCGCAGCTCGCGCAGAGCGAGGCCAGGCTGCAGCGCCGGCACACCGAGTTCGAGCGCCAGGTCCGCGCGCGCAGGCGCGGGAGGTGCTCGTCCCATCCGGTCCGGAAGGTGCCCGCGCGCAGGTCGTAGCCGTTGCGGCGCGAGAGCTGGCAGAGCTGGAGGGAGCCGTAGGGGTCGACCGTGAACGTGTTGCGCCCCGCCCCGCAGGAGTAGACGTGCTCTTCCGCGGGAGCGGCGGCCGCCGCCGGATCGCCGCCGGCGCCGGCCAGGGCCTCGTCGCAGGACTCCTTCAGCCGCCGCGCCAGCTCCGGGTCGTCGAGGTCGAGGGCCACCACCTGCTCCGGGGTCAGCCGCAGCTCGCCGGTCCGGCTGGCCCCGCAGTCCACGCGCGGGTTGAGGATGCCGTCGTGCTGGAACTCGCAGCCGCGGGCGCGCGCGAACTCGCGCATGGCCGGGATCTCGTGCGCGTTCCAGGTCAGGGCCATGGTCTTGAGCTTGAGCCGGATGCCGCGCGCGAGCAGGCGGTCGATGCCCTCCAGGCAGCGCGCGAAGGAGCCGGGCACGCGCGTGACCCGCTCGTAGGTCTCCGCGGTCATGCCGTAGAGGGTGATCTCGACCGCGCGCGGACGGTGGGCCTCGAAGAGGCGGGCGATCTCCTCCGTCACCATCGTCCCGTTGGTGAAGACGGTGACGCGCAGCCCGCGCGCGATGGCGTGGCGGTAGACCTCGGGGAAGTCGCGGCGCAGGAGGACCTCGCCCCCCGTGAGGAGCAGGCTCAGGCAGCCCGCCTCCGCGATCTCGTCGACGAGGGCCAGGATCCGAGCGGTGTCCAGCTCGCGCGCGCGCACGCCGGCCGCCCCTGCCGGCTCGTTGACGTAGCAGTGGACGCAGGCCAGGTTGCAGCGGAAGGTGGGCTCGATCGTGCCCTGCAGCGGGATGCGGCGGGCCTCCGCGTCCATCTCCACCATCAGCTCGCCGAGGCTGATCTCCGGGATGGCCCGCGCGGGCACCGCCCTCAGCTCCCGATGGTGCGCATGAAGATCTGGACGCCCTTCCGGCAGAAGTTGGGGGCGACCTGGACGCTCTTGCACCCGGCCACGGCGATCTCGCCGGCGACGAGCTTGACCTTCCGGACGGCCGGCGGCTCGTAGGCCGGCTTGGCCGGCCGCCGGCTCTCCTTCATCGCTGGACGACTTCGGGGGGCAGCGTCAGGGCGGGATCGCCGAGGAGGCTCCAGCCCTCCACCACCGGCCGCGCGGCCGGGTCGACGCGCAACGTGTGGGCCTTCGCCCGCCGCATCGCCTCCCCCAGCGGGACTCCCCGCATGAGGGCGCGATAGAAGTAGGAGAACAGGACGGCCTGGTGCCGCGAGTCGGTGATGCCGGTGGGCCCCACTGCGGCCAGGGCCCCCGCCCTCGGGGTGAGGAGCAGCGCCTCGGAGAGGGACGGACCGAACCCGTAGAGGTAGTTCTGGCTCACGCAGGTCCAGGAGAACAGCAGCGTCTCGTGGCCGGTCTCGGGCAGGGCGGCGGCGTCCACGGCGTCGAACACGTGCTCGTCCGCCCAGAAGTCCGCGCCGCCGTGGCCGAAGTAGTGGGTGGCCAGCGGGCCCGCGGCGATCCCGTTGACGACGTCGGCCCGGGCCTGGTCCACTCCCTGGGCGACGTCGGCCCAGGAGATCTGGGCGGCGCCGCCCAGGAGGGCGGCGGCGCGTCCGGCCTCGTTGGTGAAGGACGGGTCGCCCAGCTCCTGGTTGTCGACCACGAAGAGATGACGGGTGCCCGCCTGGCGCAGCACTTCCGCCTGGCGCGCGATCTTGTCCACCATCAGGTCGGCCTCTTCGGCCGTCTGCACGGGCAGGCGGCCGATGGCGACGTCGGGAGACCCGTCGCCGTCGACGTCGGCGTAGAGGTTCTCGGACGGCACGCGGCCGTACTCACCGTCCCAGCCCAGGAGCGAGGGCACGTAGGACACCTGGCCCGTCCCCGAGAAGTCACGCGGATCGAAGGTGTCGTCGCCGATCAGGAGCACGTAGCGGACCCCGCGCGCGGCGGCCTGGCGGATGAGCGCGTGCACCGCCGCCGGCTCCATCACGCCGCCGCTGAAGCGATCGTACGCGCGGTCCACGTCCACCACCCAGGTCCCGTGGCCCTCCGCCTCCTTCAGGGCGGCGATCCGGCGCGCCTGCTCCGCGAAGGCGGCGTGGGTCACGATGAGGTAATCGCCACCGGCGTCGGCCGGGAGACTCGCATCATACGCGACGATCCCATCGATGGGAACAAAACCGCCAGGGGGGGCGACCGCGACCTTGAGGTCCAGCACGTCCAGGAACAACAGGCTGGACTCGGGGTCCCCCCCGGCCGCGGTGTAGGTCAGGCTCAGCTCGTTGCCGCTCGCGCGCAGGGTCGAGGCCGGGATCGTCCCCTTGAGGACGGCGGCGTTCTTGCCCGAGAACGTGAGGCTGCCCGCGGCCTGGCCGTTGATGGCCGCCACGACGGTGTGCGCGTGCTCCGAACCCCCGACCAGGCCGATGTGGACCGCCACCGGTCCCGCGGGCGGGAGCAGGCCCGGCAGGTCGAACGCGTAGGGTCCGGCGGGGACGCCGGCGACGAGGAGGTCCCAGATCCAGGGGTCGGAGCCCTGGGCGACGAAGGCGGCGTTGAAGGCGTTCTGCTCGACGCGCACGAAGTTGGGCTTCCGCTTGAAGCCGGAGGTCGTGAACGGCACCGTAGGGACGGGCGCGACGCCCTGGTCCCAGGTGACGATGTACGCGTTCTGGCCGGAGTAATCGGTGGCCAGCTCCTGGGCCGTGAACTCGAGGCCCACGGCTCCGGTCGTGTCCGACACGAGCTGGAAGGGCACGGGCACGCCCATGTTCGTCAGGCGCAGGACCGGCGGCCGGTGGTCGGCCCGGATGGGCAGGCCGGCGTCCTCCAGCTCCGCGAGGGTGACGCGGACCGGCCCCGGCCCGCTGACCTCGACCTTGAGCCCCTCGATCGGGGAGAGCGGGACGACCACGAACCCGCCGCGCACGGCCGCGCGCGACACCGCCCGGCGTCGCGACGAGACGACCCGCGCGCCCGCCCGCGCCGAGGCCTGGTGCTCGGCGTTCCACCTCTCCGTCCGCTCGTAGCGCAGGCGCAGCCGCTCGTCGCCCACTTTGAAGGGCCCCATCGCGTGCCGGCGTCCGCCCACCTCGATCTCCTCGACGACGAGGTAGGGCGTGGTGATGGGGCCCGTCTCCGCGCGGTACAGGATCGGCGTGTCCGAGCTGTGCATGGGGGCGGGGATCGGCTTTTCCGTCAGGGCCACCCGGCCGTGGCGTCCGGACGCGTCCGAGGCCGCGTAGAGCTCGAAGGCGAGCGTCCCGCGCTGGTTGGAGGTCGCGAACTCGACGGTGCCCGAGGGGTCGACGCGCAGCCCGCAGACCGAGGCCCGCGTCAGGAACGTGCACGGCTGCTCGCCCGGGATGTCCGCCAGCACGACGGTGGTGCTGGACGAGCCGGCGCCACCCGCGCCGGCGCCGTAGGCGATCCCGGCGACGTTGTTCTGGCCGGCGACGACGTTCGTGAGGCCGGACGCGCCTCCCGTCACCAGCAGCATGGTCGCGGGAGTGGTGGGACCGTCGGAGAGATAGATCGCTCCGCCGCCGCCGCCGCCGCCCGGGCCGTGCGAGGTCCCTTGCATGCACGTGGGCTGGGGGTCGGGAGCCACGCCGCCGTTGGCGACGGTGTTGAGGTTCGTGTACCCGCCCGTCCCGCCGCTGACGTCGGTGGTCAGGGTGTTGAGGTTGCCCGCCGCCGCCACCACCACGATGCGGCCGCCGCCGCCCCCGCCGCCCGCGCCGTCCTGGCCCGAGGTATAGCCGCGGTCGCCCTTGGCCGTGATCGCGCCCGTCCCCGCGGCCTGGCCGATCCGCATGATCACGATGCCGCCGCCGTTGCCGCCGTGGCCGGGCCCGCAGTCGTTGCGGTCCCCGGCCCCGCCGCCGCCCCCCAGGATCAGGTGGTCCACGCCCGTGACGTAGGCGGCGCCGCCGATGCCGCCGGTGGCGAGATTGCTGCTCCAGGAGTTGCCGCCGATGCCGCCGATGCCGGCGTTGCCGCCGCCGCCGCCGCCCGAGTTCTCGTCGTTGGCGGACACGTGCGGGTCGGTGCCGCCGCCTCCCGCGTTGCCGGGTGCCCCGCGCGCCAGGCTTCCGTTCGGGTAGCCGTCGACGCCGGTGTCGATGACGGCCGGCGTGCCCGCCCGGCCGTCCCAGACGAACTCGGGCGTGCCCGCGATCCCTTCACCCTTGCCGCCGTGGGCGTTGTCGGTGGCCAGGCTCCGGTAGTCGGTGCCGGTAGGGCCGGTGGTGTCGCCGTCGAGCTCGCGGCCGGCCGCCGCGCGGAAGCCGAGACCGTCGAGGCTGACCGTCCCTCCCAGCGTGAGCGTGTCCGCCACGTCGATGGCCAGGATGCCGCCGGTGGCGCCGTTCCAGCGCGAGGCGGTCAAGGTCGAGCTCAGGGTGGCCGTGGAGTACTGCGGGACGCGCACGACCTGGAACCTGCGTTGCCCCTGCGTGCCGAACGCGGCCGTGCGGTAGGTGTGCATCAGGCCGGTGTTGGCGCCGCCCGTCCCGTTGCCGACGATGCTGACCGCGCCCCCGGTGACGGCGCTGGTGGCCACGACGTACTCGTAGAGCCCCGCGCTGTTGGTGGCGGTCGATCCGCGGGCGGTGCCGTTGTTGGCGCCGTAGGCGGTGCTGTTGTTGCTGTTGATGTCCGCGTCCTGCATCTGGATGACGAGGAGGACGTCGCCGGAGGCGATGTTCGTGGCGGACCCGCGCCGCGTCCCGACGCTGATCGAGGTGGCTCCGGCCGCAGCGGTGCCGACTCCCGGGTAGTAGGAGTTCACGATCCCGGTCAACGTCCCGCCCGCGGGCAACCCGCAGGTCTGCGCCCCCGCCGGCGATGGAGCCAACGCGGCCGCGAGTGGGACCAGGAGGGAGAGGATCTGCCCCGCTCTACTCAACCTGCCCTTGCGCCCGCGCGCTCCGACGATGGTTGTCGTCACGGCAACCCTCCTCGGCCCGCAAAACGACCCTTGCATTATCGCGTGCTTGTCGGGGGTCGTCATGACGTGCTACCGAGGCCGGTGAGGGTGCTCACAGACGCCGGACAGCCTCAATGGATTCAAGTGTTTCCATCAGGTCGAGATAGTCCTGGGCGGCCCTCGGCTCGTCCACCTCGAACTGCTCGACGACCTGACTGACGACTTCCTCCCCCGTGGCCTTGCCGTCGAGGCCTTCCCAGATCGCGGCGGCCACGCGGTTGAGGGTGTAGATGAAGTCGGCCTCCGTGCCGCGGCCGATGAGGGGCACCAGCACGTACTCGCCCGCGATCCGTCGTCCCACGATCCGGTCCGAGCGTACGAAGACGTCGGAGAGGCCTGGCGGGGTCAACGGGCCGGCAGCGGCCGCGATCCGAGCGCGCGCAGGTGGGCGATCGCGACCGCGGCGAGGGAGCCGAGCAGCCGTCGCGCGCTTCGCGTCGGTCGCGCCTCCCCGTCGCCGCGCACCTCGGTGGCGGTGGCGACGACGTCGGCGTCGGTCAGGGCGGGATCCCACGTCGGCGCCCGGTCGGCCTTGGTGCGCCAGGCGTGCCCGGGCGGCGCCCACACCAGGCGATGCAGCCGCAAGCCGGCGGCGGTCGCGGCGAGGACGACGTCGCCCGCGCGCGGACGGCGGCGGGAGGGCGAGACGAGCGTCACCCGCTCGCCCGCCCGGAGCGCGGGGGCCATGCAGCCGCCGGACACGGTGAGGCTCACGGACGGGAAGTCGTCCAGGAAGCGGACGAGCACGTCGCGCGCAAACTCCGGCGAGGCCTCGATCGGCGCCGGCAGGGCGTGCGTCGAGACACTGGTCATGCTCGTCTGCAGTGTACCCGATATCATTCCGATGACGCGGAGCGAGCCCAGGGGCCTTCTTTTCCGCTACTCTGCCCGCTTCACCTCGGCCTGGGCGCGGTCCCCGTCGTAGGTGAAGACGGCGAGGAGGTAGAGCCGCTCGGGCGACGTCCGCCGGAACCCCCAGGAGGCGACGGCCTGCCGGGCCGCCTCCTTGAGGAGGTCCGGGCCGGCCACGTTCTGGATCGACGTCCCGCCGGAGGCGTCGACCGAGAACTGGATCTGCACGGTCCCGGTCGCGGAGGACATGCGGGCGAACGGAGGCGCCACCGGGCGGCGGCCCTTCGTGAGGTCGGGCACACCGGAGCCGAGGGCCACGTCGCGGACGGCGGAGACGCCCTGCTCGATGCGCGGGGCGGCGGCCGGTCCACTCGCCGCGCCCGGAGCCGGCGAGGCCACCGGGCCACCCGGGATCACTTCGACCGGCGGCGCTCCCGGCGAAGGCAGGGCGCCCTCGGGTCGTGGAGACGCGGCGACGGGCGGGTTCTGGGTCGGCGCCGGGCTCGCGGTGACCGGTGCCGTCACCGGCGGAGCGGGCGTGACGCCGGGCGCCGGCGCGGCGGGCGAGGGCAGTGCGTGCGGAGGGACGACGGCCGGCGGCGTCACCGGCGGCGGCGTTCCCGCGGAGGCCGTGACCGGCGAGGGCGTGACCGGCGAGGGCGCCACGGGCGGCGCTGCGATCGGCGAGGGCACGACGGGCGCGGGAGTGGCCACCGGCGCCGGTGGGACGCCGGCCGCAGGTGGGGGAGTGACGTCCGCCGCCGGCTTGCGCTCGGCGGTGCGCAGCCCGAACAGGCGCAGCTCGACCTTGGACGGCGGACCGGCCTGGAACTCCGCGCGGACCTGGAACGAGACGGGCGGCGCGTCCGGATCGGACCCGAAACGCCACGTGCGCAGCGTCTGGAGGATCATCTCCGCAAACGGCGAGTCCCCCTCCTTGATCGCGGCTTCCGCGAGCGTGCCGTCCGGAAGAAGCGTCACGTCGGCGACCACCGTGGCCGGTCCCCGGGCCCCGGCGGGAAAGGCCGGCACCGCGCCCTGCCTCAGCTCGGGGATGCCCGTCTCCCGCGTCATCTCGGGCAGGCGCAACGCGAACGTGATCGGCACCGTCAGGCGCACGGGCACCGGCTTGCCGTCCACCTTGGTGACCTCGTACTCCCACTGCCGCGCCGCCACCAGGGCGGCGTCGTCGAACGGAGGCACGCTCCGCAGGACGTCGGCGGTGACGACCTTCCCGGTGGTGTCGATGAGCAGCTCGAGGATCACGATGCCCCGCTGGCCGGCCGCCTGCGCCTCCGGCGGGAAGACGGGCGACAGGAAATGCGTGCGCTTGGGCGCGGGCACGTCGCGGCCGGCGACCTTGACGTCGGACGTGCCGGAGGGGGACGACGACGCCGGCGAGGGGGACGGCTCCTGGGGCGCCGCCGGCACGACCGCGCTCAGGGATCCGGCCATCAGGAGGGCGGCGGCCGCGCTTCTCATCGCTCTCTTCTTCTTCAAGGGCCGGCTCTCAGGCCTCGTCCTGGACTTCGCCCGCGCGCTCGGCCTTGGAGGCGGCGATGATCTTCTCCTGCAGGTGCCCGGGCACCTCGTCGTAGTGCGACATCTCCATGTGGTAGGAGCCGCGGGCCCCCGTCATGGAGGTCAGCTCCGCGTCGTAGCTGAGCATCTCCGACAGCGGCACCTCCGCCTTGATCAACTGCATGGTGCCGCGCTGCTCCATGCCCTGCGGCCGCCCGCGCCGGCTGGAGAGGTCGCCCATCACCGCGCCCGCGTATTCCTCGGGCACGGTGATCTCGACCTTCATCACCGGCTCCAGGAGGGTCGGCCGGCACTTGGCCACCGCGTCCTTGAAGGCCAGCGAGCCCGCGATCTTGAACGACATCTCGGAAGAGTCGACGTCGTGGTACTGGCCGTCGTACAGCTCGACCTGGAAATCGACCATCGGGAACCCGGCCACGTAGCCCTTGACCCGCGTCTCCTGGATGCCCTTCTCGACGGCGGGGATGAAGTTCTTCGGGATGGAGCCGCCGAAGATGTCGTCCACGAACGAGAAGTCGGAGCCGCGCGGGAGCGGCTTCATGCGGATCTTGCAGTCGCCGAACTGGCCGTGGCCGCCCGTCTGCTTCTTGTGCCGGCCGTGGCCCTCCGCCGCCCCCTTGATCGTCTCGCGGTAGGGGATGCGCGGCTTCTTGAGGTTGACCTCGACCTTGTAGCGCTTGCGCAGCCGGGCCACCACCACCTCGATGTGGAGCTGGCCCATGCCGGAGAGGAGCATCTCGTGGGTCTGGGCGTCGCGGCTCAGCCTCAGCACCGGGTCCTCTTCCATGAGGCGGTGCAGGGCGGCGGAGATCTTGTCCTCGTCGCCGCGGGTCTTGGGCTCCATCGCGAACGTGGTCGCGGGCTCGGGGTGGACGACCGGCGGGTACACGATGGGGTGGGCCTTGTCGGCCAGGGTGTCGCCCGTCTGCGTCTCCTTGAGCTTGGCCACCGCCCCGATGTCGCCCGCCTGCAGCTCGCCGATCGGTGTCTGCGTCTTGCCCTGCAGCAGCTCGAGGTGGCCGACGCGCTCGGGCACGTCGCGCGTCGTGTTGTGCACGGTGGTGTCGGACTTGAAGGTGCCGGAGTACACGCGGAACAGGGTGATGCGGCCGGCGTGGGGATCGGCGATGGTGCGGAACACGAAGGCGGAGAACGGCGCGTCCGGTGCCGGCTTGCGCCTCACGGTGTCCTTCTTGACGGGGTCGGTGCCTTCGACCTCACCGCGGTCGGCGGGGGAGGGCAGCAGGTCGACGATCGCGTCCAGGATCGGATGGACGCCGACGTTGCGCAGGGAGGACGCGGGGAAGACGGGGAAGATCTTCCCGGTCACGACCGCCTGGCGCAGCCCGCGGACGAAGTCCTCCGGGGGCAGCGTGCCCTTGTCGAAGAACGCCTCCATCAGGTCTTCGTTGCTCTCCGCGACCATCTCGACCAGCTTCTCGCGCCAGGAGGCGGCCACCTCCCGGACCTCGCCCGGCACCTCCACCTGCTGGAACTTGCCGCTCTGGTCGTCCGTGTACACGTCCGCCTTCCCCACCGCGAGGTCGGCCACGCCCACGAACCCCTTCTCCTCGCCGAGGGGGATGGCGAGCGGGACCACCGACCGGCCGAAGGCGCGCTGGAGCGAGTCCAGCGTGCGCAGGAACGAGGCCCGCTCGCGGTCCATGCGGTTCACCACGATGAGCCGCGGGATCTCGTAGTCGGCGGCGTAGCTCCAGACCTTCTCCGTCTGCACCTCGACCCCGGCCACGCTGTCCACCACGACGAGGGCGGCGTCGGCCACGCGCAGGGCGGAGCGCGCCTCGGAGAGGAAGTTCGCGTAGCCGGGAGCGTCGAGCAGGTTGAGCTTGCACTTGCGCCACTCGCCGTAGGCGACGGCCGTCTGCAGGCTGATCTTGCGCTCGATCTCGTCGGGGTCGAAATCGGTGACGGTGCTGCCGTCGTCGACGCGGCCCAGGCGGTTCACCGCCCCCGTGTCGAACAGCATCGCCGACACCAGCGACGTCTTCCCGCACCCGCCGTGGCCCACCACGGCCACGTTGCGGATGGCGGATGGCTCGTAGACCTTCATGCCTGCAATCCCCCTCGTGCTCGTTCTTTCGACGGCGGCGGCTCTGTCGGTCGGGGCCGTTCTCCGCGGGAGTGCGAGCGGGGGCCACGGGGCCGGCCCGACAGGAGGCCGCGGCCGCAAGGGCCTCTGGCCCCAGGGCCGGCCGAGAGCGGATCATAACACCCGGGCGCCTATAATGGCCCATGCGGGGACGGCGTACGCGCGTCCTGGTGGCTCTCGACGAGAGCGGGGTCGCCGGCGCCGCCGTCTCGGGGCCGCCGGGCAACCCTCGCATCCGGTCGTTCGCACGGGCGCCGCTGGGTCCCGGTGCCCTCGTGGCCGACCGCCTGGATCCCAACCTGGTGCGCACCTCCGAGGTCGCGCAGGCGCTGGGCGAGGTCGCCCGGGCCCTGGAGGGCGGCCGCGGGCCGGTCGTCCTGATCCTGCCCGACGGCGTGGCGCGGACGGTGCTGCTCGAAGTGCCCGCCGGCGTCGCCGCCCGCGAGTTCGCGCGCTACCGCATCACCCCCGGTCTGCCCTACCCGCCGGAGGAGGCGCTGGTGGACGTGCTGGCCCTGGGGGGCGGACGCGTCGTCGCCGCCGCCGTCCGGCGCCGCGTCGTGGAAGGCTACGAGGCGGCGGCCGCCGCCGCCTCTCTCGATGTCGAGCGCCTCGACCTCGCGCCGCTGGCCGCGCTGTCCGCCCTCGCCCGGGAAGGGCGGGGCGCGACGGCCTCCGTGGACGTCGTCCTCGGCGACCGCGCGCTCTCGCTTTTGGCCTGGCACGGCGGAAGGCTGGAGGCGCTGCGGAGCCGGCTGCGCCGCGCGGGACCGGCGGAGGTGGACTGGCTCGCCCGCGAGATCGACCGCACGGCCGCCGCCGCCGGCAACGGCGGTCCGCCGCGCATCCGCGCCGTCGGTCCCGGGGCGACCGCGCTGCTCGGGGCGTGGAGGGAGCAGGGGCGCGCGGTCGAGCCGGGCTGGCGCGCGGAAGGGTCCTTGCCCGTGGAGGCGGCCGAGCTGGCGTGGCTCGGGGCCGCCCTGGCCTGAGCCATGCGCGACTTCTCGAGCCGCCCGCGCCGTCGCGCTCCCCAGCCGGTGGACGTGGGCCTCATCGGCATCGGCCTTCTCACGCTGATCGTCGCCGGCTACGCGACCGGCACCTCCTGGGCCGAGTTCAAGCGCGCCCGCCAGCACGTGGTGGACGTCCGCCGGGAGACGGAGGCCGGCCAGGCGCGCCTCCGGTCGCTCGAGGCGCGCTCCGCGCCGACCGCCGCCCTGGCCACCCAGGCCCTCCTGAGCGCGGACGCTCCGCCGCCGCGGGTGCTGGCGGAGATCTCGGGGCTCATGCCCCCGGACCTCAAGCTCGAGTCGCTGTCGCTCGCCTACGGCGACGGGATCGCCATCCAGCTCCAGGTCTCGGCCAAGGCGGGCGGGGCCTACGAGACCTTCCTCCAGCGCCTCGAGGCCTCGCCGTTGTTCGACGAGGTCATCCCGGGCGAGGAGGCCCGCGACGGTGGAGTGACCGCGTCCATCCAGGCTCACTACCGGGGAGCGTCCCGGTGAGGGCACGCTGGGTGGCGGCGGCCCTGCTCGCGGGCGGCATCGCCCTCTACGCGGCGGTGGCCGTTCCCATGCAACGACAGGCCGCCGCCGCCGCCGAGGAGTATCGCCGCGCCCGCGACGACGCGCGCGACATCCGCGCGCGCCTGGCCCGACTGGAGCGGCGCGACGCCATCCACGCGCGCGCCTCCCAGGCCATCGCCGCCGCCTCCACTCCCGGAGGCGCCGTGCGCGCGGTGCGCCGGTCGGTCGTCCAGACGCTGCAGAGCACGCGCGTCTCCGGGGTGCGGCTGAGCGTCGTCCCCGCGCGCGCGCCCTACACCACGCGCGTGCACCTGAGCGCGTCCGGGCCTTTCGGCGACGCCGTCACCCTCTCCGGGCTCATCGCGCGGCCGGAGACGGGGGTCGTGCTCGAGCGTGTCCACCTGAGCCCGCGTGCGGACGGCGTGGCGCTGGACCTCGACGGAGTCACGCTGGGGCCGGTCCAGTGAAGGCACGCGTCCTCGTCCTCGCGGTGGTCGCCGCGATGGCGGCGGTCTACCTGTTCCACAGCGTCGGAGGCTCGGGCGACTCCGAGCGGATCGAGGTGTGGCCGCGCGAGACGCGGCCGGCGGCGGCGCTGGCCCAACCCCTGGCCGCCCCCTCCGCGCCTCTGCGCAACGTGTTCCTGTATTCGGAGGCCGCGCCTTCCGCGGCGATGCCAAGGGCGGTGGCGCCGCGCGTGGCGCCGGGGTCGCCCGAGCCGGCGCCATCCGCGGCGCCCGCGGTGAGGCTCGTGGGGCTCCTGCGCCGCGCGGGCCAGCTCCAGGCCGCGCTCGTGATCCTGGGGGAGACCGTGGTTCTCACGACGGGCGAGTCCGCGGCCGGCTACACCGTGCTCGCGATCGACGAGGACGAAGGAGTGCGGCTGCGCGGGCCGGACGGGAGCACGGTCGTGCTGGCGCCCCCGTCGGAGTGAACGGGCCGGTGCCCTGGTCCTAGGTCCGGTTCCGCCGGAAGGCGACGTTCAGGATCCCCTCGAGGAACAGGCGCCCCGCCACCACTCCGAGCGCCACTCCCGTCAGGGCCGTCGTCACCTCCACCATCGTCTGCATTCCGTCCTCCCGCCCATGGGTTGAGCAAGAGGCATGCCTCCACCGGGTCGCACCGGTAGTCGATTTCGAACCAGCGAGTTAACGTGACACGGCCATGGACGGCGTGGCAGGCCGTACCCGCCGTCGTGTAAGCCGGGACACCCTCAGGGGAGGGTGGTGCGCACCTCGCCACGCCCGTCGGTCGCCGTCCGGTAGTACGGCTCGAACCGGCCGCGGATGCGCGCCACGGCCGCGCGGCGCGTCTCCGTGGCCGGTGCCGCCAGGTCCGACACGAGCACGTAGGCCTGCCTCAGCAGCGTGGGGGCGGCGCCCGCGGGCGGGTTGCGCGGGCCCATGGCCGCGATGACCTGGTCGATGCGGACGTCGTGGCGGATGCCGGTGAAGCGCACGCCGGCCTCGGGGCCGGACGAGGCCTTGTAGCCGCGGCTGGGCCGGAAGTCGTCGGCGGAAGCGACGTAGAAGAACGGCGGGACCTCGGCCGGGCCGCGCAGGCCCATCGCGTACTGGTCGAGCGGGCTGTAGCCCCGGGCGAAGTCCACCGTCTCGAACTGCCCGCCCCCGAGGTCACGGATGGAGTTGCCCTCGAGCACGGACGCCTGCGTGTCGAGGAAGAAGCTCCAGTGCACGTCGCCGCGGCCGAGGAGGGCGCCCGTCACGCCGCCGGCGTCCCGGAAGCGCAGGCGGGCGAGCCACCGGTGGCCGACCTCGTGGGCGAGGAACTCGAAGCCGTCCGAGGCCACGTAGGGGTCGACGGTGTCCATGTAGACGACGCTCTCGAGCGTCCCCGCGCTTCCCCAGGCCACGGAGCCGGCGAAGACGTCGAGCCCGATGCCGGTGGCGAGGTTCTTGATGTTGAGCTCGAACGCGAGCGTCCCCGGCACGGGGTTGAGGGGGCGCGTGGTGTAGACCACGACCTGCTCGAACGCGTCCGGATGGGTCGCATAGAAGCGGCGCAGGACGGAGACGAGGTCCACCTTCTCCGTCTCGCTGAAGCGCTCCACGAGGGCCCCCGCCGCGCCCAGCGGCCGCGACGCCGAGAGGTCGGCGCGGGTGAGCGCGAGGGTGGCGCCGGGCGACACTCCGGCGATCGCCTCGCGGCTCTCCATCGTCCCGTAGGCGAGGTCGAGGGTGCCGTCGGGATGGAGGACGATCTCGAAGGTGTTGCGGTTGACCTGGCCGCCGCCGGGCACGCCGCTCCAGAGCAGCGCGGCCCGATCGGCCTGCACGGCCGCGGTGATCGTGCCGCCGCGCGCGGGGTCGAGGTCGGTGTAGAACGCCGCCACCGAAGGCGGGCCGGCCAGGAACCGCCCGAGCCCCTTCTCGCCCGTCCCGGTGTCCGCGGACCCCAGGAGCAGCCGGCCGTCCGCGGTCACGAACACCGAAGCGTACCGCTGGCCGAAGAACGGGAAGGCGAAGGGCAGGTCGACGGCGACGGCGCCCTCCTCGCTCACCCCGAGCGGCGTCCCGGGGGAGTCGAGCGGGACCGAGAGCACGGTCGTGTCGTAGCCTCCGGCCGCGTTCGGGATCAGGCGGACGGCCCGCCCGTCGAGGTCGAACGGGTTCCGGGCGACGACCAGGTCACCCCGATCGGAGAGGAGGGCGACGCCGTCCACGTCCGCGTCCGTGACCGCCTGGGCGGCCGTGGCCGCCGCCGGCGCCGTGGCCAGGGCCCAGGCGTGGAGGGCCAGCGCCTGGCGCGCGCCCTCCGGCTCCGTCCCGCACCAGGACTGCTCGTCGTCTGCCGCGGGGGCGCCCGCGGCCGCCAGCAGGGCGCCGAGCGCACCGGCCAGGAGGAGGCGCGACGGCGGTCGCGAGGACGGCGGCATCCCGGGATTCTATCGCCGGCGCGCGTCGCGCCCGCGGCCTCGGGCGCGCCGTCCGTTGAAGGAAGCGGGGGCGCGTGCTATTTTCCCCGCGACTCGCGGTGCGCGAGACGAGGCCGGGAGCCGAGCTGAGGGCGCCCTCCATGCCCAAGAGAGAGAAGTTCGGGAAGTTCGTGCTCCTCGAGGAGATCGAGGCTTCGGGGCTCGGCACGGAGTACCGCGCGGCCAAGCTGGGCGCCAGCGGGCTGGACAAGATCGTCACCGTCCTCCGTGTCCGGCCCGACCTCTCCGCCAACGCGGAGACGGTCAAGAGCCTGATGGAGCAGGTGAAGTTCGCGGCCCAGCTCCAGAACCCCAACATCGTGAAGCTCTACGGGGTCGGCAAGGTGCCCAACGTCGACGCCTCCTTCTACATCTCGCACGAGTTCATCGAGGGCAAGAGCCTCCAGTCCGTGTTCGCGCGGGGCCGCCAGGAGGGCTTCCCGTTCTCGGTGGACCACGGCCTGCTCATCGCGAGCAAGGTGTGCGCCGCCCTCGAGTACGCGCACGGCCGCAAGACGGAGGGCGGGGCGCGGTACTTCCACGGGATGGTGACCCCGGCCAACGTGATCGTGTCCTACGAGGGCGAGGTGCGTACGCGCGGGTTCGGCTATTGGCCGGCCCGGCTGCGCGAGGCGGGCGGCCTCACCCCCGAGGAGATGCTCTACCTCGCGCCCGAGCAGGCCGCCGGCGGCATGGGCGACACGCGCTCGGACATCTTCTCGGTGGGCGCGTTCCTGTTCCAGATGCTGACGGGCGAGCGATTCTTCCCGGAAGGACGCGCGGTGGACTACGCCAAGCGCCTGGCCGAGGCCAAGCTCCTCAACCCCACCGGGGAGGACGACGCGCTGCCCAAGCCGATCCGCGAGATCCTGCGGCGCTCGCTGACCCAGGACCCCGCCGCGCGCTTCGCCGAGGTCCCGGAGCTGCGCAAGGCGGTGGACACGCTGCTCTTCTCCGGCGACTTCGCCCCCACCACCTTCAACCTCGCCTTCTTCATGCACTCGCTGTTCCGCGAGGACATCGACCGGGAGTCGAAGGCCCTCAAGGAGGAGAAGGAGGCGAACTACGCCGAGTACGTCACCGAGGACGTGCGCTCGGCGCCCGCCACCCTGACCGCCATCCCGGTCCCGACCGCGGCGGAGATCGCGGCGGCGGGGGCGACGATGGTGGCGTCCGCGCCTCCGGCCACTCCGGCGGTGCCGGTGCCCGCGGCGGCCGCCACTGCGCGGCCGGCCCACGCGGAATCGCACACGGCGGCGCCGCTGCCCCTCATACCGCCACCCCCCGCTCCCGTCCACGCGAAGGCCCACGCGCCCGCGGCCGCCACCACGCACGCCGCCGCCTCCGGCGAGGCCCATGCCACCCCCGCCGCCGGCGGCCACGGCGCGCACGCGGCGACCGGGGGCGCGGCCGGACACGCCCCCGCGCATCCGCCGGACGCCGCCACCTCCCGCGAGGCCGCCGCCGGGCTCACCTTCCACAAGGACGGCGGCGCCCGCAGCAAGGCGCCGCTCCTGGGCGGCCTGGCCGCCGTGCTCCTGATCGGCGTGGTCGCGGTGTTCGTCGTGCGCAGCCGGAGCGCGGCCGTGCCTCCGCCCACCACGCTGCCGCCGCCGACCACGATGAGCGCGGAGATGGTGGCGCTGGCGCAGAAGGCCAAGGAGCTGGAGGAGAAGCTCCAGTCCCTGGAGGCGGAGAAGGCGGCGGCGGCGGCCAAGGCGGAAGAGGAGGCGAAGAAGAAGCTCGAGGCCCAGGCCAAGGCGCGTGGACAGGCGGTGGATCCGGAGGCGCTGGCCCGCGCGCAGGAGGATGCGCGCAAGAAGGCGCAGGCGGAGCAGGAGCGCAAGGCCCAGGCGGAGCGCAAGCGGCTGGAGGAGGAGCAGAGGCTGGCCGAGGAGCAGCTCGCGGAAGAGCAGCGCCGGGCGGAGGAGGCGCGCGCGGCGGCGGCGGCCGCCGCCACCACCCAGCCGCCCGCCCCCACGACGCTGGCCGCGGCCACGCCGCCGCCCCCGACGGCTCCTCCGGCGACCAAGCCGGGCGCCCTCGTGGACGTCAACGAGCCGGGCGTGATCGCGCCGGTAGCGGTGAACAAGCCCGGCCTCGCCTACCCGCCCATCGCGCTGCGCCAGCGCATCGAGGGCAAGGTGGACCTGAGCGTCCTCGTCGACGAGCGGGGCGGAGTGAGCGACGCGCGCGTGGTGAGCGGCGCGGGCGGGAAGTCTGGCCTCAACGAGGCGGCCAGCGACTACGTGAAGCGCTGGAAGTTCCGGCCGGCGACCAAGGACGGGGTGGCGGTGAAGACGTGGACGCCCGTGAGCGTTGTCTTCATGCTTCCGAGATGATCGCCGCCGCGCGGGCAGCGCGGGGGCGCATCAATTGAAAACGGGGCCGCGCGGCCCGCGCGGCCCCGGACCGGTCAACGAGAACTAATACATCCCACCCATTCCGCCGCCGCCGTGTCCGCCGCCGGCGGGCGCTTCCGGCTTGTCCTCCGGGATCTCGCTGACGAGAGCCTCGGTGGTGAGCAGGAGAGACGCGATCGACGAGGCGTTCTGCAGCGCGGAGCGGACGACCTTGGTCGGGTCGATGACGCCCGCTTCGACCAGGTTCTCGTACTTGTCGTTGAGGGCGTTGAAGCCTTCCTCGGCCGTCTTGGCCTCGCGCACGCGCGAGACGACGACCGCGCCCTCGAAGCCGGCGTTCTGCGCGATCTGGCGGAGAGGCTCCTCCAGGGCGCGGCGGATGATGTTGATGCCGACCTGCACGTCACCGTGCTCCTTCAGGGCCTCGACGGCCTTGATGGAGCGGAGCAGGGCCACGCCGCCGCCGGGGACGATCCCCTCCTCGACGGCCGCCTTGGTCGCGTGCATGGCGTCCTCGACGCGGGCCTTCTTCTCCTTCATCTCCGTCTCGGTGGCGGCGCCCACGCGGATGATGGCGACCCCGCCCACGAGCTTGGCCAGCCGCTCCTGCAGCTTCTCGCGGTCGTAGTCCGAGGTGGTCTCCTCGACCTGCGTGCGGATCTGCTTGACCCGGCCCTCGATGTCCTTGCTCTTGCCCGAGCCCTCGACGATCGTGGTGTTGTCCTTGTCGATGACGATCTTCTTGGCCTTGCCGAGGTCGTCGAGCTTGATGTTCTCGAGCTTGATGCCGAGGTCCTCGGTGATGGCCTTGCCGCCGGTGAGGATCGCGATGTCCTCGAGCATGGCCTTGCGCCGGTCACCGTAGCCGGGGGCCTTCACCGCCGCCACCTGCAAGGTGCCGCGGAGCTTGTTCACGACCAGGGTGGCCAGGGCCTCGCCGTCCACGTCCTCGGCGATGATCACCAGCGGCCGGCCGAGCTTGGCCACCTGCTCGAGCACGGGGAGCAGGTCCTTCATCGACGAGATCTTCTTCTCGTGGATGAGGACGAGCGCGTTCTCCACCACGACTTCCATGCGCTCCGGATCCGTCACGAAGTAGGGGGAGAGGTAGCCGCGGTCGAACTGCATGCCCTCGACGACCTCCAGCGAGGTCTCGAGCGTGCGCGCCTCCTCGACCGTGATCACGCCGTCCTTGCCCACCTTCTCCATCGCCTCCGCGATGATCTTGCCGATGGTCTCGTCGCTGTTCGCGGAGATGGTGCCGACCTGCGCGATCATGTTGCCCTTGACCGGCTTGCTCAGCTTCTTGAGCTCCTCGGTCACGGCCGCGACCGCCTTCTCGATCCCGCGCTTCACTTCCATCGGGTTCGCGCCGGCGGTGACGTTCTTGATGCCCTCGCGATAGATGGCCTGGGCGAGGACGGTCGCGGTGGTGGTGCCGTCGCCGGCCACGTCCGAGGTCTTGCTCGCGACCTCGCGCACCATCTGCGCCCCCATGTTCTCGAGGGCGTCCTTGAGCTCGATCTCCTTCGCGACCGTCACTCCGTCCTTGGTGATGACGGGCGATCCGAACTTCTTGTCGAGGACGACGTTGCGTCCCTTGGGGCCGAGCGTGACCTTCACGGCGTCGGCCAGACGGTTCACGCCGCGGAGGATGGCCTGGCGCGACTCGTCGCCATACGTGATCTGCTTCGCCATTTCGAACGGATCTCCTTTGCTTTCGGTTAGCCGAGAATCGCCAGGACCTCGTCCTCGCGGAGGATGAGGTACTCCTGGCCGTCGATCTTGATGTCGGTGCCCGAGTACTTGCCGAAGAGCACGCGGTCGCCCTTCTTGACGTCCATGGCGACCTTGGTGCCGTTCTCGAGGATCTTGCCGTTGCCGGCGGCGATCACTTCACCCTCTTGGGGCTTCTCCTTGGCGGTATCGGGGATGATGATCCCGCCCTTGACGGTCTCCTTCTCCTCGATGCGCCGGACCAGCAGGCGGTCATGCAGCGGACGCACGTTCATACGGATCCCATCTCCTTTATCGTGAGTGGATTGTGAGGCGAGGGTCCACCGGCCCCGGACGGCGGGCACGGTCTTAGCACTCTCGCCTTGCGAGTGCCAAATATAGGCAGATCCGGCGGCGGTGTCAAGCGACCTGGCCGGCTCGGCCGCCGCCTGCGCGGCGGCTCCGCCCTAGACGCCCAGCTTGTACTCCTCGATCTTCTTGCCGAGCGTGTTGCGATGGATCTTCAGGTCTTTGGCCGCCCGCGAGAGGTTGCCGCGATGCCGCTGCAGCACCCGCAGGATGAAGCGCTTCTCGAACTCCCGACGCGCGTCGGAGAACAGGATGCCCTTGTCGATCATCTCGGAGACGAGTGTGTCGAGCTGCTGCTTCACGGAATGTCGCTCCCTCGGTCCGCGGCCGCTGCCGCAGGGAGCGGCGGGCCGTTGGTTCTCGAAGCCGCGCGAGTGTGCGCCACGGCCGGCTCTCCGGCGGTGACGGTGCTCACCGCTTCGCTCCGCTCGAATCGCCCGTCTGCGTAACGGGAAAGAGCGGAGCGCCGGTGAGGCGCGCGTAGGCCTCGAGGTACTTTTCTCGAGTTCGGGTCACCACATCTTCCGGTAGGGGGGGGCCCGGAGGACGCTTGTCCCAGTCCAGTGTTTCCAGGTAGTCGCGAACGTATTGCTTGTCGAAGCTCGGTTGCGCCTGGCCGGGACGGTAGGCATCCGCCGGCCAGAAGCGCGACGAGTCCGGCGTGAAGGCCTCGTCGATCCACACCACGCGTCCCTCGCTCGTCCCGAACTCCAGCTTGGTGTCGGCGAGGAGGATGCCGCGGCTCTCCGCGTGAGCGCGCGCGCGGCGGTACAGCGCAAGGGTGAGGTCGCGCAGCTCGGCGGCGCGCGCCCCCCCCACGATGCCGGCCATCTGCTCGAACGAGATGTTCTCGTCGTGGCCCGCCTCCGCCTTGGTCGAGGGAGTGAAGACCGGCTCCTCGAGCCGGTCCGACTCGCGCAGCCCGGGCGGCAGCGGGATCCCGCACACCGCGCCCGTCCGCCGGTAGTCCTTCCATCCCGAGCCGGCCAGGTACCCGCGTACGACGCACTCGACCGGGAACGGCTCCGTCTTGGCCACGATCATCGAGCGGCCCTCGAGCTGATCGCGCCGCGCGTGCAGCTCCCGCGGGTACTGGCCGAGGTCCGCGGTGATCACGTGGTTCGGCACGGCCTCGGCCAGGAGACGGAACCAGAAGAGCGAGAGCTGGGTGAGCACCGTGCCCTTGGCCGGGATGGGCGTGGGGAGCACGACGTCGAAGGCGCTCAGGCGGTCGGTGGCGACGATGAGCAGCCGGTCACCGAGGTCGTAGACGTCGCGCACCTTGCCGCGCCGCCAGAGCGGAAGGTCCGGTATCGACGTCTGGCTGAGGGTCGACGAAGCGTCGAGGGTGTTCATGGCCGACAAGTCGCCGCGAGGAATTCGTTTCCTCGATCCCAGTCTCACCTGAGTGGGAGGGGCGGGAGTCTAATGGAAGGAAGAATCCCAACGCAAGAGAGATTTTTCCCGACGCCGGCGGCGGCGAGCGCGCGAGGCGCGACGCGCGTCCGCGACGCGCGCCTAGGGCGTCTTCTGCGCGACCGCGGACGCGCCGCGCAGATGCACGTCGCCGTGCGTGGTGGAGAGCACGACCGGGCTCCCGCCGCCGCCGAAGGATGCGGTGAGCTTGCCCGTGCCTACCTCCGTCGCGTTGAGCCCGGGTACGTCGGTGGTGATCTCGCCGCGCTCCGCGGTCGCCTGCACGTCGATGCGGCTCCCGGCCGGGATCTCCAGCTCGATGGCGCCGTGGGTCGCCGTCACCTTCACCGCGGCCAGGATCGCGCCCGTGGGGGCCAGGCGCACCGCGGACCGCTCCGCGATCACCTCGACCGGCCCCCGGAAGCCCTCGAGCTCGACCTCGTCGCCGGAGACGCGCACCTGCGCGCCCTTCTCGAGATCGCGCGCGTGGAGCCCGCCGTGGCTCACCACCACCGTGGCCGGCCCTCCGATCCGGGTGAGCGTGACGTCGTCGAAGGTGGCCCTGGCCTCCACCGCGCCCCTCACGTCGATGAGGACGACCGCCCCGTGCTCGCTGTGCACGGACGCGTCACCCCCCACCTTCTCGAGGGTCGCGCCGTCGAAGGTCGTCTCCACGGTGGCGCGGCCGGTCACGTCGGTGGCCCGCACCGACCCGTGCTGCGCGTGCGCCTCGAGGTCGCCGCGCACCGTCTCCACCGCGACCTCGCCGTTCGTGTTGCTCACGACGAGGCCGCCCGTCCGGGAGGCCTTGACCTCGCCGTGCTGGGCGTCGAGGGTGACGCGCCCGTCCACGTCCTCCACGACGACGTCGCCGTGGCGGCCGGTGACCTTGACGTCGCCCTTGACGTTGCCGACGTGCACGTCGCCGTGGCGCGACTGGATCTCCACCGGCCCCGCCACGCGCTCCACGCGCACGGAGTCGAAGGAAGAGGTGATGTCGGCCCGCGCCACGTCCGAGACCTCGACCCGGCCGTGCTCGTTCGCCAGCTTCACCGGCGTGCCCGGCGGCACCACGACGTCGAGGTGGGTCTCGAACCCCACCTCCGGTTCCGCCGACGCCACCCGCTCGAGCTCGGCCCGGTTGGTCGAGATGCGCAGGGCCTCGCCCTCCCGGCGCGCCTGGATCTGGATGCGGTCGGCGTAGGCGCGGGCCTTCTCCTCCGTCCCGAGGTACACGACCTTGCGCAGGACGACCTTGACCTCGCCCGCGGCGCCCTGCACCACCTTCACCGCCCCGAACGTGTTCTCGATCTCCACCGGCGTCGCCGCCGCCACCGTCTCCGTCTGCTCGGCGGTGAAGCTGAACGAAGGACCGTCGAAGCGGCCATTGTGGACGAACCAGCCCCAGCCGCCGGGGCCGAGGTGGTTGCGCACGCGCCAGGCCGTCTCCACCGTGGAGCCGAAGGCGAGGATGAGGATCAGCAGACCGAGCTTGCTCGCCTTCATGTCAGGACCTCCTCGCCTCGCGATCGAGGACGAAGGCCACGAGCTCGAGCACGCCCCACACCACGAGCGTGGCCGGCCACCAGGCGCGCAGCGTCCCCAGCAGGTCGATGCGGCCGGCGTTGCCGAGGAGCCAGGCCACCCCGATCGCGATCAGGGACAGACCGAGCACCAGCGTCTCGGGCCTAAAGGGACGGGCCATCGCCGGTCTTGCGCGGCACGGACCGCCGGAGGAAGAGGAGGCCGGCCGCGATGAGGAGGATGGGCCAGTAGCGGACGACCGCGGCGAGCTGCAGCCAGCCGAGGTTGTTGAAGAGGAGGAGCACGCCCATCGCGGCCAGCCCGATCCCCCACCACGGCGATTCGGCGTCGTCCTCCGCGACCGCCTTCGTGCCGCGCTCGTTGATGAGGACCGCGCTGCGGAAGGCGTCGATCATGTTCGCGAAGATGAGGAAGGGGAGGAAGATCGCGAAGGGCAGGACGTGGCCCTCGGTGATGAGGTAGATCGTGCCCGAGAAGCCCACGAAGAACGTGACGCCCTTTGCCACCTGGCCGTTGTAGATCTGGCCGAGGCCGGGCATCACGAGCGAGAGCAGCAGCCCCACCCACGGCATCTTGAGGGCAGGGGCGGCGGCTCGCGCAGGGGCGGCGGGCGGGGCCGGAGGCAGGGACGGAACCTCTCCGGTCGGGATGACTTCGGGACTGCTCATCGGCTCAGCTCTCCTTCTGCCAGGGGGCCAGGTGCGGGCGGCCCCGTTCATTCGACGTCATACGCTTGTACGCGCCGCCTTCGGGCGCGGTTCAGATCTTTCCGCCGGCGCGGGAGCGGCGTCTCCGGCCCGGCGCACGGCGCCCATGGCGGCTTCGCTCTTCTTGTCGCCCTTGGACTGTTCGGTCTGGCGCCGCTCGATCAGCCGCCGGTAGTCGTCCACGCGCTCGTTCACGCGGTCCAGCCGTCCCTCGAAGGCGGTGGCGATCACCACCCGCAGGAGGCGGAGGTCCTCGACCAGGCGCTCCTTCCTCTCCACGACGTACACGGTGGCGTCCGAGATCCTCTGGGCCACGCGCGAGCGGGTGGGGGTGCCCGGGACCGATCCGGCCGCCATCACCAGCCCCGCGGTGAGCGCGATCGCGAACGCGGCCGCGATGGCCTGCACCGCGAACGGGACCTCGGAGAGCCATCCCGCGCCCGTGGCCACCGCCTGGGCCCAGGCCCGCGTGCGGGCCGGGCGCGCCGGCGGCGCCGGCTGTGGCCGCGCCGCCGCCCAGCTCGCGCGGGCCACTCGGTCGGCGAGGTCGGCCGCGGGCCCGATGGCGGGCACGCGCAGCAGCTCCATCACGTCGGAGAGGGCCGCCTCGAGCTCGCGGCAGTCCGGGCAGCCGGAGAGGTGGGCGGCGAGCTCGGCCGCGAGCACGCTTTCGAGCGCGCCCTCGACGTGATCCGAGAGCAGCTCCGCCGCGCGGTCACAGCTCATCGCGGTCACCGGGCGGCCTCGCCTTCGAGCTTCCGGCGCGCCGACAGCAGGCGCCGCGCCAGCTCGATCCGGCCGCGGTTGATCCGGCTCTTCACCGTCCCCAGCGGGATCTGCAGCGTGGAGGCCACGTCCTCGTAGGAGAGGCCCTGCAGGTCGCAGAGCACGAGCGGCTCGCGCAGGTCCGCGGGCAGCGCCCGCAGCCCGCGATGCACGAGGCGCGCCTGGTCGGCGCGCTCGAGGGTGCGGAGCGGGCTCTCCTCGTGGGCGGGCTGCGCGTCGAGCACGGCGGGGTCGTCGACGCGCCGCATGCGCTCCTCGCGCCGCCGCCGGTAGTTGTCGATCGCGTGGTTGCGGGCCACGGTGCCCACCCAGGTCGAGAAGGCGCCGTCCGACTCGCGGTACCGGTCGAGGCTCTGGAAAACCTTCACGAAGATGTCCTGGGTCAGGTCCTCCGCCTCGTCGACGCGGCCGACGAAGCGATATGCGATCCCGAACACGCGGCGCGTGTGGAGAGCCACCAGCTCCCGCCACGCCACCTCGTCCCCTTGCCGGCAGCGCGCGACGAGTCCCGTCTCACCGACCGTCAATGATCGCGCCCCTTGCTCGGGCAACGGGCCGTCTCTGAAGGCGTAACGCGCCGCAGGGCCTGCGGGTTCAACAATCTGCGCCACGGCCACGTTTGACCCACGCGCGGGCAGTGTAGTAGAGTCCCTCGCGCTCATCAAACTCAAGAGTCAAAAGCATTTGCGAGGAATTCCGAGGTGATGGCGTCGCGGCGGTGGCGGCTGGCGGCCGGGGCCCTCCTCGCCCTCGGGCTGCTCGCCCTGTTCTTTCGCGGGGTCGACTGGAAGGCGCTGGGCGCGGCCTTCCGCTCGGCCGACCACACCTACCTGGCGGGGGTCGCCGCCATCACCGTCGTCACCTATCTCCTGAGGGCCTGGCGCTGGGGGAGCCTGCTGCGGCCCCTGGCCCGTGTCCCGCTGAGCGACCTCTTTCCAGCCACCATCGTCGGCTTCATGACCGCGCTGCTCGTCCCGCGCGCGGGCGAGGTCGTGCGGCCGTACCTGATCTCGCGGCGCCATCCGATCCGGATCTCCGCGGGGTTCGCCTCGATCATCCTCGAGCGCCTCGTCGACCTCATCACCGTGCTCGTGCTGTTCGCGCTGTACCTGTACGTGCTGCCGACTCCAGCCGCCCAGACCCGAGGCCCCCTCCTCGGGTTCCTGAAGCTGGGAGGTGCCCTGGCGGGAACGGCCGCGCTGGCCGTCCTGGCCGTGCTCCTGCTCCTCCACGGTCACGCGGCGGCGGTGGTGAGGCTGCTGCGGAGGGCGCTGTCGCCCCTGCCGGAGCGATGGACGGATTGGATGGCGGGCGCGGTGACCCAGTTCGCGGAGGGTCTGGCCGTGCTCAAGGCCTCGCCCGGCCACCTGCTCGTCATCTTCGGACAGTCCGTCCTGGTGTGGCTCAGCATCTGCCTGTGCATCTGGTGGAACAACCGCGCCTTCGGGTTGGACCTTCCGTTCCATACGTCGTTCCTCATGGTGGCGTTCCTCACCGTCGGCGTGGCCGTGCCCACGCCGGGAACGGTGGGCGGCTTCCACGAGTTCTACCTTCTCGCCCTCACCCAGGCCTACGGGGTCGAGAAGGGCACGGCGGCGGCGGCGGGGATCGCGTGCCATGCGCTCAGCAACCTGCCCGTGCTCGTGCTCGGGCTGGCCCTGCTGGGGCGGGAGGGGCTCACGATGGGGAAGGTGGCGGACCTGACCGGCCAGACGCCTCCGGAGGACCCGCCGGAGGTGCGCATGGCCGCCCTCGAACCGACGAGGCCGAGATGAAGTGTCCCTTCTGCGCCCACGTGGAAGACAAGGTCGTGGACTCGCGCGAGAGCAAGGAGGGCGAGGTCATCCGCCGCCGGCGCGAGTGCCTCGGCTGCGGCAAGCGCTTCACCTCCTACGAGCGCATCGACCAGATCCCCCACCTCGTCGTCAAGAAGGACGGCCGGCGCGAGCGCTTCGACCGCGAGAAGGTGCTCTCGGGCCTGATCAAGGCCTGCCAGAAGCGCCCGGTGCCGGTGAAGACGCTGGAGACGATCGCCGACCGCGTGGAGGCCATGGTGCAGGAGAGCCCCGACCGCGAGGTCCCGACCGTCCAGGTCGGCGAGTTCCTCATGGAGCGCCTCCGCGAGCTGGACAAGGTGGCCTTCGTCCGCTTCGCCTCCGTGTACCGCGACTTCAAGGACGTCGACCAGTTCATGGCGACGCTGAAGGGGCTCCTGGAGACGACGCGCGAGTAGGCGCCGCACCGAGCGCGCGCGGCGGCTACCCGCGCTTCATCTCGTGTCGGTACTGGAGCGCGGTCTCTCCGATCTGGATGACGTCGCCCTCCGCGAGGACGTGGCGCGTGACCTTCTTGTCGTTGACGAGGGTGCCGTTCGTGCTCCTCAGGTCGTGCACGACGAACCGCCCCTCCTCGGGCCGGACCCGGCAGTGCTGGCCGGAGACGGAGACGTCCTCGACCCGGATGTCGTTCGCGCGCGAGCGGCCGATGGAGGTCGCGGTCGTCCCGCTGAGGGCGAACACCTGCCCCACGCCCGGCCCCCTCGTCACCGCCAGCACCGGCCGCTCCTGCAGCGTGACCGTGCGCTCGAGGTACTCCTCGGTCAGGCTCATGCGGGCGAGAACGGTCTCGGAGAGCCCGGGCTCCCCGCGCGCGGCGGAGGGAGCGCGGCTCGGTACGCGCGTGGGGGCCTCCGCCCGCTCCGCGGACTTCCGCCGGCGCGTCAGGAGGACGATCGCCACCGCGCCCGCGACGGTCAGGGCGACGGCGATCCAGAGGACGCGCCCGGAGCCGGAGACGGACAGGCGGGCGGGGGCGCCTCCGCGCGCCGATGAGGCCGGCGGTGAAGGCCTCGCGGGCGCAGAGGCCGCGCCCGTCGCGCGCTCCGCGGCGGAGGGCGGGACGGCGGCGGGGCGCGCCGCCTCCACGGCGGGGACCGGCATGGTCGCGATGCGGGCGGCCAGGTCCGTGCCGCGCGCGCGGTCGAAAGTGAGGTAGTCGCCGCCCGTGAGCTTCGCGATGCGGCGGAGCACGCGCTCCTGGGGATGCGTTCCCACGCCGACGGCGTAGACCGGGATCTGGGCGTCCGTGGCCACCCTCAAGCCGTCCTCGAGGTTGAGCGTGCTGTTCTCGTCCAGGCCGTCCGTGATGAGCACGATCGCCTTGCGCTCGCCGGGCGCGTCGCGCAGGTAGCGGCCGGCGTCGTACAGCGCGTCGTGCAAAGCCGTGAACCGCCCGCCGACCTTCAGCGTGGCCAGGCGCTGGCGGACGTCCTGCGGCTTCGACGTGCGCGGGACGATCACGCGCGACTGGTCGTCGAAGGCCAGCACCGCGACCTCGCTCCCCGGGGGCAGGGCGCCGAGGATCGCGAGGGCGAGGTCGCGTGCACGGGAGAACTCGACGGCCCCGACGCTCCCTGAGGTGTCCAGGGTCAGGGCCACGGTCACCGGTGGTGGCGGCTCCGCGGCCAGGCGATCGGCCCCGCCGGCCAGCGCCAGGATCAGCAGGCTGGGGATCGGCCACGCGCGGTGTCGCATGTGACTCAGTTCCAAGCGCCTCAGGCTAAATAACATGCCGGTCCGGGGAGGTCAACGCGCCCTTTGTGGGGTGTGGCTGGCAAGCTACAATGGCCGGCCAGGCCCGCGACGCCGCGTTCAGACGCGCGCCGCGGCGAATGGATGTCAAAAGTAAGCATCGCACGGCTCTCTCCACGCGCTCAGTGATGGCCCGCACCGGCCCTCGTACCCCTTTCCGCAACAACGCGCGCCTGGTGCTGCTGAGCGCGGGCGGCGCCCTCGGCCTGCTCGTCCTCGTGCAGTTCCTGCTGCGGAAGAGCCGCGACTTCTCGCCCGACTTCCTGGCCTCCGTCCTCCTCTACGGTCTCACCGTCCTCAACATCACGTTGCTCCTGGTGCTCCTGTTCGTCCTCGGGCGGAACCTGGTGCGCGTGGTGATGGAGCGGCGGCGCGGCGTGCTCGGGGCGCGCTTCCGCATGCGGCTGGTGATCGTCTTCGTGCTGATGGCGGCCGCGCCCGCCCTGCTCCTCATGGTGGTGGGGAGCGACCTCATCCAGCAGACGGTGGACCGATGGTTCAACGTCGACGTGGAGCGGATCCTCTCGTCGCTCCAGGTGCTGGGGACGGCCGTGCACGACGCGAACCTCGACCGCAGCCGCGTGCACGCCCGCGCCCTCGCCCGCGAGATCGAGGCCCGCGGCCTGCTCGATCCGGCCGGCCAGGGGAGGCTCCGCCGCGTGATCGAGGTGCGCGCGGCCGCCCTCGAGATCGACGTCGTCAACGTCTTCACGGCGGAGGGCGAGCTGCTGGCCGTGGTCAACCCCCGTCTGCCCATGCCGGAGGCGGCCCGGGGCGGCGAGGAGCTGGCCCAGGCCGCCCAGGCGGGCCAGGAGGCGGAGGCGACCGTGCCCTATGCCGGCGGCGAGCTGGCCCGGGCCGCGGTTCCCCTGCGCGACGCGAAGGGGCGGACGCGCGGCGCGGTGATCGCCTCCACGTTCATCCCGGTCGGAGTCGCCGCGGAGCGGCGCGAGGTCCAGGAGCGCTACGAGAAGTACCGCAAGGCGGAGAGCTTCAAGGAGCCGATCAAGGCCGTCTACCTCTCGCTGTACCTCTTCCCGGCCCTGCTCATCCTCTTCGGGGCGGTGTGGCTCTCCCTGTACCTGGCGCGCCGGATCACGACGCCGCTGCGCCTGGTGGCGGAGGGCGCGGAGCGCATCGCCTCCGGCGAGCGGGGCGTGCGCGTGGACTTCCCGTCCGGGGACGACGAGTTCTCCGCGCTGATCGCCTCCTTCAACCGCATGTCCGAGCGGCTGGCCCGGAGCGAGGAGGAGGTCGAGCACACGCGCGCGGGCCTGACCCGCAAGAACGAGGAGCTGGAGGACCGCCGCCGGCTCATGGAGACGGTGCTGGAGACCGTCGGCACCGGGGTGGCGGTCGTGGACGCGGAGGGAGCGATCACCGCCCTCAACGCCGCCGCCTGCCGCCTTCTCGACGTCGACGCCGACCGCGTGGGCCGCTCGCTGCCCGACGCGCTGGTGGGTCCCGGACGCGACGAGATCGTGGGGCTCGTGCAGCGCCTGCTCTCCGGGCGCGGGACGCGCCAGGAGCGCGAGGTGGTGGTGCCCGGCCGCGGCCGCGATCGCCACCTCGCGGTGACGGTGGTGCCGCTGCCCGGGGCCCCGGGCTCGCCGCCGGGGGCGGTCCTCGTCCTCGACGACCTCACGCCGCTGATGCGCGCGCAGAAGGTCGCGGCCTGGGGCGAGGTCGCACGCAAGCTCGCCCACGAGATCAAGAACCCGCTGACCCCGATCCAGCTCTCCGCCCAGCGTGTGCGCAAGGCCTACCTCAAGGGCGCGCCCGACTTCGAGAAGGTCCTGCAGGAGTGCACGGGCGCGATCGTCCACGAGGTGGACGCCCTCAAGAACCTCGTGGACGAGTTCGCGCAGTTCGCGCGCCTGCCCGCGGCCAACCTGGTGCCGGGATCGCTGCACGAGATCATCGAGGAGACCCTCTCGCTCTACGACGGCCTCTTCGCGGGAGTGACGGTGGAGCGCCGGCTGGCCGCGGACGTGCCCGCCCTGCGCATGGACCCCGACCAGATGAAGCGCGTCCTGATCAACCTCGTCGACAACGCCATCGACGCCACCGACAAGCGGGGCACGGTGACGATCTCGACGGAGTTCGACCGCTCGCAGGGCCGGGTCCGGCTGGGCGTGGCCGACGACGGGCCGGGCATCCCCGTCGACACCCGCGACAAGCTGTTCGTGCCGCACTTCTCGACCAAGCGGCGGGGGAGCGGGCTCGGCCTCGCCATCGTCAGCCGTATCGTCCAGGAGCACCACGGGGTGATTCGAGTGGAGGAGAACCGGCCGCGGGGGGCGCGGTTCGTCATCGAGCTGCCGGCCTAAGGAGAGAACCACAGGCATGCGTGAATCGATCCTGGTCGTGGACGACGAAGCGGGCGTGCGCGGCTCGCTCGTCGGGATCCTCGGGGACGAGGGCTACGCGGTGGAGGCGGTGGAGAGCGGCGAGAGAGCCCTGGGGGTGCTCGAGAACCGGCGCTACGACCTGCTGCTCCTCGACGTGTGGCTGCCGGGGATGGACGGGCTCGAGGTCCTGGCCCGGGTGCGCACGCTCGATCCCGAGGTGCCCGTGGTCGTCATCTCCGGGCACGGCTCCATCGAGACGGCGGTGAAGGCCGTGCGCATGGGCGCGCAGGACTTCGTGGAGAAGCCGCTCGCCCTCGAGAAGACGCTGCTCGTGGTCAAGAACGCGCTCCGCCAGCGCAAGCTGGAGGCGGAGAACCGCGCCCTCAAGGAGCAGGTCGAGCATCGCTGGGTGATGGTGGGCGAGAGCTCGGCCATCCACGCCCTGCGCGCCGACATCGCCCAGGCCGCCCCCTCCAACGGCCGCGTGCTGATCTTCGGGGAGAACGGCACGGGCAAGGAGCTCGTCGCGCGCAACATCCACCACCTCAGCCTCCGCTCGTCGGGACCCTTCGTGGAGGTCAACTGCGCGGCCATCCCCGAGGAGCTCATCGAGAGCGAGCTGTTCGGCCACACCCGCGGCGCCTTCACGGGCGCCCTGGCCGCCAAGAAGGGGAAGTTCGAGCTGGGGGACGGAGGGACGCTCTTCCTCGACGAGGTCGGGGACATGACGCTCAAGACCCAGGCCAAGGTCCTGCGCGTCCTCCAGGAGCAGAAGGTCGAGCCGGTGGGGGGTACGGTCACGATCACGGTGGACGTGCGCGTCATCGCCGCCACCAACAAGAACCTGGAGGAGGAGATCCGCAAAGGCACCTTCCGCGAGGACCTCTTCTTCCGATTGAACGTGATCCCGTTCCAGGTGGCGCCCCTGAGGGAGCGCCGCGAGGACATCCCGCTCCTCGCCCGCCACTTCATCGCCGAGCTCTCCGCGGAGTACGGGAAGCGGACGAAGGAGCTGGCGCGGGAGGCCCTGGAAGTCCTGATCGCCCAGCCCTGGCCGGGCAACGTCCGCGAGCTGCGCAACATCATCGAGCGGCTGGTGATCATGACGCCGGGGGACCGGATCGAGGCGCGCCACCTGCCGGTCTCCTTGGCGGGCGGGGCGGCCGGGCCCGGAGAGACGGCCTCGGCCGCCGCCCCCGGCGCCGGAGCGCTCCCGGACTTCCCTTCCCTCACCGCCGCCCGCGAGGACTTCGAGAAGCGCTACATCTGGAAGAAGTACCAGGAGTGCGGCGGCAACATGAGCCGGACCTCGGAGGTGCTGCAGGTGGAGCGCTCGAACCTCTATCGCAAGATGAAGGGATACGGGCTGATCCCCGCGCGGAAGGGCGAGGCCGTCGAGCCGGCCTGAGCGCCGGCCACCGTGGCACGCTGATTGCTCCGATTCCAGACGCGGGCGCGCCCCGATGGAGGAGCACCACATGGTAGGCAATACGAGCATTTCAGACGACGTAGACGTGCGGGATGACCTGAAGGGGTCCTCGGCCGGCACGCCCGGCCTCACCGCCCTCGATGAGGAGCGTGAGGCCTCGCTCGCCGACGAGGGCGGCGTGTCCGGTGCCGTCGTGGAGAGCCAGGACGTCGAGACCCTGCGCCGCCTGGCCCACGACCTGCCGGTCGCCCATCTCCAGCCCGCCGAGCCCGACGGTGCCGGTCCGGCCCCCTGGCGAAACGGCGCCGCTACGGCACTCGTGGCGGTGGCCAGCTTCGCCGCGGCCGCGCTCGGCGTCCTTGCCTATCGGCGCTGGGTCCACTGACCTCCCCGGCGGCTCCTATCCCCTCCCGCGAAGCCTCCCATCCGTGGATCGAGATTCGTCTTGAAATGTCAGGGCGTGTTTTCCGATAATGGCGCGTACTTCCGACCCGAGGGCTCATGGAGTGACTGCGACCGACCACGAGAGGATCCAGGGACTGCTCGCCGAGGGGTGGCGACGCCTCGAGGCGGGGGATCCACGCGAGGCGGCCCTGGTCTTCGGCCGGGTCGCCCTCGTCGAGCCCACGCGCGCCGAGGCTCTTCGCGGCCTGGCCTCCGCCAACGCCGCCATCACTGAATCCGAGCGGCGCAGCGACGAGCGGCTCGATCAGGCACGGCAGGCCCTCGAGAGAGGCGATCACGCCGTGGCCCGCGCCGCCCTGGAGGCGGTGATCGCCGAAGGCGGCGATCGCCATCAGGCCGCGATCCTGCTCGACCGGCTCGACGCGCGGGGCGGACGTCTCGACCGCGCGGAAGCCGCGGCGGCCGCGATCGAATCCGCTCCGGCCTCCCTGCCCTCGCGTGTGAGCTGGTCGCGGCGCGCCCTCGCCGCCGCCTGGACGGCCGCCCTCCTGGTCCTCGGCGCCGGCCTCGCCTCGAGCTGGGATCGCCTCCTGGTCGGCCTCACCCGGCCGCCGGCACCGCGCTCCCGCGTCGATGGGGCGTGGGTGCCGCCCGTGACCGGCGGGGAGCGCGCCCTGGCCCAGGCCCACCGGTTGATGGACGCCGGAGACCCCGCGGCCGCGCTGGCCATCCTCGATCGCGTGGGGGCGGAGGAGCCCGCCTATCCGTTCGCGCAACAGCTCCGCCAGCAGGCGCAGCGTGCCCTGCGCGGCGAGGGTGCGGCGGTCGCGCAAGGGGCCCGCCGGCCGTGAGCTGTCCCTCCTGCGGGTCGCTCGTGCCCGCAGGGCAGGAGCGGTGTCCGGCCTGCAGTGCCAGCGTCGCGCCGGTGACCGAAGGCGCGCTCGCTCCCGACCCCGCGGCGCGGCCACGCCCCGAGCCGCTGCGCGAGATCCCCGGCTTGAAGAAGAAGGAGCGCACCTGGAAGGACGAGGTGCGCGACCGCGTGCGCGACCGCAAGCGCCGGCGCGTGGGTGACGGAGAGCTTCCGCTCTTCCGCGACGAGGGCGAGGGCGAGGAGTCGGCGGAAGGGTCCGCCGCCGGCGAAGAGACCGAAGGGCTCATGGCCGGCTCTTCCGAGGCCGGCCTGGCTTCGCCGATCGAGCTGGGCGCGGACGAGCCCGACCTCCCGCTGCGCCCGCCGGCGCCGGCTTCGCCGTCCCGGACGCCCGACCTGCGCCTGTCCGCGACCGAAGCGGCGCCGCGCGAGGCCGCCCCGCGCGACGTCACCGTCCGTCCGCCGATCGTGCCCCGCGACCCGCCGTCCGGCCGCGCGCACGTCGATCCGGAGCGACCTCCGCTCGAAGAGGACGAATGGACGCTCGGGGCCGAGCCGTCGCCCGCCGACCCTCGTCCGGTCGAGCGGCCGGCGCAGTCCGGGGAACGGGCCCGCGCGGCCGCGCTGGACCTGGCCCTGGTGGGGGTGATGTGGGCGGTCGTGGTCTACTTCGCCAGCCGCGCCGCGCACGTCGACCTGATCGGACTGAAGCCGGCCTGGCGTTACCTGGCCGGCTACCTGGCTTTCCTCGGCCTCACCTACGCGGGTTACTTCACGGGCACCACCGGCCAGACGCTCGGCAAGATCGCGACCGGGCTGCGCGTGGTGGACGCCGCCGGCCGTCCGCCGGGGTACCTGCGCGCGTTCGCGCGCGCGGCCCTGGGCAGCCTCGGGGTCGTCGCCGCGGGCGCCGGGCTCATCCCGATGCTGCTCGACCCCGCGCGCCGCGCCTTCCACGACCGTGTCGCCCGGACGCGCGTCGTGAAGAACTAGACGGCCGGGACTATCATCGCCGGATGTCTTCCGATCGCGCCCCGCGGGCGGGCGCGCCCAGGGCGGATCTCCTCTCGACCGCCGTCGCCACCGCGCTCGGCTCCGGGTACTCCCCGATCGCTCCCGGGACCGCCGGCTCCGCCGTGGGCCTCCTCTTCTTCTGGCCCCTTCAGCGCCTCCCGGCCGCGGTCCAGGTGGCGGCGCTGCTCGCCCTCTTCGCGGCGGGGGTCGTGGCGGCCACGCGCGTGGCCCGCGGCGTCGGCCTCGAGGACCCCGGGATCGTGGTGGTGGACGAGGTCGTGGGGATGTGGACCTCGCTGCTCTTCCTGCCCTTCACGCCCGTGACCGCGCTGGCCGGGTTCGTGCTCTTCCGCATCCTGGACGTCTTCAAGCCCTACCCGGCGCGCCAGCTCGAGTCCCTGCCTGGTGGCTGGGGCATCATGTGCGACGACGTGATGGCGGGCATCTACGCCAACCTGCTGCTGCGCGCCGGCCAGCTCGCGCTGGGCGCTTGAGATCGAGGACGGACGAGGTGAACGCGCCGAAGACCTCTGACTTCCCCTCCCCCCTACGTGGGGGAGGGATAGGGAGGGGGGGTCGATGAATGATTAGAGCCGAGATCATTGCCGTCGGGAGCGAGCTGCTGACGCCGCTGCGCTCGGACACCAACGCGCTCTACCTCACGGCCAAGCTCCTCGAAGTCGGGATCGACACCGGCGCCCGCGTCACGGTGGCCGACGACGCGCGCCTGCTCGAGTCCGCCTTCCGGACCGCGCTCGGCCGGGCCGACATCGTGATCGCCACCGGGGGCCTGGGCCCGACGGAGGACGACCTGACGCGGGAGGCGGCCGCGGCCGCCCTCGGCCGGCCCCTCCACCGGCAGGACGTCCTCATCGAGGAGCTCAAGGCGCGCTTCGCCCGCTTCGGGCGCGTGATGGCGCCCGTCAACGAGAAGCAGGCCGACGTCATCGAGGGCGCGGTCGTGCTGCGCAACCCGCGGGGCACGGCGCCGGGACAGCGCGTGGAGAGCGACGGGCGGATGCTCGTGCTCCTCCCGGGGCCGCCGCACGAGATGGCTCCCATGTTCGAGGAGCAGGTCCTGCCCGCCCTGCGCGAGAAGGCGGGCGGCCGCGCGTTGCGCACCCGCGTCCTCAAGATCGCGGCCATGGGGGAGAGCGACGTCGAGCAGATCGTGGCCCCCATCTACAAGGCCTTCACGAACCCGCGCACGACGATCCTCGGTGGAGCCGGGCAGGTCGAGCTGCACCTCACCGCGGAGGCAGAGACGCCGGAGGCGGCGGAGGCGCGCATCGAGGAGCTGGCGGCGCCGATCCGGGAGGCCATGGCCGGCCGCATCTACAGCGAGGACGGCCGCGAGCTGCCGGAGGTGGTGGGTGCCCTGCTCAAGGAGCGGCACCATACGATCGCCATCGCGGAGTCCTGCACGGGCGGGCTGCTCGCCGCCCGCCTGACCGAGAAGGCGGGGTCGAGCGCCTACCTCGACCGCGGATGGGTCACCTACTCCAATCGCGCGAAGGTGGAGGAAGTGGGGGTCGACGCCGCGCTGATCGAAACCCACGGCGCGGTCTCGGGAGAGGTCGCGCAGGCGATGGCCGCCTCCGCGCGCGCGCGGGCCGGCACCGCCATCGGCGTCGGCCTCACCGGGATCGCCGGACCCGGCGGGGGTACTCCGGACAAGCCGGTCGGGCTCGTCTTCATCGCGCTCAGCGGCGCCGCCGGCGACCGCGTGCGGCGCGTGCATTTCCCGAGCGACCGCGACCGCGTGCGCTTCCAATCCACGCAGGCGGCCCTGGAGATGATCCGCCGGGGCCTGCTCGGCCTCACGCCCTTGTGACCGGAGACGCGGAGGCGCCAAAGGCGGCCCCCGCCCCCGACACCCGGGCCGTCCGCGCCTTCCTGGGCCTGCCCCTTCCGGAGGCCCTGCAGGCGGCGGTGGCCGACACGATCCGCCGGCTGAAGCCGGCGTTGCCGGAGGTGCGCTTCGTGCGCGAGGAGGGCGTCCACGTGACGCTGCGCTTCCTGGGCTGGACGCGGGCGGAGAGGCTGGCCGCGCTGGAGGCGCCGCTGCGCGCGGCCGCCGCCGCCTGTCCGCCGCTCGAGGTGGGGGTGCGGGGCGTCGGCACCTTCCCCGAGCGCGGGAGCCCGCGCGTCCTCTGGCTGGGGCTCGCGATGCCGGCGGCCGCGGGCGCCCTGCAGCAGGCCTGCGAGAGGGCGGCGGTGGCGGCGGGGTTCGAGCCGGAGCCGCGCGCGTTCCATCCCCACCTGACCCTGGGACGCTGGCGGGACCGCGCCCGCCGGCCGGTCCTGCCCGAGGTCGACCTCGGCACCGGCGGCGTCGATCGCCTCGTCCTCTTTCGCAGCCAGCCCCGCGCCTCCGGCTCCGAATACACCCCGCTCGCGGTGTTCCCGCTCGAAGGCGCGCTTTCGCCGGTGCGATAGACTCCGCGGGTCACCATGGGCCACGGCCTCGCGTCCGCCCTCGCGCTGGTCCTCGCCTACCTGCTCGGATCGATCCCCTTCAGCTACCTCGTGGCCCGGGGGAAGGGCATCGACGTGCGCACGGTGGGCAGCGGGAACGTGGGCGCCACGAACGTCATGCGGAGCGCGGGCCGGGGGGCCGGCCTGATGGCCTTCGCGCTGGACTTCCTGAAGGGCTCGGCCGCGACCTGGCTGGCAGCCCGGCTGGCGGGGACCACGGTCGCCTCCGTGGCGGCGGTGGTGGCCGCCCTCGGCCACATGCACCCGGTGTGGCTCTCGTTCAAGGGCGGCAAGGGTGTCGCCACCGGCGCGGGCGCGTTCCTGCCCCTGATTCCCGTGCCGACCGTCCTCGGGCTGACCACCTTCGCCGTGGTGGCCGCGATCACGCGCTACGCGTCGGTCGGATCGATCGCGGGCGCGGCCGCCCTTCCCGTGTCCGCCCTCCTCCTGCACGCCCGGCCCGCGCCCGTGGCCGCCGCCGCCGCCATCGCGGCCCTGATCCTCTGGAAGCACCGCGCCAACCTGGGGCGCATCGTGGCGGGGACGGAGAGCCGCATCGGGTCGCGCGCGACGGGCGCGGGCACGCCATGAACGTGGCCGTGCTGGGCGCAGGGTCCTGGGGGACCGCGCTGGCCGCGCACCTGGCCCGCTGCCCGCACGCGGTGCGCCTCTGGGCGCGCGACCCCGTACTGGCGCGGGACTTGGTGGCGCGCGGCGAGAACGCGCGCTACCTGCCCGGGGTCACGCTTCCCGCCATGGTCGTCACCAGCGAGATCGAGGAGGCGCTGGCGGGCGCGTCCATCGCGTTGGTGGCCATCCCCTCCGAGTTCTGCCGCGCCACCTACCGCGCGATCCGCGAGCGGCGGGGGCCGGAGACGATCCTCGTGTCCGCGACCAAGGGGCTCGAGCTCGACACCCTCCGCCGCATGAGCGAGGTGGCGGCGGAGGAGGCGCCCGGCTACGCGGTGGCCGTGCTCTCCGGCCCTTCGTTCGCGCTCGAGGTCGCGCAGGGACAGCCCACCACGGTCGTGGTGGCCTCGCGCGACCTCGCGGTGGCGGAGGCCGTCCAGCGCGCGGTCTCCAGCCGGACCTTCCGCGCCTACTCGAGCGACGACGTGACGGGGGTGGAGCTGGGGGGCGCGCTCAAGAACATCATCGCGATCGCCGCCGGCATCGTCGACGGCCTCGGCTACGGCCACAACACGGCGGCCGCCCTCATCACCCGCGGCCTGGCCGAGATCGCCCGCCTGGCGGTCGCCCTCGGGGCCCGCCCGGACACCCTCTCCGGCCTGGCCGGCCTGGGCGACCTCGTCTTGACCTGCACCGGCGCGCTCTCCCGGAACCGCCGGGTGGGGCAGGCCCTCGGAGCCGGACGGTCTCTCGACGAGGCGCTGGGCGAGCTGCACATGGTGGCGGAGGGCGTCCGCACCACCCGCGCCGCCTGCGCCCTGGCCGAGAAGGGCGGCGTCGAGATGCCCATCGCAAGCCAGATGCTTGCCGTGCTTTATGAGGGCAAGCCGCCCCGGGACGCCGTCGAGGAGCTCATGTTGCGTACCCTCAAAAGAGAGTAGACTATGGGGCCGCGACGCGGCGCCCGGACCGCCGCGTCGAAGCTCGAATGTACCGGTTGATCTATCAGGACGGCGACACCCCGCAGGCGTACACGTTCACCGAGGGCGAAGTCACGATCGGCCGCTCTCCGGACTGCCAGATCGTCCTCAAGGACTTCGGCATCTCCCGTACCCACGCCAAGCTGGTAGCGGACGAGGACGGAGTCCGCATCCAGGACCTCAAGTCCAAGAACGGGACCCAGGTCAACGGCGTCCCGGTGGTGGAGGCGCCGCTCAAGGACGGGGACCGCATCCTGCTGGGCAAGTTCCAGCTCAGCTTCAGCAAGACGCTCGAAGGCAAGGTCGTCCTCGACGAGGCCAAGCCCCTCTCGGAAGAGGCGGGCACGATCATCCGCAGCGTCGGCGAGCTCAGCAAGCTCCTCTCCGACACCGGCCAGCAGGCGGCGGGGCTGGCGGAGAAGAAGGCCGCCCCCGACGTCCAGGACGTCGAGAAGGCGAACCGGATCCTCAAGGTCCTGACCAAGGTCGCGGAGACGCTCATCGCCGTCCGTCCGGTCGAAGAGGTCCTCCACCAGGTCATGGACATCGTGTTCGAGCACGTGCCTGCGGACCGCGGGTTCTTGATGCTGAGCGAGGACGGGTCGGACAAGCTGATCCCGATGGTGGTCAAGCACCGGAATTCCAGCTCCGCGACCGAGGGGAAGATCTCGATCTCCAAGACCATCGCCGACCGCGTGACCAAGGACAGGGTCTCGATCCTCACCTCGGACGCCCTCGTCGATCCCCGCTTCGGGGCCGGCGACTCCATCCGCTTCCACGGCATCCGCAGCGCGATGTGCGCGCCCCTCTGGAACAAGGAGCAGGTCATCGGGATCATCCACGTGGACTCCCCGATGCTGACGAACTGCTTCACCCTGAACGACCTCGACCTCTTGACCGCCCTCGCCAACTACGCGGCGGTGGCGGTGGAGCGGGCGCGGCTCAACCAGAAGATCATCGCGGAAGAGAAGAAGAGGGAGCGCCTGGGCCGGTTCCTGTCCCCCCAGGTGACCGCGCGCATCATCGCCGCCACCTCGGAGTCGCAGGGCATGGCCCTGGGCGTGCCCGAGGTCAAGGAGGTCAGCGTCCTCTTCTCCGACATCGTGGGCTTCACCACCATGTCCGAGAAGATGAGCCCGGCCGCCGTCTCCCTCCTCCTCAACGACTACTTCTCGCGGATGACGGACATCATCTTCAAGTACGAGGGCACGCTCGACAAATACATCGGGGACGCGATCATGGCCGTCTGGGGCGCTCCCCTCGACATGGCCGACCATGCCGTCCGCGCCATCAAGGCCGCCCTCGAGATGAGGGAGCAGCTCGAGGTCTTCAACACCGAGCGCAAGGAGCCGACCCTGCGCATCCGCATCGGGATCAACAGCGGCAAGGCGGTGGCGGGCGAGATCGGCGGGATCAACAAGAAGGAATACACCGTGCTCGGCGACACCGTGAACACGGCCAGCCGCCTGGAGAGCTCGGTGGCCAAGCCCATGACCATCGTCATCGGCGAGAACACCTACAACGCGGTCAGGGAGCAGTTCGAGTGCAAGAGCCTCGGCCCCGCCACCCTCAAGGGCAAGGAGCGGACGGTCGAGGTGTACGAGGTGCTGGGCCCCGTCGGCATGGCCGCGGGCGTTTCGCCGCCCCGTCCCGCGGCCTCCGGCGAGGTCTAGCGGGTGGCGGCGGCCGGCGCCCCCGCCCCCACTCCAGACGACGGCCCGGGCTCGTTGCCCCCGGAAGCCGGCGTGACCGCCTCGCCCGCCGCCCCTCCGCGCCGCCGCGGCCGCATCCTCGACTCGCTGCTGCTCCTCCTGTTCGCGGTCGGCGTGGTCCCGCTGGTGGCGACGTCCTTCCACCTCGTCTCCAAGAGCCAGGAGATCCTGGAGCTGGACCAGAAGAGCATCCAGCTCGACAAGGCGCGCAGCCTGTCCCAGCAGGTCTCGACCTACCTCAAGAGCCTCCAGCAGCAGACGGTGGCCATCGCGCGGACCCTGGAGGTGGACACGCCGCGCGACCAGTTCGCGGCCAAGGTCGCGCGCATCCGCGAGGTCGACGGCCTCAAGCGCTACGTGGAGGGCACGAGCAACTTCGTGTCGGTGAGCGTGGTGGACGCCAAGGGCTCCGGCGCGCGCTCGGGCGTCCAGCTGAGCGAGCCCATCATCGAGCAGCTCCTGGAGGAGGGGTGGCGGCGCGGCATGCAGGACGGCTCCATGGTGAGCCACCCCGTGATCTCCACCTCCCTCCAGGAGCCGGTGATGGTCCTGACCGAGCCCATCAAGCCGGGCGGAGCCGAGCCCAAGGGGGTCGTGCTGGTGGTGGCGAGCCTGGGCCCGCTCTGGAACACCACCAGGCAGATGGGCCAGGAAGGCCTCTTCGACGTCTACGTCGTGGACGGGCGGGGCTCGCTGGTCGCGCACTCCGACCCCTCGCGCCTCCAGGGGGACCTGGACGTGTCGGGGGTCGAGATCGTCCGGCAGTTCATCGAGTCGGGTGGCAAGGCCGGCGCCACTACCTCCTTCACGATCCAGACCCCGAAAGGGGCGGTGAAGATGCTCGGCACCTACGCCGGAGTGCCGGAATCGAGCTGGGGCGTCATCGTCCAGGTCGAGCAGGACAAGGCCTACTACAGCGCGATCCAGATGCGCTACCAGTCGCTGGCCCTGGTCGCGCTGGTCACCGTGGCCGCCATCGTGTTCGGGACCCTGTTCGCCGGCCAGATCAGCCGCCCCATCCAGGAGCTGGCCCGCGGGGCCCGGCGCCTGGCCGGCGGCAACTGGGACACGCGGGTGGCCGTGCGCGGCCGGAACGAGGTCGGCGTCCTCGCCGAGACCTTCAACCACATGGGCGACGAGATCCAGAAGGCCTTCCTGGAGATCCAGCGCCAGGCGAACGTGAACAAGGAGCTGTTCATGGGCTCCATCCGCATGCTCGCCAACGCCATCGACGAGAAGGACCCCTACACGCGCGGCCACAGCGAGCGCGTGGCCTTCTACTCGATGCTGATGGCCCGCCACCTCGGCATGTCGGACGAGGAGGTCGAGCGCGTCCACCTCTCCGGCATCATCCACGACGTGGGCAAGATCGGCATCGAGGACCGCATACTGCGCAAGCCGGCCGCCCTCACCGACGACGAGTACGAGATCATGAAGCAGCACCCGCGCAAGGGCGAGCACATCCTGGACGCGGTGCCGCTCCTCAAGCAGATGGCGGGCGCGGGCCTCATGCACCACGAGAACTGGGACGGCAGCGGCTACCCCGACGGCCGCAAGGGCGAGGACATCCCGCTGCTGGGCCGGATCGTGAGCGTGGCCGACGCCTTCGACGCCATGACCACCGACCGTCCGTACTCCAAGGCCATGACGTTCGAGGCGGCGCTGGGCCGGCTGCGCTTCCTGGCCGGCAAGAAGTTCGACCCGCTCTGCGTGGAGGCGATCGAGAAGGCGGCCGCGGTGGGCGACCTCACGCCGGCCAAGGCGCGGCGGGCGTCGGTGGCGGCGCGGCAAGCCGGAGAGGCAGTGGCCAGCTAGGGTGCCGGCCTCGCTCGGCCAGGACCCATTGCGGCGGGCCTCCCCGGGACAATGACGACCATGGGCAAGCTCCGCGTGTGGACGTTCGGTGGGCTCGTGCTGGCCGCGGCGGCGGTGGCCGGGGCGCAGGCGCCCGATCCGGAGGTGAGCTTCAATGCCGGGCTGTCGCATCTCCGGGAGGGCCGGCCCGCGCTCGCCGTGGAAGAGTTCCGCAAGGCGGTGCGCCAGGACGCCAAGAACGCCTATTTCCAGAAGGGGCTCGGCCAGGCCTACCTCGCCCTCGGCAAGTACGACGACGCGGTCTCCGCCTTCCGCAAGGCGCTCGAGCTCAACCCGTACTACACCGACGTGCGCAACGACCTCGGGACCGCCCTGATCCTCTCCGGCCGGCGCAACGAGGGGCTGAGCGAGTTCCTGGCCGCCTTCAACGACCCGACCAACCCCACGCCGGAGATCTCGTCGCGCAACCTGGGACGGGCCTACCTCGACGGCAAGAGCTATCCGGAGGCGATCAACTGGTACCGCACCAGCGTCGGCCGGAACAAGAGCTATCCCGACGCGTACCTCGGCCTGGCGGAGGCGCTGATGGCGACCGGCCGCACCGACGAGGCGGTGGCCACCCTGGAGACGGCGGCCAGGGAATGCCCGCAGAGCGCGGACGTCCTGATGACGCTCGGTGAGGCCTACTCGCGCGTCGGCCGTTTCGGGGAAGCGCGCACGCGCCTCGAAGAGGCCCGCCGCAAGGATCCCGGAGGCCCCGTCGGCCGGCGGGCGGCCCAGCTGCTGCAGCAGTTCCCAGCGAAATAGCGCCACGTTAAACTGGGGAGTCCCTGTCCCACTCCCCATGCCCTACCAGCGCATCCTGGACGATCTGATCGGGTCGGTCGACGGCTACGCCGCGCTTCTCCTCGACGGAGAAGGGGAGGTGGCGATCCAGGCCGGCTCCCGCGACGAGCGGCACCGCCTGATCGGCGCCTACCAGGGGATCGGACTGGCCACGGCGCGCCGGACCCTGGCCAAGTACGGCGGCGGGGACCCCATCCGGTACATGCTGTGCCGCTACGCCGCCGCCATCGTCATCCTGCGCCCGCTGAAGGACGGCTACTTCCTGGTGCTGTCGCTGCCCGTGGACGGACGCGTCGCGGAGGGCCTCCATCTCACGGAGAAGGCCCAGGAGAGGCTCAACCGGGAGCTCTGATGGCGGAAACCTTCCTGGACCGGTTCCGCAAGGGCCTCGAGCGGACGCGCGACATCCTCAACGCCGACGTCGACGACCTCGTGCGCGGGCGCCGCCCCCTCAAGCCGGAGGACCTCGACGCGATCGAGGAGGCCCTGATCGCCGCCGACTTCGGCCTCGACGCCACCCGGCAGGCGATGGAGGTCCTGCGCGCGCGGAGCGCGCAGATCTGGACGGGCGGGGTGGAGGCGATGCGGGGGCTGCTGCGCGACGAGATCCGCTCGATCCTGGCCCGGCCGCTCACGGTGACGCCTTTCGCCGCGAAGCCCTGGGTCGTGTTCGTCGTGGGCGTGAACGGCGTGGGGAAGACCACGACCATCGGCAAGCTGGCCGCGGCCTGGACGGCGGAAGGCCGCACCACCATGATGTGCGCGGCCGACACTTTCCGCGCCGCCGCCGCCGAGCAGCTCGAGATCTGGGCACGGCGTGCGGGCGCCGCCTTCCATCGCGGGGCGGAAGGGGCGGACCCGTCCTCCGTGCTCACCGACGCCCTGCGTGCGGCACGCCGCCGGGGGCACGACGCCGTGCTGGTGGACACCGCCGGCCGTCTCCACACGAAGGGCAACCTCATGGCCGAGCTCGCGAAGATGGCCCGCGTGGCCGGCCGCGAGGTCCCGGGCGCGCCCCACGAGACGCTGCTCGTGCTCGACGGCACCCTCGGCTCGAACGCGCTCAACCAGGGCCGCGAGTTCGCCAAGGCGGGCGGGGTGACCGGCCTCGTGGTGACGAAGCTCGACGGGACGGCCAAGGGCGGGATCGCGGTCGCGGTCGTGCGCGACCTGGGCGTGCCCATCCGCTACGTGGGCGTGGGGGAGTCGGTCGAGGACCTGCTCCCGTTCGACCCCGCCGCGTTCGCGGACGCGCTGGTCGGCTCATGACGCCCGTGACCCCGGCCGCCGACGATCGGTGGATGACGCGCGCGCTTGCCCTGGCGCGGCGCGGGCTGGGCGAGACCAACCCGAACCCGATGGTGGGCTGTGTCGTGGTGCGCGGCGGACGGGCGGTGGGCGAGGGCTGGCACCGGCGGGCGGGCGGACCCCACGCGGAAGTCGAGGCCCTGCGCGCGGCGGGAGCGGCGGCCCGCGGGGCGACCGCGTACGTGACGCTCGAGCCCTGCGCCCACCAGGGACGCACGCCGCCCTGCACGCCCGCTCTCGTGCAGGCGGGCGTGCGCCGCGTGGTGGCGGCGATGCCGGACCCGAACCCGGCCGTGAACGGCCGCGGGCTCGCGCGCCTGCGGCGGGCCGGCATCGCGGTCAGGACGGGCGTCCTCGCCGACGAGGCGGCCGCGCTCAACGAGCCCTTCCTGATCGCCGCTCGCCTGAGCCGGCCGTTCGTGCTCCTCAAGGCCGCCATGACCCTCGACGGCCGCATCGCCACCGCGGGTGGCGAGTCGAAGTGGATCACCGGCGCCTCCCTGCGCCGCCGCGCTCGCGCCCTGCGCCGCCACCACGACGGGGTGGCGGTCGGCGTGGGGACCGTGCTCGCCGACGATCCCCGGCTCCTCCCCGAGCCGCGGACGCGGAGGCCGTTCCACCGCATCGTCTTCGACTCGCGCCTCCGCACGCCCGCGAGCAGCCGGCTCGTCATCGCCGCGCGCACCACGCCCGTCTGGATCGTGACGACGGAGGGCGTGCGCGGCCGGGCCGGGCTGGAAGCCAGGGGCGTGCGCGTCCTCGCCGGCCCCGCGCGCGACGGCCGCGTCGACCTCGAGTGGGCCCTGGCCGCGCTCCGCGCGGAGGGACTCTGGAGCCTCATGGTGGAGGGTGGGTCCGAGCTGCTGGGCGCCTTCCTGGCGCGGCGCCTCTTCGACCAGGTCGCGCTCTTCCGCGCCCCCATCCTCCTCGGTGGCCGGGATGGCACCCCGGCCTTCGGCGGGCCGGACCCCGCGCGCCTCTCCGAGGCCGCCCGCCTCACCACCCGGAGCCCGCTCCTGCCCGCGGGCCATCGCGCCCTCTCTCCGGCCGCCGCCGTCGATGGGGCGTATGAACTGTGGTATCCCGCCCGCGGACGATATAGAAGATAGACGGTGTTCACCGGGATCGTCGAAGACGTGGGGGAGGTCGCGGCGCGGGAGGCGCGCGCGGACGTCCTCGTGCTCCGCATCCTCGCGCGCGGCGTCACCGCCGGCCTGGCCCGAGGCGCCTCGATCGCCGTGGACGGCTGCTGCCTGACCGCGGTCGACGTGGCCCCGGACGGCTTCACCTGCGAGCTGACGGCGGAGACGCTGGAGCGGACGGGGTTCGCCGAGCGCCTGCGGCCGGGAGCGCTCGTCAACCTCGAGCGGCCCCTGCTCGCCGCGGGCCGCTTCGACGGACACATCGTGCAGGGACATGTGGACGGGCTGGGCGAGATCGTGGAGCTGCGTCGCACCGGCGAAGCCGCGGAGCTGCAGGTCGCCGTTCCTCCCGGCCTCGAGCGCTACCTCGTCGAGAAGGGCTCGGTGGCGGTCGACGGCATCTCGCTGACCGTGGCCGCCCTCCGCCCCCGCGGTTTCTCGGTCGCGGTCATCCCGTATACACTTGAGCGCACGAACCTGCGGGCGGCCCGGCCGGGCGATCGGGTGAGCCTGGAGATGGACGTGATCGCCAAGTACGTGGAGAGGTTGCTCGCATCCGCGCCCTCCCGCGGCTGAGAGCCGAGCCCGCCCCACCGAGAGGACCCCATGCCGTTCGCAAGCATCCCCGACGCCATCGACGACGTGCGCCAGGGCCGGATGGTCGTGGTGGTCGACGACGAGGACCGCGAGAACGAGGGCGACCTCACGATCGCGGCCACCAAGGTCACGCCCGAGGTCATCAACTTCATGGCCCGCTACGGGCGCGGCCTCATCTGCCTGCCCATGACCGGCGAGCGCCTGGACGAGCTGCGCATCCCGCTGATGGTGCGCGACGAGCAGAACGACGCGAAGTTCGGGACGGCGTTCTGCGTCCCCATCGAGGCCAAGCAGGGCACGACCACGGGCATCTCGGCCCCCGATCGCGCGCGGACCGTCCTCGCCGCCATCGATCCCGCCACCCGGCCCACCGACCTGGCCCGGCCCGGGCACATGTTCCCCTTGCGCGCGGTGGACGGAGGCGTGATGGTGCGCGCCGGCCAGACGGAGGCCGCGGTGGACCTCGCGCGGCTGGCCGGGCTCTACCCGGCGGGCGTGATCTGCGAGGTGATGGACGAGGACGGCACCATGGCGCGCGGCCCGCGCCTGGAGGCCTTCTGCCGCCAGCACGGCCTCAAGATGGTCACGATCAAGGACCTGATCCATCACCGGATGCGCACCGAGCGCCTGGTGCGGAAGATCGTGGAAGCGGACATGCCGACGAGCTACGGGCCCTTCCGCATCCACGCCTTCGAGAGCCTGATCGACCGCCAGCACCACGTCGCCCTCGTCATGGGGGACGTCGGCGGCGACGAGCCCGCGCTCGTGCGCGTCCACTCCCAGTGCCTCACCGGGGACATCTTCGCCTCCTCCCGCTGCGATTGCGGCCTCCAGCTCCACAAGGCGCTCGAGATGATCAGCGAGGCCGGCCGCGGCGTGCTCCTGTACCTCCGCCAGGAGGGCCGCGGGATCGGCCTGGTGCACAAGCTGCTGGCCTACGAGCTCCAGGACCGGGGAAAGGACACCGTGGAGGCGAACGAGGCCCTCGGGTTCAAGCCCGACCAGCGTGACTACGGCATCGGCGCCCAGATCCTGGTCGAGCTCGGAGTCAAGAAGCTCCGCATCCTGACCAACAACCCGCGGAAGTTCGTGGGCCTCGAGGGCTACGGGCTCGAGATGGTGGGCCGCCTGCCCATCGAGATCCCCGCCTCCGACCAGAACCGCCGCTACCTGAAGACGAAGAAAGAGAAGCTCGGCCACTTGTTGAGGGGTGTGTAGTTGGCGCGCGCGCGAACGCAGAACGAGGAGGACAGGAAAGCGAGGCGCCGATTCACTCGGCGCCGAGCGGGTAGGGGGGGAGCGCGAAGCGCGCGGGGGGGTGCGATCAAGCAAGCACCCCCCCGAACTCACGAATGATCCAGGAGTTCCTGCGCTCTGTCTCCCTCTTCCGCGACCTGGACGACGAAGAGCTCGCGCACGTCCTCATGGTCGGTCTCCTGAAGCGCTACTCCCAGGAGGCGGCCATCCTCACCGAGGGGGCGCCGGGGGGGCAGCTGCACGTCATTCACCAGGGACGCGTCCGCATCAGCAAGGTGGTGCCGGGCGTCGGGGAGGAGGCGCTCACCATCCTCGGGCCGGGCGAGTTCTTCGGCGAGGTCGAGTTCTTCGACGGCGCGCCCGCCTCCGCCCACGCCATCGCGCACTCCGAATGCGAGGTCTTCACGATCCCGCACCAGGAGGTCCGGTCGATGATGGAGAGCCATCCCGCCCTCTGCGCGAAGTTCCTGTGGGCCTTCAGCCGGACGCTGGCTACGCGCCTCCGGGACTCGAACCAGAAGATCTCGAGCCTCTTCGCGATCACGCGCGAGTTCTGAGGCCTCCCCCGGAGGCGGCCCTAAGCCCCTCACCCCTCACGGCTTCTTTGACAACTCCGGGCGCGATCCCATAAAATCAAACGTTACTTTGCTTTCAACTGGAGGCAAGGGTGCGCGGTCGCTCGCGCGTCGCCCGCTTCCGGGGGGGACTTCGCCGCCGTGTTCGACGCGCTCAGCGAGAAGCTCGAAGGGGTGTTCCGCACCCTCCGCGGCCAGGGGTCCCTGGGCACGGCGGACGTGGACGCGGCCCTGCGCGAGATCCGGCTGGCCCTGCTCGAGGCGGACGTCCACTTCAAGGTGGCCAAGCAGTTCCTGGACCGCGTCCGCGAGAAGGCGACCGGCCAGGACGTCCTCAAGAGCCTGACCCCCGCCCAGGCCGTCATCCGGGTCGTCCGCGACGAGATGGTCGCGCTGCTCGGGGGCGAAGAGACGCCCCGCCTCCAGACGTCGTCGCGCCTCCCCTCCGTGGTCCTGATGGCCGGCCTGCAGGGGTCGGGCAAGACCACGACGTCGGCCAAGCTGGGCGCCTGGCTGGCCAAGAACGGGCACCATCCGCTGCTGGTCTCGACCGACGTCTACCGGCCGGCCGCGCGCGAGCAGCTCCTCTCGGTCGGGACCAAGGCCGGCGTCAAGGTCCACCATCCCCAGGGCGTGGACGAGCCCGCGGCCATCCTGCGCTCCGCCCTCGACGAGGCGCGCGCGGTCGGGCACGACTTCCTGATCGTCGACACCGCCGGCCGCCTGCACGTCGACGACGAGCTCATGACCGAGCTCGCCCTTCTCAAGACCCTGGCCCAGCCGAGCGAGGTCCTCTACGTGGCGGACGCCATGACCGGCCAGGACGCGGTCAGGAGCGCGGAGGAGTTCCACCGGCGCGTGGGCATCACCGGCATCGTGCTGAGCAAGCTCGACGGCGACGCCCGCGGAGGCGCCGCCCTGAGCGCGGCCGCCATCACCGGCTGTCCCGTGAAGTTCGCGGGCGTGGGCGAGCGCGTGGACGAGTTCGAGCTCTTCCAGCCCGTGCGCATGGCCGGCCGGATCCTGGGCATGGGCGACGTCTTCGGGCTCATCGAGAAGGCCGAGCAGCACCTCGACCGCGAGAAGGCCGAGGAGATGGTCCGGAAGCTGCGCCGGTCCGAGTTCACCCTCGACGACTACAAGGAGCAGCTCGGGCAGATCCGGAAGATGGGCTCGCTCGACCAGGTGCTCTCGATGATCCCGGGCCTCGGGAGCCGGGCCAAGGACGTGGACACGGAGGCGGGCGCGCAGGAGATGCGGCGGCACGTGGCCATCGTCGATTCCATGACCGCGCTCGAGCGCCGGGAGCCCTCGGTGATCAACGGCAGCCGGCGCAAGCGGATCGCCAAGGGGAGCGGGACGAGCGTGGAGGACGTGAACCGCCTGCTCAAGCAGTACGCGCAGATGCGGAAGATGATGAAGCAGTTCGGGGGAGGCGGCGGCAAGATGCTCAAGAAGCTGGCCGCGCGCATGCCCCCGCAGTTCCGTTAGGAGAGAGAGACACGATGCTTTCGATACGTCTGAGACGGGCGGGGACGACCAAGAAGCCGCACTACCGCGTGGTGGTGGCGGACTCGCGGGCCTGGCGCGACGGGCGCTTCGTGGAAGTGCTCGGGCACTACGACCCGCGGAAGAACCCGGCGGTGGTGAAGATCGACGCCGAGCGGGCCCGCTACTGGATCGGCAAGGGCGCGCAGCCCAGCGACACCGTGCGCAGCCTCCTCAAGAAGCAGGCGGAGGGGGTCAAGGCGGAGACGGCGGCCAAGTAGCGGCCATGCGCGAGCTGCTGGAGGCGTTGGCGCGCGAGATGGTGGAAGAGCCCGGCCGCGTGCGCGTGGAGGAGTGGACGGAGGACGGGGTCGTGCACCTCGACCTCGAGGTCGCCGCCCACGACCGCGGGCGGGTCATCGGCCGCCAGGGCCGGACCGCGGACGCCCTCCGCACGCTCCTGGAGGCGGTCGGCCGCCGCCGCGGGATCGAGTGCGACATGGAGGTCGTGGACTGATGGCGCGCGGGGATTACGCCGACATGGTCACGATCGGCGTCGTGGTGAAGCCGCAGGGCCGGAAGGGAGAGGTGCTGGTGGCGCCGCTCTCCGACCGCCCCCGGCGCTTCGAGTCCCTGCGGCGCGTGTTCGTGCCCGTGCCCGGAGGAGCGCGCGCGATCGCGGTCACCGACCGCTGGCCGCACAAGGGCCGCGTGGTCCTCAAGCTCGAGGGCGTGGACTCGATCGACGAGGCCGAGAAGTATCGCGGGGTCGACCTGCGCATCGCGGAGGACGAGGTCGAGGAGCTCCCCCCGGGGTCGTACTACCACTACCAGCTCAAGGGGCTGGCCGTCGAGGACCCCGAGGGCCGGCCGCTCGGCACCGCCGCCGACATCCTGGAGACCGGAGGCGAGGCGCCCGTCCTGGTCGTGCGCGACCCGCGCGGGGGCGAGGTGCTCATCCCGCTCGCCGCCGCCTTCATCCGCCGGGTCGACCTCGAAGGCAAGCGGATCGTGGCCGTGAAGCCGGAGCTGGTGGACTCATGAGGTTCGACGTCGTCACCATCTTCCCCCGCATGCTCCAGGCCCCGCTGGAGGACGGGATCGTGCACCGGGCGATGGAGGCCGGGCTGGTCTCGATCGGAGTCCACGACCTGCGCGCGTTCACCGACGACCGGCACCGGTCCGTGGACGACCAGCCCTTCGGCGGCGGGCCGGGGATGGTCATGAAGGCGGAGCCGTTCCTGCGCGCGGTCGACACCCTGACCGGCGGCGCGGGGAGGCCCGGGGCCGGAGAGGGCTCCCCGCCCGCGATCGTGCTGCTCTCGCCGCGCGGGCGTCCGTTCGACCAGGCCATGGCCGCCCGACTGAGCCGTCTGCATCATGTCGTGCTGCTGTGCGGGCGCTACGAAGGGATCGATGAGCGGGTGCGCGAGGCGCTGGGCGCCGAGGAAGTCAGCCTCGGCGACTTCGTGCTCACGGGGGGCGAGGTGGCGGCGCTGGCGGTGATCGAGGCGGCCGTGCGCCTGATCCCCGGCGCCCTCGGGGACGAGGGCTCGGCGGAGGCGGACTCGTTCGCCGACGGCGTGCTCGACTTCCCCCACTACACGCGGCCAAAGGAGGTGAGGGGCCATCGCGTGCCGGACGTGCTCCTCTCCGGCGACCACGGAAAGATCCGCCGCTGGCGCCGCAAGGAGGCCCTGCGCGCCACGCGGGCCCGCCGTCCGGACCTGCTGGAGGTCGCCCCCTTGAGCACGGAGGACCGCGTCCTCCTGCACGAGCTGGAGAACGAGGAGACGCCGACGCCGGCCGGAGCGGCCAGGAACAGTTTCGCGAACTAGAGGAAGGCAATGAATCCGATCGACAGTATCGAAGCCGGCGACTTGAAGAAGGGGCTGCCCCGCCTGACCTCGGGCGACACCGTGCGCGTGCACGTGCGGGTCAAGGAGAGCTCGGTCAAGGAGGAGATCAAGGGCAAGCCCAAGGAGACCGAGCGCGAGCGCGTCCAGGTCTTCGAGGGGATCATCATCGGCCTGCGCGGCACGGGCGCGCGCGCGACCATGACCGTGCGCAAGGTCTCGTTCGGCCAGGGGGTGGAGCGCATCTTCCCCCTGCACGCCAAGACCATCGAGAAGATCGAGGTGGTCAAGCACGCGCAGGTGCGCCGGGCCAAGCTCTACTATCTCCGCGACCTGAAGGGCAAGGCCGGCCGCATGAAGGAGCGCCGCACGACCACGCCGGAGGCGTGAAAGCGCGCGCCGGATTCCCTCCGGCGCGAGCGAGTGGGGGGGTAGCCCGAAGGGCGCAGGGGGGTTGGTACGGGTGGAATACCCCCCTGACATTGCCGATTGAGGTGCGATGTCACCGGAGAGACCACGCCGCGGCCGCAAGCCCCTCGTCCACGCCGGCGAGGAGCTGCGGTGCACCTGGCGCTTCGAGGAGGAGGCGCGGGCGGCGGGCTGGACGGCGGTGGCCGGCCTCGACGAGGTCGGCCGCGGCGCCCTGTGCGGCCCGGTGGTGGCGGGAGTGGTGATCCTCGGCGAGGGGTTCGACACCGACGGCATCGACGATTCCAAGCGGCTCACCGCGCGGCAGCGCGAGGCGCTGTCCGCGCGCATCCGGGACAAGGCGCGCGCCTTCTCGATCGGGGTGGCCGACCCGCGGGAGATCGACCGCCTCAACATCCTGCGCGCGACCTACGTGGCCATGCAGCGCGCCATCTCCGGCCTGGCCGTGGTCCCCGACCTCATCCTGGTGGACGCCCTGGAGGTGCCGGGGGTGGCCGTCCGGCAGAAGCCGATCGTGAAGGGCGACGCCCTCAGCGTCTCCATCGCCGCCGCGTCCGTGGTGGCGAAGGTGGAGCGCGACGCGATGATGCGGGACTACGACCTGCGCTATCCCGGCTACGGCCTCGGCCGCAACATGGGCTACGCCGCGGACGACCATCGGGACGCGCTACGCCGGCTCGGTCCCTCCGAGATCCACCGGCGATCTTTCCACGGGACCCAGCGCTGGTTATTCTAGACGGGCGTGAGGGGCGGGCCGTCGGGGCGAAGGGACTGACCGAGGAGTAGGGTGGCCAAGATCAATCCGGTCAAAGTCAAACAGGACGCGGACAAGCTCGAGAAGGCGGGCAAGCTCCCGGAGGCGATCGCCCTCTACAAGCAGGTCATCGACGACAACCCCCGCGACTGGAACATCGTCAACAAGGTCGGCGACCTCTACGCCAAGCTCAACAAGTTCAAGGACGCCGCCGAGTACTACGCGCGGGTGGCCGACTTCTACGCCAAGGACGGCTTCCACCTCAAGGCCATCGCGATCTGGAAGAAGATCAACAAGCTCGACCCGACCACCCTCGACCCCTACGTGAACCTGGCCGAGCTCTACGCCAAGCAGGGCCTCATGATGGAGGCCAAGAGCCAGTACCAGTACGTCGTCGACGAGTACATCAAGCGCGGGAAGATGCGCGAGGCGGGCGACGTCCTCAAGAAGATGGCGGACATCGACCCCGCCGACCTCAAGATCCGCAGCAAGCTGGCCGACCTCTACACCCGCGAGGGCAACTCCGGCCGCGCGGTGGAGGAGCACATCGCCATCGCGGAGGAGCTCACCAAGAAGGGCCACCTGGCCGAGGCCCTGCAGGTCCTCGAGAAGGGCCTCAAGCTCGATCCCAAGAGCGGCCGCCTGCGCCTGGAGCTGGGCCGGATCCACCTCGTCCAGAAGAACTACGACAAGGCCACCCACTACCTGGAGGAGGCGGTCGAGGGATCGCCCAACGACGCGGACATCATGGGCCGGCTGGGCGAGGCCTACCTCGGCTCGCGGCGCATCGAGGAGGCGGAGGCGCTGTTCAAGCGCCTGCTGGAGGTCAATCCGACCGACGAGGACGCGCGCGTGCAGATGGCGCGCGTGTACGTCGGGCAATCCCAGTTCGACCGCGCCTACGATCAGCTGGAGCCGCTGATCGAGCGGCTGGTGCAGCGCCGGGACGGCGACCGGGCGGCCGCCCTCCTCCAGCAGATCGTCCAGAAGAACGCTTCGCACGTGAAGACGCTCAACCGCCTGGTGGAGATCTACCAGCAGTTCCAGAAGGAGTCGAGCCTGCTGGCGACGTATTCGCAGCTCACCGAGGCCTACGTCCAGCAGGGATCGTTCAGCGAGGCGGCCTCCGCCCTGGAGATCCTCGTGCAGCGCGAGCCGCACAACGCGCAGCACAAGACCAAGCTCCAGTTCGTGAAGGGCAAGCTGGCGGGAGGGGCCGCCGCCGCGCCTCGTCCCGCGGCCGCCGCCCCCGAGCCGGAGGCGATGGAGGAGGAGTTCGACCTCTCCGCCGCCGACGAGGCCCCCGCTCCTGCCCCCGCTCCCCCGCCGCCCGCCGCCACGCGGGCGGCGGCGCCGGCCTTCGCCGCGCCCGCACGCCCGGCCGCTCCCGCGGCGCCGGCGCGCCCGGTCATCGAGGCCACCGGCCCCCTGAGCGACGCGGACCGGGAGTTCATCGACGAGCACCTGGCGGAAGGGAAGGTCTTCCGCAAGTACGGCCTCATCGACAAGGCGGCCGACCAGTTCGACGCCGTGATCCAGCGCTTCCCGGACAACCTCGACGCGCGGATGGAGCTGCGCGAGGTCTACGCGGAGAAGGGCCAGCCGGCCAAGGCGGCCGAGCAGTGCCTGGCCCTGGCCGAGATCCACCGCCTGCAGGGGGATGCGGGGTCCGCGAAGAAGTTCGAAGACGAGGCCGAGCAGCACGTGCCCGGTTCGGCGCGTCCGGCGCGCGCGGCCGCTCCCGCGCCCGCCGCTCCCGCCGCGCGTGCGGCCGCCCCCGCGCCGCCGCCCGCCGCGGTGGTGGAGGAAGAAGAGTTCGCGATCGGGGAGGAGGAGGAGATCCCGTTCGGCGGCGAGGAAGAGGTCCCGGTCGCGCGCGCTCCGGCTCCTGCGCCTTCTGCGGCCGAGGAAGAGAGCCTGGACCTGGACCAGGAGCTCGCCGGCGGTCAGGACCTTCCTTCGCAGTTCATCGACGATGAGCCCGTGCCGCCGCCGGCCGCGGAGGAGGTCGAAGTCCCGCTCGGCTTCGACGACGCCACCCTCGATGCCCCGATCGCGAGCGGGGAGACGGAGCCGCCGGCGGTCGAGGACGAGTTCCCCCTCGACGAAGCCCCTCCGCCCCCCCCGCCGCCGCCTCCTCCTCCCGCCCGCGCGGCGAAGCCGGCGGCAGTCGCGCGCCCGCCCGCTCCGCGCCCGACGCCCGCTCCGCCTCCGCCCGCGCCCGCGCCACGCCCGGCGGCGCCAGCGCCTCGCGCGCCCGCCCCCGCCGCGCGGCCGGCGCCGCCGGCTCGCTCCGCGCCGCCCGCTCCGGCGCCGCCGCCGCGTGCGGTGCCGCTGGCCGCGAAGGCGCCCGCGGCGCCGGCGGCGGGAGGGGTTCCCGCGGAGCTCGCGCGGATGCTCGAGGAAGTCGACTCCTACGTCTCGCTCGGCTTCGTGGACGACGCCAAGGAGGCGCTGCGCGAGGTGAGCACGCGCTTCCCGAATCACCCCGCCCTGGCCAAGAAGATCGCGGAGCTGGGTCTGGACGAAGGGCCGGCCGAGGCGGAGGCGCCCGCCGAGGCCGTGGGCGGCCGGGACCTGGCCTCGGAGCTGGACCTGGGCTCGCCGGGGCTGGGAGGCGAGGATCCGCTGGGTGATCTGGCCGGCGACGTGCCGCCCGTCGACATCGCGCCTCCGCCGCCACCCGAGCCCACGGACGACCTGTTCGGCGACGCGGGGGCAGGGATGGACGAGCCGGCCTTCGACGAGACCTCGGTCGGGGAGGATCTCCTCTCCACCGCGGCGGAGACCGCCGGGGGCGGCGAGGGGATCGACCTCGGATCGGAGCTGGGCGAGCTCTTCGGCGCCCAGTCCGCGGTGGAGGAGCCGGCGGCGCCCGCGGCCTCCACCGAGCTGGGCGACGCGGGCCTGGCCGACATCTTCAAGGAGTTCAAGAAGGGCGTCGACAAGCAGCTCGGCAAGGAGGACTACGACACCCGCTACAACCTCGGGATCGCCTACAAGGAGATGGGGCTGCTCGACGAGGCCATCGCGGAGTTCCAGCTCGCGGCCAAGGACGAGGCGCGCGTGCTGGAGTGCAGCAGCATGCTCGGGATCTGCTTCCTCGAGAAGGGCATGCCCAAGCTCGCCATCAAGTGGTTCGATCGCGGCCTCAAGGCCCCGGGGCGCACGGAGGAGGAGTACGCGGCCCTGCGCTACGACCTCGCCACCGCCCACGAGGCGGGCGGCGACGTGGACAAGGCCCTCGCCCTCTTCACCGACCTCTACGGCCAGGATGCGAACTTCCGCGACGTGGCCAACAAGGTGCGTGAGCTGCGGGCCGCGGTCCGCGGATAGTGGACGCCCGGCACCGCCGGTGACGGCTCGGGGATGAGCGAATTCCTCACCGTCGCCCTGTCCGTGACCAGCTCCCTGCTCGTCGGGGTCATCCTGGCCCTGGCCCCGTGGACGGCCCTCTGGGACTCGAACTACCTGCTTCAGCCGTATCCCTCCCTGCGCCTGCTCGTCCTGAGCCCGTTCGCGCGAGGGACGGTGACCGGCCTCGGCCTCGTGAACATCGCGATGGCGGTGTACGAGGCCTACCTCCACCTCGCCACGCGTGCCCCCCGCCGCTGAGGGCCGGGCGGACACGTTCGTGCTGACGATGGTGACGGACCGCCGCCGTCTGGGGGGCGAGGCGCGCGTGGTGGAGCGCGCGGCCCAGGCCGCACGCGCGGGGCTCGACCTGATCCAGGTGCGCGAAAAGGACCTCTCCGACCACGCGCTGGCCGCCCTCGTCACCGCGGTGCGGGCGGCGGTGTCGGGCACCCCCGCGCGCGTGCTCGTCAACGGACGCGCGGACGTGGCCGTGGCCGCGGAGGCGGACGGGGTCCAGCTGCCCGAGGAGGGCCTGCCCGTGGCCGAGGTCCGGCGCGCGTTCCCCTCGCTCACCCTGGGCGCCTCCTGCCATTCCCTCGAAGCGGCCCGGCGGGCCGCCGGCGAGGGGGCGGACTTCATCCTCCTCGGGCCCGTCTTCGCCAGCCCGGGGAAGGAGGACCGCGTGCTCGGCCTGGACGTGCTCGCCGCCGCCTGCGCCTCCGCCGGCGTGCCCGTTCACGCCATCGGCGGGGTCACGCCCGAGCGCGTGGGCGCCCTGCGGGCGGCGGGCGCGCGCGGAGGGGCGGCCATCCGGCCGTTCCTGGAGGGGCCCCCCGATGCGATCATTCGGGCCTTCCGGGCCGCCGGCGGCGGCCGGGAGGAGCCATGACCCTGCGCCCGATCGACGCGCTCGTCGTCGTCCCGGTCGCCTTGCTGGGCCTGATCGGCCTGGCCCGGCTGGCCCGCGCCCGCCCGTCGCTGCGGCCGCTGGTCGGCCCCTTCTCGCTGTGTGCGCTGGTGGCCGTCCTCGTGGTCTTCACGGGACCGCCGTCTCCCTGGGTCGGCCTGATCTACCTGCTTCCCCTGCTCGTCCTCCTGGTGCGCGGGACCTCGCTCGCGCTCCAGTGGGTGTTCTACCAGCGCCAGGGCACGGCGGCGCCGTCGCTGCTCGACAGCGTGATCTCCGTCCTGCTCTACGGGATCGGGGCGGCCGCCATCGTCCACCAGTGGTTCGGTCTGGAGCTGACACCGTTCCTGGCCACCTCGGCCGTGGTGGGGGCGGTGGTCGGCCTCGCCCTGCAGGACACGCTCGGCAACCTGTTCGCGGGGATCGCCCTCCATTCGGAGGCGCCCGTCCACGTCGGCGACTGGGTGAGGGTGGGGGACCGCGACGGGCGGGTGGACCAGGTCTCCTGGCGGGCCATGCGCCTGGTGACGATGGACGGCGACACCCTCACCGTGCCCAACAACGAGGTCGCCCGGAATCCCGTGCTCAACTACAGCGCGCCCCGGGTCCCCCACTCGAGGGTGATCGTTGTCGGAGTCAACTATCACACACCCCCCAACCGCGTGATCAGCGTCCTGCAGAAGGTGCTCGAGCAGGTGGAGGGCCTGCCCGACGAGCCCGCCCCGCGGGTGAGGATCAGCGGGTTCCAGGACTCCGCCATCAGCTACGAGATCCGCTATCCCTTCAACGGCTACGAGGACTACCGGCGCATCGAGGGGGAGATCTTCCGCCTCGTCTGGTACCACTTCCGCCGCCTGGGGATCCAGATCCCCTTCCCCGTGCGCGACGTGTTCGTGCACCAGGCCCTGCCGGAATCGGAGGTGCAGGAGACGCCGGCCCAGCGCCTGGAGCGCGCCCTGCGCACGGTGGACCTGTTCCGGCCCCTTTCCGACGAGGAGCTCGGACGCGTGATCGCGCGCACGCGGCCCCTGCACTACTCGGCGGGGGAGCGCATCATCGAGGAGGGGCGGACGGGCGACAGCTTCTTCATCATCGACCAGGGGCACGTGCGCGTCTGGAAGCGGATGGGGGGGGCGCCTCGCGAGATCGCGCGCCTGGTCGAAGGCCAGTTCTTCGGGGAGATGGCCCTGCTCACGGGCGAGCGGCGGTCGGCCACCATCGAGGCCGTCACCGACGTCGACCTGTTCATGATCGACAAGGCCGCCTTCCAGGACATCCTGGCCTCCAACCCCACCATCGCGGTCGACATCTCCACGCTGCTCTCCGAGCGGCGGGAGGCCCTGAGCCACGCCGCTGACGACCTGACGACGCCGGTGACGGTGCCCCCCGGCCAGCTCAAGCACGACATCCTGGGCCGCATCCGCGCCTACTTCGGCATCTAGGGGGCGTGATCCCTCCGCAAGGACGGGAAGGCGAAGTGGACCGCGCGTGGGCCGACCTCATGCGCGCGGGGGAGTCGCGGGACGCGATGGCCGAGGCCCTCGGACGCCACGGCGGCGACCGGCCCCTCCTGGTGTCGCTCCTGCGGCGCGCGGCCCCGCTGGCCTTCCTGGAGCTGATCGTGGCCACTCGGCCCTGGTCGGAGGACCAGCGGCTGCTGGCGGCGGTGGTGCTCAGCCCGCGCTGCCCGCGGCCGCTCGGCTTGCGCCTGGTCGGCACCCTGCTCTGGCGCGACCTCGCGGACGTGGCCGCGGGCCCCCAGGTCGCGGTGGCGGTGCGCATCCGGGCCGAGGGCCTCCTCAAGGACCAGCTCATGGAGCTGCGGCTGGGCGAGAAGATCACCCTGGCCAAGATCGCGACGCCGCCGGTGCTGCTGCCCTTGCTCCTCGACCCCGACCCCAAGGTGGTGGCCGCCGGCCTCATCAACCGCCGCCTGCGCGAGGAGGACCTGCTCACGCTCGTGCGCGCGGACCTGCCCAGCGTCCCCCTCCTCGAAGGCATCGTGGCCTCGTCGCGCTGGAGCGACCGCTACGCGCTGCGCCTGGCCATCGCGCTCCATCCAAGGGCGCCGCGCGCCCTCGCCCTCGGCCAGCTCAGCGCCCTCACCGCGAAGGACCTGGCCCGCGTGGCGGAGGCTCCGGGAGTGAGCCCGCTCGTCCAGGCGGCGGCGGCCCGGGTCGCGGCCACGCGCTGACCCGCCGTTTCAACTACAATCGGGCCTCCGAGGACTCCATTGCTGGACCGCCGGACATCGACCTCCCCTCATGGCCTCCTTTGGTGAGAACCTCCGCCGCGAACGCGAGCTCCGTGGGGTCGACTTGCGCGAGGTGGCGGACGCCACCAAGATCAGCATCCGCTTCCTCCAGGCCCTCGAGCAGGACCGCGTGGACATCCTGCCCGGCGGGATCTTCCCGAAGGCGTTCGTCCGCCAGTACGCGCGCCACCTGGGGCTCGACGCCGATCGGCTGGTGGCCGAGTTCGTCTACGCGCACGGCGGGGATCCGGTGCCGCCGCGCGGCACGCGGTCGCCGGTGCGGGTGGACGAGGGTGGCCTCCCGCGAGGCGTCGTCTTCCTCGCGGTGATGCTGGGGTTGCTGGGCCTCGTCGGGTGGAAGCTCCGCGGCCAGGCCATCCGCGTGACCAACCCCGCGCCCCCCTCCATCGCGGCCCCCCCCGCCACCACGTTCGCCCACGATCGCGTGTATCCTGCGCCCTCGGGGGCGAGCGACGCTCCCGCCAACCCGGGGGGCCTCGTCCTCACCCTGGCCGCGCGCCGCAACAGCTGGGTGGAGGCGAAGGTGGACGGGACGACCGTGCTGAACCGGGTGCTGAAGGACGGGGAATTGCAGCGGCTGGAGGCCCGGCAGGAAGTCGTGCTCTCCGTGGGCAACGCGGCCGGGGTGGCGGTCACGCTCAATGGCCGTCCCCTGGCGCCGCTCGGACAGGACGGGGAAGTGAAGAGGAACATCGTGATCAACGCCCAGACCGCGCCCGCCCTCCTCGCGGGCAGCGCCACCGCGCCCTCCGCGGTGCCGGCGGCCCCGCCCTCGCCCCGGGCGGTGGTCGCCCGCTCGCCGTCGCCGCCGCCGGCCCCCTCGCCCTCTCCCAGCGTCCTCTTGATCGCTCCCCGGCCCAGCGTGGGTCTGGGCTCCCCCGGCCTCCTGCCGCCGGCCAGCCCGCCCTCGCCGTCGCCGCGGCCCTGATGTCGGAACGGGCCGCGAACCCGCTCGTCGAGCAGTTCCGCAAGGGCGGGGTGCCCCGCGAGCTGCGGCTCATGGCCGCGCAGGGCGCGCTGCCCCTCAAGCCCGCCGACCTCGTCGACCTCCTGCACCACCTCCTCGCCGATCCCGACGAGCCGGTGCGCCAGGCGGCGGCGGGCACGCTGGGCGGCTTCGCCGCCGACGAGCTGCTGCCGATCCTCAAGGACAAGGAGTCGCCGCCGGCGGTGCTGGCCTGGGCGGTGGCCCATCGCGAGGAGCGCCCGCTGCGCGAGGTCGTGCTCCAGAACCCCTCCCTCCCCGACGAGGCGGTGGAGGCCCTGGCCGCGACCCTGCCCGAGCACCTCGCCGAGCTCGTGGTCATCAACCAGGTGCGGCTCCTGCGCCGGACCTCGCTGCTCGAGGCGCTGGAGTCGAACCAGGGCCTGAGCAACGACCAGCGCCGCCGCCTGCGCGAGCTGCGCGAGACCTTCCGCATCGGCGAGCAGCCCGCCCCGCCGCCGCCTGCCCCCGAGCCGCCTCCGCCCCCGGAGCCGGTGGAGGTGGTCCCGGAGGAAGAGCCCATCGCCCTGACCGAGGAGGAGGCGGTCGCGCGCCTGCTCACCGACGAGGAGAAGCAGGACCAGGAGAAGATCAGCGTCGTGCAGGAGATCTACCGGATGGACACCGCGAAGAAAGTCCTGCGCGCGCTCAAGGGCTCCAGCGCCGACCGCGCGATCCTCATCCGCGACCCCAACCGCATCGTGGCCGGCGCCGTGCTCGGCAGCCCGCGCCTGACCGAGGTCGAGATCGAGCGCTTCGCGGGCATGAAGAACGTCTCGGACGAGGTCCTGCGCAACATCGCCTCGAACAAGGACTGGACCAAACGCTACGGCGTCATCTCGAACCTCGTGCGCAATCCCCGGACCCCGGTCGGGTTGGCCATCAACTTCGTGCCGCGCCTCAACCCGCGCGACATGAAATCGATCTCGTTCGACAAGAACGTGTCCGAGGTGATCCGCAAGCAGGCGCAGAAGTTCGTCCGCCAGGTGGGCACGCCCGGCGGGGAAGGCAAGCACTAGCCGATGGCGGCCAATCACTACGAGATCCTCGGCGTGGCCCGCACCGCGACCGCCCCCGAGGTCCGCAGCGCCTACGCCAAGCTCGCCCGCGAGCGGCATCCCGACCGCTTCTCGGACCCGGCGGAGAAGGCGCGGGCGGAGGAGTTCTTCAAGAACCTCACCACCGCCTTCAACACCCTGTCGAACGACAAGCAGCGCCGCGAGTACGACGAGAGCCTCGACCGCCCGCGCGCCGCCCCTCCCCAGGAGATCGCGCAGGGCGCGTACGCGCGCGGGGTCCAGATGTTCGAGGCCAAGAAGTACTTCGAGGCGGTCGAGCTGCTGCGCACGGCCGTCGGGCTCTTCCCGGAGGACGCGCGCTACCAGGATGCGCTGGGCAAGGCCCTGGCCCGCAACCCGCACTGGGTGCGCGACGGCATGCAGGCCATCGAGAAGGCGGTGCAGCTCTCTCCCCGCGTCGCCGCCTACCAGTCCGACCTGGCCGAGCTGCTGCTGGCGCAGGGGCTCAAGCTGCGCGCGCGCAAGGCGGCGGAAGCCGCGCTGCGCCTGGATCCCGCCGACGAGCGGGCCCTGCGCGTGCTGGGCGAGGTCGGTCCCTCCGAGCCGGAGCCGCCGCCGGCGGGCGGCGGACTGCGCGGATTCCTCCGCCGCAAGGGCTGAACGCGCCCGGCCGCCCCCGGCGGCTTGCCAGGCGTGCCCTTTCGTCGTCTAATTTCCCCCACCCCACCCCGGGATGAAGATCACTTACAAGGCCGTCTCCGACGTCGGGCGTAAGCGCAAGGGCAATGAGGACAGCCTGTTCGTCAATCCCGAGCAGCACCTCTTCGTGGTTGCGGACGGGATGGGCGGGCACGCCGCGGGGGAGGTCGCCTCCAAGGTCGCCGTCGACGCCATCAACGAGTTCGTGTGCCTCACCGGCGGCGACGAGGAGATCACCTGGCCGTTCGGCCTCGACGAGAACATCTCGTACGACGGCAACCGCCTGAAGACGGCCATCCGCTACGCCAACCGCAAGGTCCTGGAGGCCACCAAGGAGAAGAGCGAGTACGAGGGGATGGCCACCACGGTGGCGGCGGTGCTCGTGGACGGCGAGGGGGCCAACCTCGGGCACGTGGGCGACAGCCGCATCTACCTCGTCCGCGACGGCCAGATCACCCAGCTCACCTCCGACCACTCGTGGGTCAACGAGCAGATCCAGAGCGGGGTGATCTCGCCCGACCAGGCCCGCACCCATCCCCTCCGCAACGTGGTGACGCGCGCCCTGGGCGGCAAGCCGGACCTCCAGGTGGACATGCAGGTCCACAAGATCCGGTCCGGCGACATCCTCCTCCTGTGCTCGGACGGCCTCACCACCATGATCGCGGACGACGAGATCGCGCGCCTGGTGACGGACGCGGGGGGCGAGGTGGAGGAGGCGGCCCAGGCCCTGGTCGCGGGGGCCAACGCCAAGGGCGGGGAGGACAACATCACCGTGCTCCTCCTCCGCTTCGACGATTGAGCTGATGCTCCCCGCCGACCAGACCGACAAGAACGCCCGCCGCCGGATCGGCAAGTACGCGGTGGTGGGCCGCATCGGGCGCGGCGGGATGGGGATGGTCTACCGCGGGTGGGACGAGGTCCTGGAGCGCGAGGTCGCGGTCAAGACCCTGACCATCGAGGGGACCCTCGACGACGAGAGCCGGCAGCGCTTCCAGATCGAGGCCAAGGCGGCGGCCAAGCTCCAGCACGCCAACATCGTCACCGTGTTCGAGCTGGGCGAGGACCGGGGGCTCCCGTTCATCGCCATGGAGCTGCTCCCGGGGGTGGACCTGGAGTCGCTGGTGCGCTCGGGGGAGACCCTCCTGGTCGAGGAGAAGCTCGAGATCCTGGTGCAGGTGCTGCGCGGGCTGCACTACGCGCACGAGCACGGCATCGTGCATCGCGACATCAAGCCCTCGAACATCCGCCTGCTCGAGGACGGCACGGCCAAGATCATGGACTTCGGCATCGCCAAGCTGGGCGGGACCGGAGTGACCAAGACGGGCATGATGGTGGGCACCGTCCACTACATGAGCCCCGAGCAGATCCGGGGCAAGAAGCTGGACGGCCGCAGCGACGTCTTCTCCACGGGAGTGATCCTCTACGAGCTCCTGGCCGGCAAGCGCCCGTTCCTGGGCGACAGCGCCACCGCCGTGCTCTACAAGATCATCAACGACCCCACGCCGCCGCTCGACCCTTCCGTGGCCGGCCTCGCCCCCGAGCTCCAGGCCATCGTCGAGCGCGCCCTGGCCAAGGAGGCGGACAAGCGCTATCCCCACGCGGCGGCCATGGCGGACGAGCTTTCGGCGGTGGCCGGGCGGCTGCGCGGGCCGGGCGGGTCGCCGACGGAGGTCCTCGAGGCGGTGAACGTCTCGAAGCGCCTCATGAAGGAGGGCCGCCTCGACGACGCGGTCAGCCAGCTCAAGGAAGTGACCCAGAAGCATCCGCGGTCGCTGGAGGTCCGGCGCGCGCTGCGCACGGCCTCGCGCGAGCTGCAGCGGCGGACCAGGCCGGCGGAGCCGCCCGCCGACGATTACCCGGAGCTGGACGCGACCTACCAGGCCGCGCCCACGCGGCGCACGCCGGAGACGGTGCGCCAGGCGGGCGCGGACGCGCCGGCCACCGTCGTGGCGTCGGCGGCCAGCCCCGGCTCCGCGCCCGTCCCCGCGGCGGAGCGTGCCCCGGAACCCGCGCGCGCTCTCTTGTGGGCGGCGGGCCTCGCCCTGCTCGTGGCCCTGGGGGCGGGGGCCCTGCTCCTCTTCCGGGGCGGGGGCACGCTGGCGGTGCCGAGCTCGGTCGTGCTGCGCGTGCGCTCGCAGCCGACGGGGGCGCGTGTCTTCGTGGATGGTCGCGACACGGGAGTGGTGACCGACGGCGAGCTGACTCTCCCCGCCGGCACGTCGGGGACGGTGACGCTCACCCTGCACAAGCCCGAGTACCGCGAGGCCACGCGCGTGCTGCACCTGCCCGTGTCCACGAACGAAGTGCGCGTGCCGCTGGAGCCGCTCCCCGCCGCCGCCGTCTCCCTCCCCGTGGCGACCGATCCGCCCGGAGCGTCCGTCACCGTCGATGGCGAGCCCCTGCCCGGCACCACGCCGCTCACCGCCAGCATCGATCCCTCGCGGGAGCACACGATCGGGGTGCGCCTCGACGGTCATGCTCCGCAGGAGGTCCGCATCGCCGCCGGCGCCGCCCCTTCCGAAGTGCGGCTCAGCCTGGATCCCTCGGGGCCGCAAGGGCGCGTCCTGATCGGGGCGGCCTATCCGATCGACGTGATCTGGCGCGGGCGGGTCCTGGCCAAGGGCCAGCCTTCACCGGAGGTGAGTGTGAGCGCGGGCAAGCAGGTGCTGACGCTGGTGTCGGCGGCCTACTTCCTGCGCCAGAACGTCACCGTGGACGTGCGTCCGCCCGCGGTCGCGCAGGCGTCGGCGCCCGGGCTCGGCAAGATCAACATCCGGGCCAACCCCGACAACTGCCAGGTCTTCATCGACGGCGCGTTCGTCGAGTACCCTCCCATCCTCGACCGCGCCATCGCGGCCGGCGAGCACAAGGTCGCCTTCAAGTGGCCGGACGGAGCCCGCCAGGAGGAGTCGGTGGACGTGCCCAGGGGCGCTCCCGCCTACGTGATGGGGCGAAAGGACTAGACCGGTGACCCTGCGGCGGACCCTGCTGCTCGTGGTCGTGCTCGTCGTCCCCGCCGTCGCCTCCGCCCAGACCTCGCCCGACGATCAGGCGCGCGGCCTGCTCGAGGACGGGCGGACCTACCGCAAGGAGGGCAAGGTCAAGCAGGCCCTCGACAACTTCCAGACCATCGTGTCGGGGTTCCCGAACACCGGGTACGTCGACGACGCGCTCCTCGAGATCGGCCGCTACTACCTCGAGGTGGACGGGGACGCGGCCAAGGCCCGCGAGGCCTTCGAGCAGGTCACCAAGCGCTTCCCGCAGAGCGACGGCGCTCCCGGGGCCTATTACTACCTCGGGCGCCTCACCATGGAGCGCGCCACCTCCGCCAACGACCTCGACGACGCCCTCGCCCAGTTCGCGCGCGTCCAGCGCCTGTACCCGCGCAGCGACTGGGTGCCGCGCGCGCTGTACGCCACCGGCCTCGTCCATCGCAAGAGCGGGCGCTTGGCCGACGCCGCCGAGGCCGAGCGCCGGGTGGCCCTCGAGCACCCCTCCAGCGACGCCGCGCCCGCCGCCCAGTTCGAGCTGGCCCAGGACCTCGCCCTCCTCGGCGACTTCCGGACCGCGATGGAGGAGTTCCAGCAGGTCCGCAACCGCTATCCCGAGAGCGAGTGGTCGCCGCGCGCGCTGGATCGCATCACCGCGCTCTACCGCCTGTACGGGACGGGCAAGCCGGCCTTCGCCGTCGACCCCTCGTTCGCCGTGGGCGCCGGCGACACCCTCAAGGACGTCGTGGGCATCGTCATGACGCCCGCGCGCACCTTGTGGGTGGCCTCGGACAAGGTCAAGAGCGCGATCCCGTTCGCCCCGGACGGCAAGATGGGGGCCAGCCTGCCCGGCGAGGACCTGCAGACGATGGCCCTGGCCGCGAGCGGCGACCTCCTGGTGGTGGCCGCGCGCGCCGTCCGCATCGGGCCGAAGAACCTCCAGACCTTCTCGATCCCCGGGAGCAAGCCGGGGGAGACGGAGCTCCTCGAGAAGCTGGCGGCGGCGGCCATCACCCCGGGCGGCAGCGTGCTCGTCTCCGACGAGAAGAAGAAGAAGGTCTTCCGCTTCGACGCCAAGTACCAGTACCTGGGCCCGTTCCTGGACGCGAAGGAGCGGCAGGTGAGCCGCATCGTGCTCGACGGCGAGGGCGGGATCGTGATGCTCGACCGCGACGAGCGCACGGTGCGCACGGTCGACGAGTCGGGCAAGGTGCTGCGGACCATCGCCACCCGTGGACCCGGGTACGAGCTCCGGAAGCCGGTGGACCTCGCCGTCGACCTCTTCCGCAACACCTACGTGGCGGACGAGGAGGGCGCGGTGACGGTGTTCTCGCCGTCGGGCCAGCTCCTGGCCCCGATCGGCGCCGCCGAGCTGAAGAAGCCGCGCGCCCTGACCGTCGACCCCGCCGGGGCCGTGCTCGTGTACGACGAGAAGCTGCAGCGGATCCTGAGGTTCAAATGAAGGTCCACGCGTCCGGCTCCACCCTGAGGCTCCTGGCCGCCGTCGGAGCCGTCCTCGTCCTGGCCGCGGCGGCGCCGGCCCAGGAGACGCCCGCCGCCCCCTCCGGGGCCCTCTCCGAGGCCGTGCAGAAGGAGCTGCAATCGATCCAGGACCTGCTCGCCCGCGCCACCGCGGAGTTCGAGGGGCCCCAGCAGAGCCGGTCGATCGTGCTCTTCGACGAGATCATCACCCGGCTGGAAGTGCTGCGCCGGCAGGGCACGCTGCCCCCGCGCGGGCGGGAGATCCTCTCCCAGGCCTACGAGCTGCGGGCCCGCGCCTACTACAACATCGGCCTGCAGGAGAAGGCGGCGGACAGCTTCCGCTCCCTCGTCCAGCTCAACCCCCAGTACACGATGAGCAAGGAGAAGGTCTCGCCCAAGGTCGTCGACTACTTCAACTCGGTGAAGAAGGCGCTGGTCGGGTACCTGGCGGTGTCGTCGCAGCCGGCCGGGGCCAAGGTCAGCCTCAACGGCGAGTTCCTGAGCCTGACCGATTTCTTCCCGCTCGAGGTCCTGGCCGGCGAGTACAACGTCGAGATCACGCGCGAGGGCTATCGCACGGAGGCGCGGACGATCAGCATCGCGCCCAAGGCCACGGAGACGCTCCAGGTCACGCTGACGCGCACCCTGGCCGCCCAGTTCGTGGTCACGGAGCCGGCGGGGGTCGAGATCTGGGTCGACGGACAGCTGCGGACGACCTCGGCGGGCACGCCGGAGCCGGAGGTGATGGAGCTCGTGCGGGCCAAGGGCCTCGATCCCTCGCGCGCCTCCGCGCGCGTGGAGATCGGGAACCTGTCGCTCGGCTCGCACATCCTGGAGTTCCGCCGCAAGTGCCACGAGTCGGTCAAGCGGCAGATCGACACCCCGGAGGCGCGTGACTACGACACGGAAGGCATCAAGCTCCAGGAGTCGCTGGCCTCCCTGCAGCTCCGGTCGGACCCGCCCGGGGGGCGCATCTTCCTCGACAACGAGGCCATGGGGATCACGCCCAAGGACCTCGACGGCGTGTGCTCGGGCAAGCACCGCATCGAGGTCAAGCACTCGTCGGGGAAGTTCATCCAGGACATCGTGGTGGGCAAGGACGAGAGCCTGACCCTGGACTGCCCGATCCGGCCCAGCCTGGCCTTCCTGGGCGTGGTCACGGAGAGCGCGGCCGGGGAGCGCGTGGCCGGCGACGTCGAGGAGAAGCTGATCGAGAACCTCCAGAAGGTCGCCACCCTGAACTTCGTCCCCGCCCCCCGCGACACCGTGGACCGGATCCTCGGCGCCGAGAAGCTGACCCCGAAGTCCCTCCTGCCCGGCGGAGCGGAGCCCGACCTCGTGAAGAAGGTCACGGAGAAGCTGGCGGCGGCGCTGGAGGTCCAGGGCTTCCTGGTGGCCGTGCTCCCGGGCGAGAAGCTGCAGCGCACGGCCGTGCTCTACCTCCTGGCCGCCGGCAATACCGTGGCCGACACCTGGGACGTCAGCGTCACCGAGTCCGCCTCGTACATGCGCTTCCTGGCCGCGGTCGACCGCAAGGCCACCATGTACCGGCCCTGGACGGGCCTCATCACGGTGGACACGCTCCTCCACGAAGGCGTGCCCGTGCTGCGGGTGGTGCCCGGGAGCCCGGCCGCCCAGGCCGGCCTGCAACCGGCGGAAATCCTCTCTGCCGTCGACGGCCATCCCGTCAAGCAGACGTCCGACCTGCTCTCCGCGGTCGAGGCCAAGCACGCCAAGGACAAGCTCGGCCTGCACCTCAAGGCGGGAGCGGGCGCCGTCCGCACCGTCGACATCACGCTGGCGGAGACGCCCCAGGAGATCCCGCTCAACGATCCGTCGCTCCTCTACAACAAGGTGATGATGGACCTGCGCCAGCAGGTGGAGGGCTACCCGGGGACGGAGCCGGCCGCCTTCGCGCGCCTGAACCTCGCCATCTGCGCGATGCACTTCGGCGACTTCGCCTCCGCCCACGAGTACCTCCTCAAGGCGCGGACGGAGCTGCCGTCGCGTCCGGGGCTGTCGCAGGGGACGGCCCTCTACTATCTCGGGCTGGCCCTCGAGCGCCTCGGCTACAAGAAGGAGGCGACGGACGCCTACAAGGCCGCCGCCGGCTTCAAGGACGCCACCCTGTTCAACAACGACGGCCCCGCGGTCGCTCCCCTGGCCGCGCGGCGGGGCGGGCCTTGAGCGAGGCTCCGGCCGCGTCCGCCGCCCGTCTGGTCTGGCTGCGGCCGGACGGGGAGGAGGTGGAGTTCCCGCTGCGGGCCAGCCCGTTGCTCATCGGCCGCGACGAGGAGGCGGACATCAGGGTGGACGAGCCGCTCGTCTCGCGCGCGCACGCGCGCATCGAGAAGCGCGGCGGGTCGTTCTTCGTCCTCGACCTCGGCTCGACCAACCAGACGAAGGTGAACGGGGAGGCGGTCATCGAGCGTGAGCTGCGCCACGGCGACGAGCTGCGCTTCGCGCGCGCCCGCTGCCGGTTCCTCGCCCCACCCCTCGATCCCGTGGCCGCGGGCGTCTAGGCGGTCCGGCCGCCGAGAGGCTCGAGGGCTTTCGCCCCCGAGCCTGAACGGCCGGTCCGTCAGTGATGCTTGGCGAAGTCGATCCCCTTCTCGACCTCCTCGATCGCGCTCTTGACCAGGCCCAGGGCCCGGCCGCGGTGCCCGCCCTTGTCCGCGGTGGCCGCGTCGAGCTCGCGGCGTGCGGCCTTGAGCGCGTCGAGAGCGGCTTCCATGTGCGGCTGGTCGGCTCGGGCCAGGGCGGGCACGATCAAGGCGGCGGCGAGACCGGCGGCGGCGGGAGCGGCGGTGAGGATGTCACGACGGGTGAATCGCGGCATGAGGCCTCCTTTATGGGCGGAATCATACCCGAGCCGCCGTTGGTCGGCCGGCGGTATCCCGCCGTTCCTCAGATGACCCGGCGGGCGGCGGCGGTGGCGAACTCACCCTGCACCTTCACGACCATGATGTCGTAGTCGTTGAGCTGTGCGCCACCGTTCGCGGCTTCCAGTGGTCGCTTAATTGGGCCAGCTTGTCCGCCAGGATGACGGGTTTGGTCGTCATGACTCCCCCTGATGGGTGTCTCTCACGACATCAGCAGACGGGCGGCGGCCAGCGCGTAGGCGGCGGCGCTCGCCACCATGTCGTCGACGGAGACGGACTCGCTCGGCCCGTGCGAGACCTCCAGCAGGCCGGGTCCGTAGCCGAGCGCGGGGACGCCTTTCTGCGCGTAGAGGCGGGTCTCGAGCAGGCCCGGACACATCGCGAAGGATGGGGCGTGGCCGGTCACGGTCTCCACCGCCTCCGCCAGCGTCCGTGCCACGGGATGGTCCGATGCGAGGGAGGCCGAGGGCGCCTCCTGCAGGACCTCGTGCTCGAGCCGCAGCCCTCCTGCACGCAGGCGGTCGAGGACGGCCAGCAGGCGCGCCTTCTCCGTCTCGAGGTCCTCCTCCGGGTTGATGCGCCGGTCCACCGTGAACGTGCACTCGGAGGGCACGGCGTTGAAGCCTGTGCCGCCCTCCACGCGTCCGCCCATCATCAGGATCGAGCGGCGCGCCTCGCGCGGCTCGATCTCGAACCGTGTCTCCCGCTGCTCGACCTCGGACTTGAGCTCGCCCAGCGCGGCGGCGGCCGCGACCATGTGCTCGAACGCGTTCACGCCCTGGTGCTGGAGGCCCACGTGGGCGTGCTTGCCGCGCACGGTGATGCGCAGCGTGATGGCGCCGCGGTTCGCGTTCCAGATGACTCCGCTCGTGGGCTCGGCCGTGAACATGGCGATCCCGTCCCGGCCGAGCAGGCCCTCCTGCGCCAGGGCGCGCGAGCCGCGCGGCCCGGCCGTCTCCTCGTCGGGTACGACGCACAGCACCACGCGCCCGCGCAGGGGCACGTCCAGCTCCTTGAGGATGCGGACGGCGACGATCATCGCGGCCAGCCCGCCCTTCATGTCGGAGGTGCCGCGGCCGTACAGGCGGCCGTGCTGGAGGGAGGGCTCGAACTGGTCGCGCCGCTGCGCGGGCACCACGTCGTAGTGGCCGTGGAAGTACACGACGGGCCCAGCCGCGCCGTGGGTCCCGAGCAGGCAGTCTCCGACCTTTTGGTGCGCGATGCCGACCGCGTCCAGCGTCTCCGCGACCGCGCCCAGGCAGGCCCCGTAGTTGTCGCCGGGCGGGTTCTCGGTCGGGATCGAGACCAGGCGGCGGGTGAGCGCCACGATCTCGTTGCGGTGGGCGGCGGTGTGGGCACGCAGGCGCGCGGCCAGCGACTGCTGATCGTTCATCGATCTGGATGCGGGGGACGGAACTTCACGGTGCGCGAATCGTTAGCATAGCGTAACCATGAAGCCCGACCGCATCGTGGCCGGGGCCGCGTTCCTCGCGCACGCGGCCGTGGCCGGCCGTTACGACTTCTTCCGCGACGAGCTCTACTTCATCGCCTGCGGCCGCCATCCCGCGTTCGGATATGTGGACCAGCCGCCGCTCGTCCCCCTGCTCGCCGCCGGGAGCCAGGTCTTCGGCCAGCACCTCGTCCCCCTGCGGCTGGTCCCGGCCCTGGCCGCCGTGGCCCTCGTGCTGGTCACCGGCGCGCTGGCGCGCCGTGTCGGCGCGGGACCCCACGGCGTCGTCGCCGCGTCTCTCGCCGCCGCCTTCGCCCCCATGTATCTCGGCCTGACGACGACGCTGAGCACGACCACGTTCGAGCCGGTGGCCTGGACGCTGGTCGCGCTTCTCGTGGGCCGCGCGGTGATCGACGGCGAGGCGCGGGCGTGGATCCTGGCCGGGCTCGTCTGCGGAATCACGCTCCAGGCCAAGTACGAGATCCCTCTCTACCTGGCCCCCCTCGGTGTCGCCCTCGTCCTCACCGGCCACGCGCGGGCGCTCGCGCGCCGCGAGCTGGCCCTCGGCCTGGCCCTCGCCGCCGTGATCGCCGCCCCGAGCGCGGTCTGGCAGCTCACGCACGGCCTCCCGTTCCCGGACCTGATGCGTGCGGGCGCCGCGGGAAAGAACGTCGTGCTGGCGCCCCTGGCCTTCGTGGCCAACCAGGTCCAGGTCATGAACCCGCTGCTGGCCCCGCTCTGGCTCGCGGGCGTGGCCGCGCCGTTCGTGGACCGACGCTTCGCGCCCTGGCGCTTTGTCAGCGTCGCCTTCGTCCTGACGTTCGCGCTGGTGATCGCCCTGCACGGCAAGGATTACTACATGGCGCCGGGGTACGCGGCGGTCTTCGCCCTCGGCGGGGCCGCGCTCGAGGCCTGGGTCCGGTCGCGCGTCGCGCGCGTGGCGTACCTCGTGGCAGCCCTCGCCCTGAGCGCGGTGGCGGCGCCGCTGGCCATGCCGATCCTCGATCCGCCCGTCCTGGCGAGGTACATGCGCGCGCTCCACGCGAACCCGACGCCGACGGAGACGAGCCGCCAGAGCGCGATCCCGCAGGAATTCGCGGACATGGTGGGCTGGCGGCAGTACGTGAAGCAGGTCGCGGAGGTCTTCCGATCGCTCCCGCCCGAGGACCAGCGCCGGGCGGCCCTCCTCACGGGCAACTACGGCGAGGCGGCCGCCATCGATTTCTACGGCCCGGCCGAAGGCCTGCCGCCCGCCATCAGCGGCCACAACCAGTACTGGTACTGGGGCCGGCGCAGCCACGACGGTTCGGTCGTCCTCCGCATCAACGGCGACGAGAGGATCTGGCGTGCGCGCTGCCGGTCGCTGGCCGTGGCCGGCCGCTTCGGTGGCCCGTACGTGATGCCGTACGAGGACGACGCCCCGATCCTCCTCTGCCGCGGCATGAAGACGCCGCTTCCCGACCTCTGGTTCACGCTGAAGCACATCGACTGACGAAGCGCCAACTTGTTCCGGAACAAGTTGGTCTCGGTGTGACCCGCTTCCGGAGTCAGCGAGAGGCGGCGGCCTGCATTGTCGGCCTGCGCGGCATTCGGTTATCGTCTGCGGAGCCGCAGGGATGCTGGATATGTACTGGGGCACGAAACAGTTGGGCAGGCTGAGGGTTGGGCGAGCGGAGGCTGACCGATGAAGCTTCGTCTCGAACACGCATGATGCGAGGACTGGCCGGGGCGGCCGCGGCACTCGTCGCGCTCTACCTGAATCAACCCGGGCCCCCCGCGAAGGCGGAGGCGGTGGAGATCGCGTTCGTGGCGAACTCGCAGGACGCGACGATCGCGCTCCTGAGTGTCGCCACGCGGTCCGTCGTTGCCCGGATCGACGTCAACCCGGCGCGCGTGAGCGCCTCCGGTCCGGGGGCGCCGAACTACGCCCAGGACACCGACGTCTCGCCCGACGGCAAGACGCTCTACGTCTCCCGCGGCTACGTCGGTGACGTCGCGGCGTTCGACATGGCCACCGGCAAGCTCCTGTGGAGCACCTCGCTGCACACCGGGCGCGCCGACCACATGACGCTCACTCGGGATGGGCGCACTCTCTTCGTCTCGGCCTTGCTCGACAACCGCGTCTACCGCATCGCGACCGCCACCGGCGAGATCGAGGGACACGTCGTCACCGGCGTCTCCCCGCACGACAACAAGGTCTCCCGCGACGGCAAGCTCCTCTACAACTCCAGCATCGGCCCCCTCGGCAGCCTTCGGCGCGCCCCGGACGCGCCTCCGCTCACCGAGACGCCGGGCGCTCCCTTCCAGTTGACCGTCGTCGACGTGGACACGCTCGAGACGCGCGAGCGGATCCCCACCGACTACGCCATCCGCCCCTGGCAGTTTGCGCCGGACGAGAAAGGCCTCTACGCGCAGCTGGCCAACCAGCACGTGGTCGTCTTCTACGACCTCGTGGCCCGCAAGTTCACCCGTCGTCTCGAGCTGCCGGTGAAGCCAGGCATCACTGTCGCCGACTACGACTTCGAGGCTCCTCATCACGGCCTGGCCCTGACCGAGGACGGCAAGACTTTGTGCCTGGCCGGACGCGCCTCGGACTATGCCGCGTTGGTCAGCGCTCCCGACCTGAAGCTCCTGGCGACGATCCCGGTGGGTGACGCCCCCGGGTGGGCGGAGACCGCCGACAACGGGAAGGTGTGCCTCATCGCCAACACCCGGAGCGACGACCTGTCGATCGTCTCGATCCCCGAGCGCAAGGAGATCGTGCGGCTGCCGATCGGCGATGGCCCCAAGCACATCACCGTCGCGCGCGTCCCCGCGACGGTGATCGAGGCGATCAGGGCGCGCTCCTGAGGTCCGCCCGGGAAGACGGACCCGGGCTCCCGCGGAGCTCG